>JBEKHI010000054.1:0-28311 GCA_050012355.1 Streptosporangiaceae bacterium | reverse complement strand
GGCGGTCTGACTGCTGAAGGTGGCTGTTTCCGGGCTTCCGTTGCCGTAGCAGCTGGCCACCACCGTCCACGAACTGCCGTTGCTCGAGACCTCGACGTTGTAATCCGGGGCGTAGTCGGTAGGCCAGTCAGGGAACTCCATCTCTATCTGGTTGAAGGTCTGCGACGCGCCCATGTTGACCTCGTAGTACATGCCGGCCGTCTGGTCGGTGTCCGTGCTGAAGCGGCTGCTGTTCGAACCGCTGACCGCATTGGTGATAGCTGTCTGGGGGCCGTCGCCCGAGGGGGTGCTCGTACTGGCGGTGAAACCTCCCTCGCTGAGCTGGGAATCACCGGAGACAGGGGCGTTACAACTTGAGCCGGCTGGCACCACCGACGCGGTGACTGGCGGCGCAGCGACGTTCCACGGGAATGAGACGCTGCTTTCGTACGCTTCGCCGTCGGTGGCCGTCACCGTCACTGTGTCGCTCTCGCTAAAGAGAGCGGTCCCGGTTATCGCTCCGGTGGACGGGTCGATCGACAGGCCGCCCGGCAGGCCCGAGGCGGTGTAGGTGAGTGTCTGCCCGGCTGCCGAGTCGGTGGCGCTCATCTGCAGGTCGACGGTTGAGCCGACGGGGGTCGCCTGAGGATCCGGGGTGTTGAGGCTCACCGTGTCCGGCCCCACCGGGCTGGCCAGTGTGAGGGAACCGGTGAGGGGCAGGTTGGCGGATGAGTCTCCTACGCCGATCGCATACGTGCCGGCCGGCGCGGTCCATCCTCCGCCATCAGGATCGCTACCGGACCACGCCGTCGGGTAACTCGTGGCGCCCGGGCCGGCCCAATAGGTGAGGTCGTGGACGGGCACGCTGAAGGAGACCGTGGTCGAGGCGCCAGGGTTGAGGCTGACGCGCTGGAAGTCCTTCAACTGCCACGGCGGTTCCCCGGTACTGGAAGGGTCGCCGACGTACAGCTGGGCCACGTCCGCACCCGCTACTGAGCCGGTGTTAGTGACCGTGGCAGTCACGGTGGCCGTATTGGCGGCGTTGAACCCGGTGATGGACAAATTGGAGTACGAGAAGGTCGTGTAGGACAGCCCGAAGCCGAAGGGGTACTCAGGCGTCAGGTCCTGGGACTGATACCAGCGGTAGCCGACGTCTATGCCCTCGTTGTACAGGACCTGCCCGTTGGCACCGGGGAATTCCGCCGCGGTGCTGGCAGGCACCTGGGCCAAGCTGCTGGGGAAAGTGACGGGCAGGTGCCCCGAGGGATCGGCTGCGCCGAACAGCACGGCCGCGGCGGCGGTACCGTCCACCTGTCCCGGATACCACTGTTCCAGAATCCCGGAAACGCTGTTCGCCCAGGGCATGGTCACCGCCGAGCCCGTGTTGAGCACAACGATGGTGTTGGGGTTAGCCGCGGCCACGGCGCTGATCAGATCGTCGTCGGCCGTGCCCAGGTCGATGCTGGTGAGGTCGGAGCCTTCGCTCTCGGTGTAATCCGCGAAAATGACGGCTACGTTGGCGGCCTGCGCAGCCGCGACGGCGGACGCCTGGTTGGTGCCGTCGTTATAGGTCACCGTCACACCGGTGCCCGCCGCGGCCTGGATGCCGGCCAGCGGCGTGACCTGGTTGCTCGCGGTGGTGCTGGCGCTGCCTCCACCAGAGTAGGTCGGGCTGCTGCTGGCATCGGTGCCGATGACGGCGATCGAGCCGACCGTGCTGGGGTTGAGCGGCAGGATGCTGCCCGAGTTCTTGAGCAGCACCGTGCCCTCTTCGGCGACCTGGAGGGCGGTTGCCGTGTGGGCTGCCGATGTCACCGTGTTGCAGGTGCAGCCAGTGTTGCCGGTGTTTATGAGATTGGAGTTGAACAACTCCGTCAGGATTCGCTCGACTGCGTCATCCAGGTAATCGCGTGGGACCTGGTTCCCGATTTCCGCGGCGAGGTTGGTGCCGTAATTATCGTCACCGGGCATGTCCATGTCGTCGCCGGCTTCCAGGGACGGCTGCGTGCTCTGGGTGGCATACCAGTCCGAGGTGACGAAGCCCTGGAAACCGAGTTCGTTGTCGAGGCTGCCTAGCAGGTAGAAATTCTGGCAGGCGGGCACGCCGTTCGGCTGGCTGTACGCGCACATGGCCGAGTCCACCCCGGCATTGACCGCCGCCTGGAAAGCGGGCATGTATATTTCCTGCTCAGCTCGCTCCTGGACCACGTCGTCGTCAGAGGAGTTGTTGCGGTTGGTCTCGTTGTTGTACACCGCGTAGTGCTTGACCTGGTCCATGATCCCCTGGGACTGGACACCCGTGACATAAGCGGCGGCCATCTGGCCGGAGAGGTACGGATCCTCGCCGAAGCTCTCGAAGGCGCGGCCCCATCGGGGGTCGCGCACGATGTTTATGGTCGGGCCAAGGTTGACGTTGGCTCCCTTGCCCGCCTCCTCCGAGCCCACGACCGCGCCGTATTGCTGCTCCAGGCTCGTGTCCCACGTGGACGCCGCCGCAACGGGGGCCGGCAATTGGGTGACGCAGCACTGTCCGTCGCCAACCCCCTGAGGCCCGTCCTCCAGGTTGATGGACGGGATGCACAACGCCGGGATGGCCGGAATATTGCCGGCATAGCTGCCCGAGCCGCCGTTTACCAGCGCGAGTTCCTGGGCCTCCGTTATCTGCGACATCACCTCTTCCACTCTGGTAGACACGGGTGCCGTGGAATCAACCCAGGGGCAGGATGCCGCACGGGCCGGCGAACTGGCCTGCGGAGTCAGCCCCACCGCCGACCACAGTCCTGCGGCAATCACGACGATTACCGCCACGACGATCCTGGTCCATCTGGCGCGGGCCCGCACGCGACCCGCCGGCGCGGTCAGTTCAGAAGACATGTGTCCGCCCTGGGACTGGTTCCCGGTAGTTCCCGGAAATTTCCGGGAACTACCGAATGACGCTAGGTCCGAGTTGCAGCGTCGTCAAGGTCCCGAGCGTCTTCCAGGACGATCTGATCGTTGACCGCTTACAGCAGCGTTGGCGCCTAGCGGGTGGGGCGCGCCGTGGACGATCGGACTACGAGCCGCGTGGCAAGTGCGACGTGCAGGGGCTCGAACTGCTGGCTATCTATCAGCCTGACCAGCTGACTGACTGCCATGCGGCCCAGTTCCCTAAGGGGCTGATGAACCGTCGTGAGCGCGGGATAAGCGGCTTCGGCTTCAGGCGTGTCATCGAAACCCACGACAGACAGGTCGTCGGGGAGCCGGAGTCCTCTGGCTCGTGCCGCGTGGAGTGCCCCGATGGCCATGCAGTCGTTAAAGGCAAAAATCGCCGTCGGCGGGTTGGCCAATCCGAGCAGACGCTCGGCGCCGACGGCGCCCCCCGGGACAAGGAAATCCGCCTCCACCTCGAGCATCGGGTCCGGCATAACGCCCGCTTCCGCCAGAGCGGCGTAATGGCCCTGCAGTCGCGCCCTGGTGGCAGTACCGTCCCCGCGGCCGGTGATGACTCCGATGCGGCGATGCCCTAGTTGCAGCAGATGAGCGGTGGCCTGGTGTGCCCCCGCGGAGTTGTCCGCTGAGACAGCCGGGATGTCTTGCCCCACGTCGTGGAGTGGATCCACCACCACGAAGACCAAGCCGTCCTCTCTCAACCTCCGCAGCTCGTCAGGCGACTCCTCAGGCAGTAGCAGCAACGCGCCGACCATCTCGCTGCGCATGAGGCGTTCGAGCACGGACACTTCGCGGTCGTGTTCTTGCCGAGTCGGGCACACCAAAGCCCACATCTCTCGCTCGGCCAGCGCTTCGGTAATGCCTGCCAGAATAGTGGAGAAATAAGCAGTTCCTGAGGTGGTGGTCGTGACACCGACCAGGCCGCTCAAGCGCCCATCCGCGAAGTCGAACTGCTCATGCGATGGCCGGGCCGGGCCGCCGGCCAGGGCTCGGCGGGTTACATACCCACGGGCACGGGCGACCCGTTCGACGGCTAGTCGTGTCTCGGCCGACACGTCGGACCGCCCATTGAGCACCCGGGAGACTGTCGAGACCGAGACACCAGCCAACTCCGCCACTTGGCCGATCGTAACGCGGGCGCGGGCAGCCGGCCTGTCAGGTGTGGCATCGGAGGAGGTCAGGCCGCCCGGCGGCTCAGGGACCGGTCCTCGCACACCCGCACCTTACCAGGTTCGCTACCGGCCGCCCCGAAGCCGTCCAAGGAGTCTCCGCGAAGAAGCTCGTCGTCCGCGTGTGACCCGGACGACACCTGACGCGCATCAAACCCACCACACAGCATGACCATCACAGCAGTCCCGGATGCCCGGCTACCCAAGGCGAGAGCCTGTGGCCGGGATCGTTACAGTCGGCTTGTCCGTTTCATGAGCTGACCGCCATGGCGAAGATGTGCGCGGTCTGCAACCCTGAGCCGTCTCCTCCGCCCAGGGTCGCCGGCATCGTGACGCTGGCGACCGTCTTGGCCGGGTTGATGGGGACGGTGTAGCCGTAGACGGCGACCTGGTAGTCCCCGTCAGGGCTGTTGGTCGGATTCCAGTGGGCGCTGACCGCCAGGATGTCGTCACCGCCACTTCCCGAGAAGGGTCCGGGGACCCCGACGGCCGCGACCGTCCAGTTGTCGGCGACAAGGGTGAAGGACTGAGTGGTTCCATCGGTGTAGGTGACGGTTCCCGCGCCCGTCGACGTCCCGTGGGTCCCGGATAGCAGGAACGCCAGCTCAGAGCCCGACCCTTCGAGGTCGATCGTCTGGCCGGCCACCTGGACGTTGTCGGCGGTGCCGTCGGCGACGCTGGGCCAGGTGAAGGTCGCGCCGTCGTGACTGATCGTCTCTCCTGGTGTGATCCCGGCCGCCGCCAGCGCCTGCGCGGAGAAGCTGTTGCCGGCGCCGTCAAAATTGCCGGCCGTCGGGGCGGAGTCGCTGGTGATACCGACGTTGTTGAACGCCTGCGCAAGCGAGGCGTAGGGCGTCACCACGGCGACGAACGCGTCCCCGTGGTCGACGGCGGCTCCTTCGGTCGTGGTCAGGGCGACGTCGATGGTCGCGTTGAGCCCGGCCGTTGTGGCCGAGACGGTGAGAGTTTCTGTCTTGGCCTGGCCCGGTGGCAGGACGACGCTTCCGGTGGCCGGAGTCACGGTGAGTCCTGATGGCGGCGTGACCTGCCAGGTGGTGGTGGCCACGGACCCGGTGTGGTTGGTCAGGCGGAGCGAGACCGTGCTGGAGGTTCCGGCCGTGGCCGTCAGCGTCGCCGGCGCGAACTGGCCGGTCACCAGTTCGGGCACCTGTACCTGCTCAAATCCCGTGAGGGTCTGGCTGCTCCGGCCTGCCGTCAGCGTCGCCCGGGCCCCGAGTTGCTCAAGCCGGGCGGAGTCGCCGGGCGGGGCGATGACGCGCCAGGTGGTGACCAGTGACGATCCCGGCTTGACGTTACGGAACACGTCCGGGGTCACGGCCACTGCCGTCCAGCCGGCCGGAGTGACCAGCGAGACGTGCACGCTCTGCTGGATCGCGTTGCCGGCGACGGCGACCGTCGAGCGGACCGTGGTCGGCTGCGCCGCGGGGAAGGTCTTGGGCGCCGCCACCGTGACCTGGGTTGCCCCGCTGGCGGCGAACAAGTCGCTGACGGCTTGCAGGGGGGTGCTCGTTACCGAGTCGCCGATCATGAAGCGGTACTCGCCGGGAGCTACCGCCCAGCCGTCGGCCGCGGTGCTCCAGTAGCTGAGATCGCTCTTGCTAACGGTGAAGCTGACCTGAGCCGAATGCCGCGGCTGGAGGGTGACCTTGGCAAACCCCTCAAGCTGCTTAGGCGGCTCCCCGGTTGACGACGGGTCACCCACGTAGAGCTGCGCGACGTCGGCCCCGGCCCGGCTCCCGGTGTTCGTGACCGTCGCCGAGACGGTGAACGACGGGTTGTCCGATCCCCCGTGCTCCGTCACGTGCTCGTTCCTGAACGCGAACGTGGTGTAGGACAAGCCGTAGCCGAACGGGAACAGCGGACTGAAGTTGTGGACCTCGTACCAGCGGTACCCGACGTCGATGCCCTCGTAGAAGTCGTCAGTCGTGGCGTTGCCCCACGAAGCCGGCGAAGCGGTCGGTGTCTGGGCCAGGTTGCGCGGCCACGTCTCGGTGAGGTGACCGGACGGGTTGGCGTCGCCGAACAGAATCGCAGCGATGGCTGACCCGTCGGTCTGGCCCGGATACCAGGCTTCCAGCACGGCCGGCACCTTGCTCAGCCAGGGCATGCTGATGGGAGAGCCGGTGTTAAGGACCACGATCGTGTGCGGGTTCGCCGCGGCCGTCGCCGCGATCAGCTGATCCTGGCCGCCACCGATGTCCAGGCTGGTCCGGTCGTCATAGGAAGCCCCGCCCTGCTCGCACTCCTCGTCGTTGACGAACACGATGGCAACCGAGGAGCTAGCGGCCAGCTCCGCTGCCGCGCTGACGCTCGATCCGTCGGCGTAGCCGACCTGCACGCCGGAGCCGACGCGGGCCTGGATGCCTGCCAGCGGAGTCACCACGTCGGTCGGGGTCACGGCTCCGCTGCCGCACCCGACGGTTTTCGGATCGGCAGACCCGTCCGCTCCGATGACCGCGATGGACGTCACCTTCGCGGCGCTGAGCGGCAGCTGGCCGTCGGCGTTCTTGAGCAGGACCGTGCTCTGCTCGGCGACCTGCTGGGCCAGCTGGACGTGCGCGGCCGTGCGGACGTTCGCGGAGAGGGACCCAGTGTCTGGATGCTGGAAAAGCCCGTGGACGAACATCTCGTCGAGAATCCTGGCCACGTGGTCGTTGATGTAGGCCATAGGGACCGAGCCATTTTCAACATCGGCCAGCAGCGGAGCCCCGTAGTTACCGGCGGATGGCATAGTGATATCCAGCCCCGCCTTCACGGCGCCGACGCTGTGCGCGCCATCCCAGTCGCTGGTGATGAAGCCCGGGAACTGCCAGTCGGTCTTGGCATCCTGGGTCAGCGTGAGCGGGTCCTGGTTGTTGTAGACGCCGTTGGTGTAATCCGCGGCGGCCATGATGGCACCCGCCTGGCCCTGTTCGACCGCGGCCGCGAATGGCTTCTGGTAGATCTCCTCCAGCGCCCGGCGCGAAACGACCGAGTTCACGTTCGGGCGGTTGTACTCCTGGCTGTAGGCGCCGATGTGCTTGATCTCCGCGATCACGCCCTGGGACTGCACACCCTGGACCTCGGCCACCCCCATGGCGCTGGTCAGGTAGGGATCCTCGCTGAACGTCTCGTAGTTCCGGCCCCACAGCGGTGCCCGCATGATGTTGATCATCGGCCCCAGCACCACGTTGGTGCCCTTACCCCGCTGTTCCGCACCGACAGCCGCGCCGTACTGCTTGACCAGCGACGTGTTCCACGTGGAGGCGGCGGCCTCACCGTCGGGGAAGGCGGTGATGTCCGCCTGCCCGTCACCGACTCCGGAGCCGTTGTCCTCAAGTGTGAGCGCCGGGACGCAGAGACTGGGAATACCGGCTACGTACCCGGCGTAGCCAGGATTCCCCGAGCTCGTCCCGGACAGCATGGAGAGCTTCTCAGTGAGGGTCATCTGGGCCAGGACCTCGTCCACGCGAGTGGAGACCGGTGCCCGGGAGTCGACCCAGGGGCACGTCCCGGTCCCCGCCAGCGACCTGACCGAGGAGGCCGCCGCAGAGCCCCTGGCACCGGTGCTCGCGCTGGCGCCCGGGATCGCGGCGAGCGCGCCCACCAGGCTCAGCGCGGCGAAGGTGACAACGCCCAGCTTCGGCAGAGAGCCTCCAGGGACGAGGTGTCTCCCATGGTGTCCCATGCGCTTCCTCTTCCTTTGCGGCACGCCGGTTCAGTTGCGGGCAATAAGTACGTCAACGACGGTAACTGGAACTGATCGGACAGGGAATGCCGCAAACACGGGACGAACTGGATATGACCGGTTCTGGCCACCGGGGAAGCGGCAGGCTGGGAACGTCAGCGGCACGGCTCACTGCCACCATGCGGAGGTCACCTGGGCCAGGATCACCGCGCACCCGAGATCCATCGCGACCTGGACGCCCAAGCACGCGTCCTGGCTGACCATGACCGGGCTGTGGTCCGGCGTCCTGACCAGGAAGCTCCCGCGCCGCAGCCTTGTCCCCAGCGATGACCCATCGCTGGCGTTCTGGCGCTATCGATGGCCCATTGCTGGGGTCGCTGAACGGAGTTACTTATGCGGATTGACGGACTGGCGGCGCTCGTTACCAGGGAGCCTCGGGGCTCGGGTTCGCTACCGCGCGGCTGCTGGCCTCGCGCGGCGCGGACGTGACCCGGCTCTACCTCCGTGAGCACCTCCAAGCCCAGATCACCGGGTTCACCACCATCGGGCACAACGAGACCGCGCATCCGTAGAAGCGGAGCTACGACGCCGATGCCAGCTACGCCCGCTACCCCGGACGCCACCCCCGGCAGCAGAACCTCGCCCAGGCCCCATGACCGCGACACGGCGTAACCACGAACAAGTCAGGAACTGCACAGGGGCTGCACCAGGTCACGCTGATACCAGGTGCCCTGCTTACCGCCGAGGTCAGCCGGGCCTGCCGAGCCGACCGGGATGAACCCAGCCCTGGCCAGCACCTTCTGTGACGCGGCGTTCTCGCGGGAGGTGGCCGCCTTGAGCGTGCGCAACTCGTATTGCTCCGCCGCCAGACCGCACAGCTCCCGGACGGCCGCGGTCGCCACGCCGCGGCCCGCGACGTGCTCCGCGACCCGGTAGCCGAGTACTGCGGTGCCATCCTTGACGTCGTACAGGTTGAACCGGCCCAGGACCGAGCCGTCCTCAGCGACGAGCACGTAGAAGGCGCCGACGCCGGCCTCCTGCTCGGCCAGCATGGCACTGTGCAACTGGGTGAACCGATCGAAGAACTCATCACCGCGGTCGGAGATCGAGGCGGCGAAATAGACGCGGTTGGCCACCTCGAAGGCCAAGACCGCCGGGGCATGATCAGCTCGCAGGCGCTGCAACTCTGGCACAGCACGACCTTACCCAGATGACGCGCACAGGTCGCCTGAGTTTCCGCCGGGCCAGGCCGAGCATGGCAGCAGAAGTGCCTAGCCGCGCCTGCCGTCGGCATCAGATAGGCGGATCCGGCCGAGAAGAACGATGCGATCCCGCAGATGCCCGTGCTGCGCGGTGCCTAGCCCCGTGGCTGGCGGGGTGGGGGGCCGGCGAGGGATCGGGATCGGCGATGTAGTCGGAGGGCCGGGTCTCGTCATAGCCGTCCTGGGCGCCGAGCGCGCGGAACACGACGGTGAACAGCGCCGAGACCGCCACGTTAAGGATGAGGGCGGCGATCGCGATGTAGATGACGTGCCCGAACACCGGCGTCGCGGAGCCCCCGAAGTGCGCCTGACCGCCCCCCGAGGTTCGGTAGGCCTGGACCGTTCCGTAGAACATAGCCACGGCCCAGCCGGTGATAAGCGCGAAGCGGTGGAACCAGCGGGTGTAGAGGCCGATCACGACGGCCGGGAAGGTCTGAACGATCCAGATCCCGCCGAGCAACTGCAGGTTGATCGAGAACGTCCGGTTTAGCTCGAGGGCGAACGCCAGGGCGCCGACCTTCATCAGCAGCGACACTAGCCGCGCCACCCGCGTCTGCTGAGCCGGGGTGGCGTAGGGGCTCACGAGCTCGCGGTAGACCGTCCGGGTGAACAGGTTCGCAGCGGCGATCGACATGATGGCCGCCGGGACGAGCGCGCCGATGATGATCGCCGAGTATCCGATGCCCGCGAACCAGCCGGGGAACATGTGCTCGAACAGCAGTGGTACCGATAGCTGGGAGTTGCCGCCGTCGGCCTGGATACCGGCGTTCACCGCCGGCACCGCCCGCGCCAGGTAGCCGAACAGTGCTATCAGTCCCAGGATCAGCGTGTAGGCGGGCAGCATGGCCGCGTTGCGCCTGATCACGTTGCGCCGCTTAGCGGCGAAAATCCCGGTCGCCGCATGCGGATACACGAACAGGGCGAGCGCGGAACCGAGCGCGAGGGTGGCGTAGGACCACTCCCCGGCCGGCATCACGACGAGACTGCCGTACTGCTTACCGGTGGCCGGGTCGACCGTCTTCAGGTGGGTCGACGCGACGCCGAAGACGTGTCCCCAGCCGCCGAGCTTGGCCGGGATGTAGAGGATCGCGACGATGACCGTGACGTAGATGAGCGTGTCCTTGATGAACGCGATCAGGGCGGGCGCCCGCAGCCCGGCCAGGTAGGTGTAGGCCGAGGTGACGCCGAACGCGATGATCAGCGGCAGATCCCGGACCAGGACGTTGCCGGAGGTGCCGCCGATGCCCATCACGGTCAGCACCGACTCGATGCCCACCAACTGCAGCGCGATATACGGCATGGTGGCCAGGATCCCGGTCGCCGCCACCGCGAGCCCGAGGCCCTGCGAGCCGTGCCGGCCACGGACGAACTCGCCCGGGCTGACGTAGCCGCGCGCACGCGCGACCGACCAGAGCCGCGGCGCGAAGATGAACACGATCGGGAAGACCATGATGGTGTAGGACAGCGCGTAGAACCCGGCCGCGCCTGAGGAGTAAACCAGCGCAGGCACCGCGATGAACGTGTACGCGGTGTAGACGTCCCCGCCGAGCAGGAACCAGCTGACGAACGTTCCGAATCCGCGACCGCCCAGGCCCCACTCGCTTAGCTCCATCGGGTTTTCGGCCGGGCGCCAGCGCGCCGCGGCGAAGCCAGTGCCGGTGGTCACTACGAGGGCCGCCACGACAATCAGGAACGGGATCTTGTCGATATGCATAACGGCCGCCTGCTTCCGGTGCCGTCGGTGACTCTGGTTCCCGCGGGTCCGCGTGGTCTGGCCCGCAGAAGCAGATAGCAGATCCAGCACAAGACGGCAGTCAGAGGCACCCAAATCAGCTGAAACCAGTAAAAGAACGGAAATGGGCCGAGCATAGGCTCCGAGCGCGCGTAGAGGGGGACCCACAGCGTGCCGAGGATCGCCATCGCGAGCAGGACTGTGACGGCAGTCCAGGTGGCCCGGCTTTTGTGCGGATGAGCATGCTGGGTCATCGCAGACTCCCGTAATGCAGTGACATGCACTCTCAAAAACGATATGGACGATAAGTGGCTTTTCCCGCATCCCACGCGAGGTGGAGAGCCGTGCAGGATGCTCTGCCTACGGTGCCGCAAAACAGGAGCGCCTATTGGGTCTTCCCGGTTATTGGCGGCAAATGACCGAAAAATCCATGAGAATACCAGCAGCAAAGATCGCCATTCAGCAACTTATTTCAGAATTTATTTCCCGATAGGACATCGCGGCATGGCTGGCTGCCAGCAGGCACTGGTCGTCACCGAGGTGACCCAGGCAGGCCTAGCTAACCGGGCAGCCGGTGCGTACCACAGTGCCCCTTGTCGACCGGCGTCTATGTCGCGGCAGCGTGCGGGTTACGCCGACCCTACGGGTTATGCGTGAGCCGACATAAGGACGACGGGGGTGGTAGTGGGGCGCATGGTGCCTCCGGCGGGTTCGATAGTGATGCCGAGCCCGGCCCCTGGCGCTGGCTCCGCGAGCCAAGACCGGTGCGGTGGTTCCGGGCAGCAGCCCGGCGGAGCGAGCGCCAGAGGAGCTGATGACCCAGAACTCGTAAACGCAGTTGCCCGACAGGGCTGGCATGCCGGCATGCCGACTGCGGCGATCGCCGCTTCACGGCGGCTGGGCGGAGATGACGGCGGTGACAGTCCCGCCGACGCTGGTGCTACCTGCCTGAACGCGGGCGTCCGAAGCGGAAAGCACCGCAGCGACCGCTTAGTTCCTGGCCTGAGACGCGTTGAGCTGGTGCCAGGTGGTGACCTGCAGGACAAGCAGCACCACGATGATCGCGGCCACGGCGGTCATGGCGACGGGACGGGGCAAGGTGAGCCGGCGCCGGGTCGCCGGTAGGCGCCGAGGACCGGGATCGTCCGGCCAGCCGGAAGGAGCTGCCGGGCCTGCGCGGCCGCGGCGAGCACCCGCTCGCGCATCCCGGGCGGCGGCACGATGGCGGTGTCCATGGCCAGCCGGGCGGCGGTCTCGCGGAGCCCGGAGGCCTCCTCCCGGCAGGAGGCGCACCGTGCCAGGTGCCGTTCGAACCGGGCACGCTCGGCACCGTCGAGAGCGTCGAGCGCGTATGTTCCGGTCAGCAGGTGGAGGTCGTGATCGGGGATGGGCACGGGGTCACCTCCATGCAGTCACGCAGCCGGATCAGGCCGTCGCGGATGCAGGTCTTGACGGTGCCGAGCGCGACACCGAGCAACCCCGCGATCTGGGGATAGGTGTAACGAGTGTGACGGCCTCGGCCTGCAGTGCGGTCAGCGTACCCATGCAGCGGCGGACCCGCTGCCGGCCCAGCGCCGTCTCGGCGAGTTCGGCGACGTCGTCGCCGGTGACCGGGCCGCGGGCAAGCATGCGGACGCGCTCGGCGGCGGCGTTCTCGGACCGGCCCCGGTCCACCGCGCGGCGATGGGCGATGGTCATCGCCCAGGAAGCCGTGCCGCCACGGGCGGAGTCAAACCGGGAGGCAGTCCGCCAGATCTCCAGCATGACCTCTTAAGCGACTTCCGCAGACTGGGCAGGATCGCGCAGCACATTGCGGACGATCCCGTAGACCGGCCCGGCGAGCTGACCGTAGACAGCCTCGAAGGCAACGTGGTCACCGCGGGCGACCCGGGCCAGCAGCCCGGCCAGGTCCTGGCCGCCCCCCTCCGCGCCGCCAGGACGTGGCTGGCGCTGCTGACCTGCCGTGGACGTGTTCATGCCCCGCAATTCGAGACCATCTGGAACCTGGATTGGTCCCGGGCAGGCCGGCGAGGGCAGCCTCCGGGGCGGCCCGGTGAAGATGATCCGATCCGCTGCGCGCCGCCACCCGCGGCGCGAGCTAGGCCCTGATGCCACCAGGGTCCTCCTGACGGGCACTCTGCCGACGGGTGCGGCACCCCGCCCAGTGCGGCATCGGCTAGCGTTCGCGAATATACACGCGTGCCATCTGGACCCGAGCACCTGGCTGTGAACCGGTACGCACACGCTGACTAGGCGACGGAGGGTTCCGTGCGGCGGAACTGCCCGGCCGTCTTCACCTGTGTGCTCCTCAAGGCAAGCCGCGATGCGCGGGCCTCCGAATCACTTGCTGTGAGCAACCATGTACCCAGGGGCAGGGTCTTGGCGGAGACCGGTGAGCTGGCCGGGCTGATCGCTGCTGTGGCATGCGGCCACGACGATGCCTTCGATGAGGTGTTCCGGCAGCTGCAGGTCCCGGTATTCGGCATGGCGCTGAAGGTGACCGGTGATCCCGCCCAGGCTGAGGAAGTTGCCCAGGAAGTGATGCTGGAAATCTGGCGTACCGCCGGACGCTACGATCCGGCTAAGGGCCCGGCAGCAGCATGGGCGCTGATGATCGCCCGGCGGCGGGCCATCGACCGGCTCCGGACGGCCACCGCGAGCGCCCGCAGGGACCGGCTGGAAGTCGCCATCACCGGGTGCTGGGACCAGGTCAGCGAGGCCGTCCTGGACCGTCATGAGCGGGAGCGGCTGCTCCAGGGAATGGGCCGGCTGACCGGCGCTCAGCGGGAGGCGGTCCTGCTGGCGTTCTATGGCGGCTGGAGTTATGCCGAGGTTGCTGAGCTGCTCGGCGTCCCCGCCGGGACCGTCAAAACCCGAATCCGGGCGGCCCTGGCCAGTCTCCGCCGCTATATGGCCCATGGCCGCTGACGATCGAGGTAACGAATTTTATCCCGGCGCGTGCGGTAGCCGGCCCTGCCCGGAACCGGCGCCTGCAGCCTGTGGTGCCAGGCAGCCAGGGGCAGCTGTCCACGCGAAGACATGGCGACTGGCTCCGGCGGGCTGCGGTCATGCTGTGGTGGCCGCCGCCGGGCGGGCGCCATGGAGGTCCCCGCCCGCCCGGCTGCGGCTGCTTTCAGGAAGACAGCGGCATCAGGACGGCGCTGATGATGTCAACGGTGGCGCTGGCGGTCTGCACGTTGCCGCAGACCACGTCCCCGCCGTTGACCGTGCAGGTCCCGCCCGTCATCGCGGGCTTGATCGTGCTGCCTTCCAGGGTCTTGATGGCATGGCGGGGCTTGCTTGCCGTGAGACCCGAAATACGCGATCGCGAGCTCCTTGACCGAGACCGGGTCAGGCTGATCGCGGTGCCGCCGGCTACGTCCGCCGTACTGCCCAGCGGCCCGGTGGTCCCGGGCCGTGAGCTGGGCCGCGCCGGGAGCGACCGCGTCGGCCAGCAGCGGGCAGAACGCGCCGCCCGGGATTCGGGGCACGGCGCGCCGAGCTTCCTGCCAGCTACTGACTGTCATCACATCTGTGATTCGGAACCTCCGGCCGCGCGGATTGGCCCAGTCCGGCCTGTCTTGGCGACCGGGAGATTCCGCAATTCGGAAGCCATCCGGCGACAATGCGTGCCCGAATACCGGTTGTGAACACATCGCTGGACGCTAGTTGATACGCCCCCGTTGGCTATTACCCGAGTTTGTTTACATATACCGGTCGAGATTCGGGGCAGCCTGTATCGCTCTAAACTCGGTACAGGTCTGCGAGCTGCGATTTGGCTCGGCTGACAGGCTGGAGCGCCGGTCACGCCCCGCACGAGATGCTGGCGGTGGTCCCGGAAAACCGCCCGGCGGGCGGTGATCTCTGCTCCCGCAGCGGCCCTGCCCATGCAGCGATAGCCGTGGGAAAGCTGCCTGGGACCGGCAGCGGATGAGGATGCCGGATCGCGAAGATCCCGCCGGGCATTCCGCAGGCTTTGTTAGTTAGACACGCGTCCGGCGCTGAACGTCACAGGTCTTGTGGTGTGATGTGGCTCACAGCTCGCGGTCCGGCCGGGTTTCGGCGATGGCGGCTGGTTGCGGGTCGAAGGCGGTGACGTGGACGCGCACGTCGGCGTCGAGATCGGCCAGCTGGCGCAGCGTGTCCCGGACGTGCTGCTGCACGGCGGCCGCGGTGGCCAAGACCGGAGGGTGGCCGGTGGCTACGATACGCACGGTCACACGGACGGGTCCCGGGCTGGCGGCCTGCTCCACGGTGACGGCGGCGGGGTCGGCAGGTGTGCGAGGCGGCCGGGTACGCACGAAGCCAGCGGCGGCGCGGGTCAGCACCCGGGTGGCGGCCGGGTGCAGCCAGGCGACGCCGGGGGTGGTGAGGGCGGCGTAGGCGGCGATCCTGACGATGGCGTTGTCGCTGACCTGCAGCGCCGGGACGGGTGGGTTGGTCATGAGGCGGCCCGGGGGAAGTCAAGGTCGGTGAAGTTGATGTCGATGCTGGCGGCGTCCAGGCCGAACTGGGCCTGCAAGGTTCCGCTGACCAGCCGCCGGGCTTCACTGGCAAGAGCTGGCAGCTCGGTCGGCCAAGTGGCGGTGGCGGTGATCCGGATTGCCAGCAGCGGGGCTCCGGTGCCGTCGTGGCTGGGGGGACCGGCGGCGTCGGCGCGGCAGGAGCGGACGGTCAGCCCGGGCAGCTGATCGAGGTCGTGGCGCAGCGCAGCAGTGATGGCCAGAGTGGTGACGACGGCGCCACCGCTGGGGACGGGCAGGTCGATGGTGGCCGATGGGCGCAGTTCGGACCAGACCGTGCGCATCACGGCGGGCAGCAGCGTGGGCGGCACATCGACCGCCTGAGCGGCCAGCTCCTGGGCGGCCCGCAGCGTCAGCCCGGCCTCGGCAATCGCGGCCTGGCAGTACGGGCAGGCCTGTTCATGCGCGTCGGTCTGCCCCGCGCGGGCGCGGTCAGCCACGGTCAGCGGGTCCTGGCCGCAGGGCATGGTGTAGGTGTCGTCTATCGCCATGAGACCATCGCTTCGGCTAGCTGCTGACGGGCCCGGTAGATGCGGCCGCGGACCGTGTCGAGGCTGGTTGCGGTGATGGTGGCGACCTCCTGGTAGCTGCAGTTGTCGACCTCGCGCAGTAGCCAGCACACCCGCAGCGGCTCGGGCAACGCGGTCAGGGCGGCCTGCAGGTCGGCCATCAGCGCACTGGTCTCGCTGTGCTGGTAGGGATCGTCGCTCCACGCTACCGGCTGGCGCCCCGGTTCGACGTCGGCGGCGTCCAGCGAGGTCTCCGCCCGGGCGGCGCGGCGGCGCAGCTGGTTGAGGGCGTGATTGGTGACGATCCGGTACATCCAGGTGGAGAACCTGGCCTGGGCCCGGAAGGTGGGCAGCTGCCGCCAGGCCGCGATGAAAGCGCTCTGGGTGGCGTCCTCGGCGTCGTCGGGGTCGGCCAGGATACGCAGCGCCACCGCGTACATGGCCCGCTGGTTGCGGCGCACCAGTTCCTCGAACGCCCGCGCGTCCCCATCACGGGCCCGGCCAGCCAGCACGTCCTCGCCTAGCGGCGCCTGGGACGGCGCGCCAGGCGTCGAAGACGGCCGGGCAGTCACGGGGACATACTGCCAGACCAGGCCCGCATGTGACCGGTGTCACCCCGGACGGCCGTGAGGATCGGCCTGCTGCCGGTGTCTCAGTTAAGACGGTCCGTAACGGCCATGTGCTGGCCTGCGGCTCGCCGGGCGGTCCCGCCACGGGACCGCCGCCGCAGATCTACCGGAAGGACGGCCGCGATGAGCGCGCTGGACAAGGCGAAGAACAAGGCGCAGAAGCTGACCGGGCAGGCCAAGAAGAAGACCGGGCAAGCCGCCGGGAACGAGAGCCTGGAGGCCGAGGGCCGCGCCGGCCAGGCCAAGGGCAACGTCAAGGACGCGGGCGAGAAGATCAAGGACGCGTTCAAGAACTAAGCCGGGCCTCACAGACTGCAAGGAAGCAAGGAAGGATGCGTGTGATGACAGCTGCGAATGCGGGCACCGCCGGTACGGCTGCCGGGGAGAGGGTCTCGTCGCGCTCAGGCGAGGTCGCTCCGGGCAGGGGACGGGAGACGGTGCTGGCCACCGAGCACGGCAAGACCACCATCGCCGACGTGGTGGTGCAGAAGATCGCGGGGCTCGCCGCCCGCGAGATCAACGGCGTGCATAAGCTCGGCGGCGGCGTCGCGCGGGCTTTCGGCGCAGTCATGGACCGGATTCCCGGCTCCGCCACCTCATCGCTGTCGCCGGGCGTCAACGTCGAGGTCGGCGAGCGGCAGGCCGCAGTGGACCTGAACCTGGTCGTGGAGTACGGGGTGGAGATCGGCGAGCTGACCAAGGCGATCCGCCGCAACGTCATCGACTCGATCGAGCGGATGACCGGCCTGGAAGTCACCGAGGTGAACATCTCCGTCGATGACGTCCACCTGCCCGGCGAGGACGACGACGATGACAGCGAGGCTCGGGTCGAATGAGTCCCGGCACTTCCTCGCCGGAGCCGCCTGGGGCCGCTGGCGAGCCGACCGAGGCCGACCAGATCAGCGCGGCTGTGCTGGCCTGCCCCGACGTGGCGGGCATGTCCGCAGGGGCGTTCGGTGAGATCCGCTCCTACCTGCCCGGGCGCACCGTACCCGGGGTCAGGCTCGGCGACGAATCGGTCGAGGTACACGTGGTCGCCCGCTATGGGCCGCCACTGCCCGAAGTGGCCGGCCAGATCGGCCGTGCCCTGGCCACGCTACTGGCCGGCCGGGCAGTGCGGGTGGTTGTCGAGGACATCCTGCTGCCCGGCGACCAGGATACCGGCGGCTGACGTGGCCGACCAGCACAGCAGGGGCCGGGAGCGGCGGGCCTGGATCGCCGCCCACCACCCCGACCGCGGCGGTGACCCGCAGGCCTTCGCTGCCGGGTTGTCCTCCTCGGCCTGGCTGGAGTACCGGCAGGAGCGGAACGCGGTGCCGGTCACCGCCTACCGCAGCCGCAAGCCGGCGGCGGTGCTGATGCGGCTGGCTGGCCGGATCCGCCGGGCCCGCAACCACCACCACCGGCACCGGCGCCGGGTCATCTGATTGACACGCAGTACCGGCATGGCGACTACGACAGACAGGGAAGACTGACATGGCAGGAAACACGGCCACCGTGATCGGGCTGATCGCCGGGCTCGCGCTCGGCTTCGCCGGGGCGTTCGGCGGCTGGGGAGCGTTCGTGATCGTGCTGGTGCTGGGCGCCATCGGGCTGGTAACCGGCCGGGTGATCGACGGCCGACTGGATCTGACCGCCTACCTCGGCGGCCGGCGAGATCGCGACTACCGATGAGCCTCGCCCCGGCCATCCCGGCCCCGCCGATACCCGGATCATCACCCAGCAGCGCCGACGTCACGCTGGCAGACCCGGCTGAGCGCGGTCGCACCGTGCTCGCGCCCCAGGTGGTGGACAAGATCGCCGCCCAGGCCGCGACCGAGATCGACGGTATATCCGGATTGCAGCGCCGCATCGCCGGACGGTCGGTAGGCAGCGAGCGGGTGCGCGCCGAGTCCGACCTAGACGGCCAGGTCGTCGCGGTGCGGCTGCAGCTGGCCGTCGCGTTTCCGGCTCCGCTGCTCGAGCTGACCCGCCGAGTGCGCCAGCACGTCACCGGGCAGATCCAGACGCTGTGCAGCCTCCAGGTGGATCACGTCGACATCACCGTCGCCGCGCTACGCGCTGATGCCAGTCAGCGAAGGAGGGTGCAGTGACCTCCGCCACCCGGATGCCCCGCGGCAGCCGCCCTGTCACGGCCTTCGTCGCCGCCCTGCTGGCCGTCTGCGCGTGCGCGTTCGTCGCCGTGCAGGCCATCTCGCTCGCCAATCATCGCCGCACCCTCGGGTTCAGCGTGCACGCTGTCACCAACTTCGGCCGCACTACCCACTGGAACGCCACCGTGGTCCTGGTCGCCGGGATCGTCGGCGCGGTGATCGGGCTGGGGCTGCTGCTGGCTGGCCTGCTGCCGCCACGCCGCCGCGTCATCGAGCTCGTCCCTGGCGACCCCGCCCTGGCAGCTGGCTTGTCCCGCTCCAGCCTGCGGTACTCCCTGCGTGCGTCCATCACCAGCATCGATGGCGTTGGCGCCGCCCGGCTGCGCGGCCGCCGCCGGGTGACCGTCGTCGCCACCACCACGATGCGCGACGCCACCGGCCTGGCCGAAGCCGTCCAGGCCGCCGCCACCCGGCAGCTGGAGGCGCTCGCCCCACGCCGCCCCCATACCGTGCGAGTGCGACTGAAGCGGAGGGAAGGCTGATGCGCCGTCGTGCCACTCGCGGGAACCGGACCGGGCACGCCCTGCTCGGCCTGCCGCTGCTGCTCGCCGGCGCCGCCGTGCTCGGCCGGTCGGCCGGCATGTACGGCGGCTCGGCCGCCGCGCCGCTGTATCCGCCCGCTGCGCAGCGCTACATCCACGGTAACGGCTGGATCTGGCCCGCCGTAGCAGCCGCGGCCATCATCATCGGGCTGGTCTGCCTGCGCTGGCTGCTCGTCCAGCCGCGCCGCGATGTGCTGCGCCGCGTCCGGCTCGACAGCGATCACCGCGATCAGCCTGGTGCCGGGCGGACCATCCTGCCTGCTGGCGCCGTTACCGACTTCATCAGCAGCGACCTGGCAGACCAGCCCGGCGTGCGGCGCTCCACGGCCACTCTCAGCGGCCACCCCGACGAGCCGGAGCTCTGGCTGACGGTCAGCACCACCGCCGACATTGATCTCGCCCGGTTGCGTGATCACCTCACCCGTGAGCTGCTGCCCAGCCTGCGTAGCTCCCTCGGCCAGCCCGGCCTGACCGCCTACCTGAGCATCACCATCACCCGCCGCACCGAACACGACCACCAAGGCGTCCTCACCGGCGAAACCAGCCACGAGAAACCGGCCCAGGCCCGTGTCAGCACCACCCAAGCGGAACACTACGATCATTAGGCCCTCGCCCGATATCCAGGCGCCGGGAGATGCCAGCGCGGGAGACACCCAGTGTCCCCGCGATCCGGGCGCGACCTTCCCGCAGGCACGGCGGGCCCGCACGGCTACCGCCACGGACCTTCTCACGCAGATCTACTCGCCCCAGGCCACCCTGCCAGCCGTCGACGGACACGGGCCGGCGGTCAGCCGGGTCTCGCTCCAAGCCGACCTCGCCAACGCCGAGGCCCGCACCAGCCGGCTGCTCGCACATAACCGGACTCGCCCGTGACGCCCTCCGCGACATGGCCTGGACCGGCCGCACTCTCCGCTAATCAAAAGCCGTCCCCGCGAGCGAGCACGGAGCCAGTAAGGGGATAAAACAAAATGACCTGGAGCGGTAAAGCCCTAGGTCAGTACAGGTACGCCGTCAGGACTTGCCCACCGGACCCTGCTCCCTGAACTGGTGTCAAGCGATGACGATACATGCCGCTACCTGCCGTTCTGCATGGTTGTCCGTGTACCTGCTTGCTGTCTTCTACCGCCACTTCCACGGACCATCTGCCGGCATAGCGTTCGGTGACGGCCGCGGCGGAGGCGGAGGCGGCGTCGTCGGTGGTGACCAGGGCTAGGTCGTAGCTCGCCTTTGCCCGGTCGCGGATGAGGACGACGGTGACGGGGCGGGTGCCGAAGACCGAGTGCCGCAGGCAGGTGACGGCGGCGGCCTGGATGGTCGCGGTCGTGCCGTAGCGGGTGACGGTGACCTGGGTGAACGCCGAGGTGGCGGCCAGCTCGGCGAGGGAGGGAAGCCGACCTCGTTTGTCCCTGGGTCGGTCGCCGCCTGCCGGTGCGGGCCGGCGGCAGTTCGTACAGCGCGGCGTCCGTGCGCAGCCGGGTGGTCCAGGTGACGCGGGGCGGGAGCTTCTTCAGCTCCCCGCCGGCGTAGGCCGGGTCAGCGGCCACGTGGATGCGGGGGCCGGGCAGCGCGGCGATGGCTGCGGCCATCCGGCGGGCCAGCCACAGCCGGGACGCGGAGCTGGTGCCCGTGATGACCAGCTTAGCCGGCACCGGGATGGCCGCCGGCCTGCTGAGGGCCGGGAGCCCGCGATGACGGCCGCGACCACCCAGTTGCTGCCGTACCCCGTTTCGCAGGTCCCGGCGCAGAGCCGTCGTGGAACCACGACGCGGCCCGTACCTTCTTGCCGCGCCGCCGGACAAGGTGCCGTCGATCGCCACGACCACCAGCTCGCCCGCGGGCACCAGCAGCGTCACCACCAGCCGGGCGACGGCCAGGCCGCGGAACGTGCGGAACGAGGGGGCGGTGACCAACGGGCAAGACCGGCCAGCAGCGTCATCAGCGACGCGGGAACCGGTAGCGTGGCATCTGCGGGCATCGGCGGGAACCCGTTCCGCCGACGGTTTCACAAGCACCGCCGATGCTCTCTCCTTCCACGCCCGTACCTGCTGCATGTGGCTGAATCAGCAGGTCACGCCGCGTGTCGCAGAGGCCGTGGCGTCCCGGGCATCCCCGGGCCATGCCTGGCACGCCTTGCTTTCTTCGTGGTCGCCCAGATCTTGGCCTACACGTCGGCCTACAAGACCCAGACGGCACGCGACCAGCTGACCAAGGCGTTCGGCGCCAACACCGGCCTCAACGCGCTGCTCGGGCCTGCTCGTGCCATCAACACAGTTGCTGGATTTGCTTCATGGCGTGTCCTCGGCATACTGAGCGTCCTCGGGGCTATCTGGGGGCTGCTCACCCGCCACGCGGCTCATGCGTGGCAGCGAGGAGGCGGGGCGCTACGAGTTGCTCCTTGCCGGTCAGACGACGCGTCGGCGCGCCGCGGGCCAGGCGGTCGCGGGGCTGGGAGCGGGCCTGGCAACGCTGTTCGTGCTGACCGCCATCGGGACGGTCATCACCGGCCGCGCCTCCACCGTCGGCTTCACCCTCGGACAGTCCTTGTACTTCTCGCTCACGCTCGTGGCCGGGGCAGCCACGTTTCTCGCCATCGGGGCGCTGACCAGCCAGCTCGCTAACACGCGCCGTCGGGCTGCCGACATGGCCGGGGCGGTCTTTGGCACCTCCTACGCACTTCGTATGGTGGCTGACTCGGACCCGGGACTGCACTGGATGGTGTGGTTGAGCCCCCTCGGCTGGATCGAGGAGTCCCGGCCGCTCACCGATCCGCGTCCCCTGGCTCTGCTCCCGGTGGTGCTGCTGATACTCGCAGTCGCCACCGTCACCGTGCACCTGGCCGGGGCCTGGGACCTCGGTGCCGCCCTATTGCCCAGCCGCGATACCGCTGCCCCGCACCTGGCGCTGACCGGCAGCCCGACAGGCCTGGCGGTCCGGCTGATGCGGGCGGCCTTCGGCTGGCTATTCGCCGTCGCCGCCGTCGCCGCCGTCGCCATCCTCCTCGGCACGGTGGCCGAGTCCTCCACCAAGGACGCCACCGGAGACAAGTCCGTCCAGGAGGCCCTCGGCCGGATCGGCGGGCACGGCTCCCTCGTGGCGGCCTATCTCGGGCTCACATTTCTCCTGCTGGCCCTGATGATTGCC
The DNA here is from genome assembly GCA_050012355.1 of Streptosporangiaceae bacterium. Taxonomy (GTDB): domain Bacteria; phylum Actinomycetota; class Actinomycetes; order Streptosporangiales; family Streptosporangiaceae; genus JBEKHI01. Next base: position 6,056 of record JBEKHI010000054.1, on the reverse strand, counting down.
CTGATCGCCGCCGGGCAGATCGGCGCTATCCGAACCGAGGAGGCCGACGGTCACCTGGAGAATCTCGCGGTACTCCCGGTGAGCCGGACGTCGTGGCTCGCCGGACGGCTGCTTCTTTCCGCCGGCTTGCTCCTCGGATCGGGCATCCTGGCCGGGATCGGCGCGTGGGCCGGTACAGCCAGTCAGCACAGCAGGGTGGGGTTCGGTTCGCTCGTGGCCGCCGGGCTCAACGTGGTTCCGCCGTCGCTATTCCTCCTCGGCCTCGGCGCCCTGGTCCTCGGAGTGTGGCCCCGGCGAACCTCAGCCGTCGTCTACGGGTACCTGGCCTGGTCTTTTCTCATCGAGTTCCTCGGAGCCGTCGTCCACGCCAGCCACTGGCTCTTGGACACCTCGGTGTTCTTCCACATGGTGCCGGCACCCGCCACGAGCCCCGACTGGACCAGTGCCGCGGTGATTGCCGGTCTCGGAGTGGCAGGAGCAGTGATCGGCGCCGTTTTCCTCAACCGGCGCGACGTACTCGCCGCATAACCAGCACAGATCCGGGCCTAGGAACAGCCGCGCCGCCGGACGGTGTGCCACTGCCCGGGACTCCTGACGCGATCACGGACGCCCGCGGATGGCCCGTGATCAGCCTGAGTGATGGGGTTTGCGGTTTCTGGCTGTTTCCGCAGGCAGCAGGGCCGCGGTTAGCTGAAGTGTGACAAAGCCAGACGGCAAGGCAGCGCTACGCCGCAGTCACCGTGTCCCAGGCGGAAGGTCCGCCGCCGCAGCCGTCTCCTCGATCCTGCCTCCGCCGGGCGGGCCGACCCCCGCTGGGACGACTGCCCGGCCCGCTGGTCAGCACCGCGGGACCGCCCGGGACTTAAGCCACTGACGCCGAACTCGGGGGATACCGATGACCGTGCTTGAGCTGTCCCGATGGCAATTCGGGATTACCACCGTGTATCACTTCATCTTCGTCCCGCTGACGATCGGCCTGTCGATCCTGGTTGCCTGCATGCAGACGGCATGGCTGGTGAAAAAGGACCCGGTATACCTGAGGATGACGAAGTTCTTCGGCACGCTTTTCCTGATCAATTTCGCGGTCGGCGTGGTCACGGGAATCGTCGAGGAGTTCCAGTTCGGCATGAACTGGTCAGCTTACTCGGCCTTCGTGGGAAACGTGTTCGGTGCGCCGCTGGCGATGGAGGCACTGCTTGCTTTCTTCCTGGAGTCGACTTTTATCGGCCTGTGGATCTTCGGCTGGAACAAGCTGCCGCCACGGCTGCACCTGGCGACCATCTGGGTGGCCGCCATCGCCACGAACCTGTCGGCCTACTTCATCCTGGCCGCCAACTCGTGGATGCAGCACCCGGTCGGATACCGGGTCGACTCCGGTACCCATCGCGTGGTGCTGACCAGCATCGTGGCCCTGCTGACCAACTCCACGCTGCTCGCCGCCTGGCCGCATGTGATCTTCGCGTCGTTCGTGATCGCCGGCATGGTGGTGATCGCCGTCAGTGCCTGGCATCTGGCCCGCAACTCCCAGGTAGACGTCTTCCGCCGGGCGATGCGGATCGGCCTGGCGGTCACCCTGGCCGCCGGGATCGCGACCGCGGTGACCGGAGATATCCAGGCCCGGCTGATGGACTCGCAGCAGCCGATGAAGATGGCGGCCGCCGAGGCGCTCTACAACACCTCCGATAGCGCGTCCTTCTCGCTGTTCACCATCGGCTCGCTGAACGGCGGCCAGGAACTGTGGAGCGTCCGGGTGCCTTATCTCCTCTCGCTGATCGCCACCCTGAACCCGCACGGCACCGTGCAGGGCATCAACAATGTCGAGCGCGCCTATGACAAGAAATACGGGCCGGGCAGCTACAAGCCGGTGATCCCGGTGACCTACTGGTCGTTCCGCCTCATGATCGGTTTCGGGATGCTAGCCGCGCTGCTGGCCTTCGCCGGCCTGTGGCTGACCAGGCGCCGCCGGATTCCCCGGGCCCGCTGGTTCTACCGAGCCGCGATCTGGGGCGTCGCGCTGCCCTACCTGGCCACCACGATGGGCTGGATCTTCACCGAGATGGGGCGGCAGCCGTGGACGGTGTTCGGCCTGATGACCACCGCGCAGAGCGTTTCGCCGGGCGTCACCGCATCCTCGGTGATCATCTCGATGACCGTCTTCACCTTGCTGTACAGCGGCCTCGCGGCCCTGGCCTGGTGGCTGACCGTCCAGCACGTCAAGGCGGGCGCGCCGGCCCAGGCGACCGATCCTGACGCCGCCGAACCCCTCCCCGTCTTCTCTTACTGACCCGCCGTTAGGGAGCTGCCATGAACCTCGCGACCTTCTGGTTCGTCCTCATCGCGATCCTGTTCACGGGTTACTTCGTCCTGGAGGGGTTCGACTTCGGGGTCGGGATCCTGATGTCGCTGCTGAGCCGGGACGAGACCGACCGCCGGGTCATGATCAACACGATCGGCCCGGTCTGGGACGGCAACGAAGTATGGCTCATCACTGCCGGGGGCGCGATGTTCGCCGCTTTCCCGCTCTGGTACGCCTCGCTGTTCAGCGGCTTCTATCTTCCCCTGCTGATCATCTTGGCGGGCCTGATCGTGCGCGGGGTCTGCTTCGAGTTCCGCGGCAAGGTGGACAGCGTGCGCTGGCGGGCCAACTGGGACCGGGCGATGTTCGCCGGGTCCGCGCTGCCGGCGTTGCTGTGGGGGGTGGCCTTCGCGAACATCGTGCGCGGGGTGCCGATGAACGCCGCTCACGTCTACACCGGCAACCTGCTGACCCTGCTCAACTGGTACGGCCTGCTCGGCGGGCTGGTCACGCTCAGCCTGTTCATGCTGCACGGCGCGCTCTTCCTCAGCCTGCGTACCGCCGGTGAGCTCAGGGACCGGGCGCGGCGGGCGGCGCTGCGCATCGCGGTGGCCGCCGTGCCGCTGGCCGCCGCCTTCCTGCTGGCGACCCAGGTCAGCCACGGCAGGCCGGCTACCGACGTCACCGCCGGCCTCGCCGCGGTCGCCGTGGGCGGCGCGGTGGCGGCCGCGTTCCGCGGCCGGGAGGGCTGGGCGTTCGCGGGCACGGCTCTCACGCTCGCGCTGGCGGTGGCCACTTTGTTCGGCGACCTGTGGCCTAACGTGCTGCCTTCGCGCACCTCGGCGGCCTTCAGCCTGACGGTCAGCAACGCCTCGTCTGCGCACTACACGCTGGTAGTGATGAGCTGGGTCGCGGTGATCTTCACCCCGCTCGTGCTGGGCTATCAGGGCTGGACCTACTGGGTGTTCCGTCGGCGGCTGTCTAGCTCCGACATTCCCGCCCGGCCGAAGGCGCCAGCGCCGCCGCCCGTGACCGAGCTGAAAACCGCCGAGCGTGGCGGCGGCCAGCCGTGAAGCCGGTTGATCCGCGGCTGCTGCGCTGCTCGGCTGCGGCCCGCGGCTACCTCTCGGCCACGGTTGCTCTGGGCCTGGCCGCCACCGGCCTGATCCTGATCCAGGCCGGCTTGCTGGCCCATGTCCTGGCCAGCTCGGCGACCGGAACCGGTACCACCGTGCTAGCCGGCACGCTCGTCGCGCTGCTGGCCGTGCTGCTGGCCCGGGCGGCGGCCAGCTACGGCGGCGAGGCCGCCGCGCTGCGGGCCGCGGCCGCGGTGAAATCCCAGCTGCGGCGCCGGCTCACCGATCATGCGCTCCGGCTGGGGCCGTCCTGGCTGGCCCGGCACCGGTCCGGCGAGGTCACCACCCTGGCCACCAGGGGCCTGGACGGCCTGGATGCCTACTTCGCCCGGTACCTGCCGCAGCTGGTGCTCGCCTGCCTGGTGCCGGTGGCCGTGCTGATCCGGGTCGGACTCGCGGACTGGATCTCCGCCGTGATCATCGGCGTCACCATGCCACTGATCCCGGTCTTCGCCATCCTGGTCGGACTGCACACCAAGACGACCACGCAACGGCAGTGGCGGCTGCTGGCCCGGCTCGGCGGCCACTTCCTCGACGTGGTGGAAGGCCTGCCGACGCTCAAGCTGTTCGGCCGGGGCAAGCCGCAGGCCGAGGTGATCGGCAAGGTCACCGAGGAGTACCGGGCCGCCACCATGTCCTCGCTGCGGGTCGCGTTCCTGTCCGGCTTCGTCCTGGAGCTGGCGGCGGCCCTGGCCACCGCGCTGGTCGCGGTCGAAGTCGGGCTGCGCCTGCTGGCCGGGCACCTGAGCTACCAGACCGCGCTGCTCGTGCTGCTGCTCACCCCCGAGGCCTACCTGCCGCTGCGCGCGGTCGGCGCCCAGTTCCACGCCAGCACCGAGGGCGCCGCCGCGGCCAGGGACGTCTTCGCGATCCTCGATACCCTCGAGCCGGTGCCCGCTCGGCCCGAGGTACCGTCGTCCGGTCGCCTGGTGTCCCTGCGGGAAGACACCATCAAGCTGAGCGGGGTCACGCTCACCTACCCCGGGCGCGACGGTGACGCCCTGTCCGGAGTGGACCTGGTGATCCGCCCCGGAGACCGGATCACGCTGACCGGACCGAGCGGGGCGGGCAAGAGCTCGCTGCTGGCGCTGCTGCTCCGCTTCGCGGAGCCGGCCAGCGGCCGTATCGAGATCGGTGGCGTTGACCTAGCCTCCGTTCCGGTCGGCGAATGGCGCCGCCAGATCAGCTGGGTCCCCCAGCAGCCCTACTTGTTCACCACGTCCGTGGCCGCCAACATCGCGCTGGGCCACCCGACGGCAAGCCGGGAGGCCATCACGCGGGCGGCGCAGGCCGCGGGAGCGGCCGAGTTCATCGAGAGCCTGCCCCGTGGCTACGCCACCGAGGTCGGGGAGCGCGGGCTCCGGCTGTCGTCGGGACAACGCCAGCAGATCGCGCTCGCGCGCGCGTTCCTGCGCGACGCGCCGTTGCTGCTGCTCGACGAACCCACTGCTCACCTGGATGCGGTGAGCGCCCGCCAGCTCGATACCGTCATCGCCGCGCTGACGGCTGACCGCACCGTGATCCAGGTAACGCACGGTCAGACCCAGGTCGGCACAGGCCGGGTGTTCGCCCTCGAGGCGGGCCGGCTCAGGCAGGCGCCCGCACCGGACCTGGCGGCGGTGAGGTCGTGACCGCGACTGGGCTCACCACGGTCGCCTCAGTACCGGCCGCGGGCCAGAACTCGCTGCTGCGGCTACTGCGGCTGGCGCTGGGGGCCAGATCGATGCGGGGCCGGCTGCTGTTCGCCGTGCTGGCCGGCGCAGCCGGAGTCGGCTGCGGGGTAGCGCTGCTGGCGGTCTCCGGCTTCCTGCTCGCCCGCGCCTCCCAGCATCCCAACATCGTGGCGATCTCGATGGCGGTGGTCGCGGTCCGCGCGCTCAGCGTCGGCCGCGGGCTGTTCCGCTATCTCGAGCGCCTCAGCTCGCACGATGTGGCCTTCCGCGTGCTCGCCGATGTCCAGGTGGCGATCTACCGGCGGCTGGAACGCCTCGCTCCGGCCGGGCTGGCCGCGTTCAGGTCCGGCGACATGCTCACCCGTCTGGTCAGCGATGTTGACGCGACGCAGGATCTGTTCATCCGCGGCATCGTACCGCCGCTGGCGGCCACGCTGGCCGGGGCCGGCGCTACCACCGCGGTCCTGCTGATCCTGGCGCCCGCCGCCGGCGTACTCGCCGTCGGCCTGCTGGCCGCCGGGGTGCTGGTGCCCTTGGCCACAGTGGCATCGGCACGCCGGGCCGCACGGCGGGCCGCTCCCGCCCGCGGCGAGCTCGGCGCCGCGGTCACCGACCTGCTGAGCGGCGCGGCCGAACTGCACGCGTTCGGCGCGACCGAGGCCGGCCTGGCCCGGGCCCGGGCCGCCGATGCCGAACTTACCCGGCTCGCCCGGCGCTCCGCGTCGGCTTCGGGCCTCGGCATCGGCCTGGGTGCCGCAGTGTCCGGCCTGACCCTGTGGGGCGTGCTGCTGCTCGGCGTCGCGGCCACCGGGTCGGGGTCGCTGGGCCGGGTGCCGCTGGCGGTGATCACGCTGACCGCGCTCGCCGCCTTCGAGGCGGTCACGGCCTTGCCCGCGGCCGCGCTGGCCCTCGGCCAGTCCCGGGCCGCGGCCGACCGGATCGCCGGCGTGC
>JBEKHI010000053.1:0-28532 GCA_050012355.1 Streptosporangiaceae bacterium | reverse complement strand
TCGCATCGCGCAGCATGAACGCGATCCGCCCGGCCGGGTACGCCGGGTCAATGGGCAGGTAGGCGGCCCCGGCTCTCCACGCCGCCAGCAGCGCGGACACCAGCCCGGCGGAGCGTTCCATAACCACCGCGACCACCGACTCCGGGCCCGCCCCGTGCGCGGCCAGCAGCCCGGCCAGCCTGCTGGCCGCCGCATCCAGCACCCCGTAACTGACCACGCCATCCCCCCACGCCACCGCGGCCGCGTCCGGGGTCGCGGCGGCCTGCGCCCCGAACAGCTGCATCACCGTGACCGCCGGCACCGGCCGGGTGGTGTCATTCCACTCGGCCACCAGCTGCGCCCGCTCGTCCTCGCCCAGGATCTGCATCTGGCGCAGCCAGGCCTCCGGCTGGGCGGCCACCGCCGCCAGCACCCGCTCCAGCCGTGCCGTGATCAACCGCGCCGATCCGGCGTCGAACAGGTCCGCCGCCGCCATGACAACTCCCCGCAGCCCGCCCGGGCGCCCCTGCCCGTCGCGGGCCTCGGCCAGGCTCACCTCCAGGTCGAGCCGGGCCATCGCCACCCCAGCCGCCAGCTCAGCGACCCGCAGCCCCGCCAGCTCCAGCACCGCGGGCGCATTGTTCTGCACGGAAAGGACAACCTGGAACAGCGGGTGGTGGGCCAGCGACCGCTGCGGCGCCAGCAGCTCCACCAGCCGCTCGAACGGCACGTCCTGATGCTCAAGCGCGCCCAGCCAGTATTCGCGGACCCGACCCAGCACCTCAACGAACGACGGATCGCCGGACACATCCGTGCGCAGCACCAGCGTGTTGACGAAGAACCCGACCAGGTCATCCAGCGCCTCATCGGTTCGCCCGGCCACCGCCGTGCCGACCGGGATGTCTTCTCCGGCGCCCAGCTTGGACAGCAGAACCGCGAGCGCGGCCTGCACCACCATGAACAGCGTCATGCCCTGCGCGCGGGCCAGCCCGGCCAGCCCGGCATGGATCTCCGGCGGAACCTGGAACCGTACCGCATGCGCGCGGTGGCCAGGCACGGCCGGCCGCGGCCGGTCCGCGGGCAAGCCCAGCTCCGCCGGCGCGCCCGCCAGCGCCTCCCGCCACCAGGTCACCTGCCGCGCCAGCAGGCTCCCCGGGTCATCCTCTCCGCCCAGCACTCCCCGCTGCCAGATGGCGTAATCGGCATATTGCACCGGCAACGGACCCCAGCCCGGTATCCGGCCCTCCCGCCGCGCCGCATACGCCGCAGACAAATCCCGGGCCAGCACCTCCGAAGACCAGCCGTCGGTGGCGATATGGTGGATCACCAGCACCAGCACGTGCACCCCCGGACCCGTCGCCAGCAGCCACGCCCGCACCGGAATGCCGGTCCCCAGGTCGAACGGCTCGGCGGCGATCCGTGCCACCATCTGGCGCAAGTCCTCCCCCGCCACCGGTGTCACAGGCAGCTGCCAGCCCAGCTCCACCAGGTCCAGGACCTGCTGATACGGCTGCCCGCCCTCGGCCGGGAACACGGTGCGCAGCACCTCATGCCTGGCGATCACATCCGCCAGCGCCGCCTCCAGCGCCGCGGCGTCCAGCTCTCCCTCCAGCCGCAGCGCCAGCGGGATGTTATACGCTGCCGACAGCCCCTCCAGCTGGGCGATAAACCACAGCCGCTGCTGGCCAAACGACACCGGCACCCGCTCCGGCCGCACCTGCGGCACCAGCGCCACCCTGGCCGGGTCCGCCTGCCCCAGCCGCACCGCCAGCCCCGCCGGGGTCGGCGCCTCGAACACCGCCGTGATCTCCAGCTCGGCGCCTAGCACCGCCCGGACCCGAGACACCAGCCGTACCGCCAGCAGCGAGTGCCCGCCCAGCGCGAAGAAATCATCTTCCGGCCCGACCCGCTCCACCCCCAGCACCTCGGAGAACACCCCGCACAAGATCTCCTCCCGCACGGTGGCCGGCTTCCGTCCCGCTCCCGCCCCGCTGGCGGAGCCCGGGGCAGGCAGCGCGGCCCGGTCCAGCTTCCCGCTCGGCGTCAGCGGCAGCGTCTGGAGCACCACGAACACCGACGGCACCAGGTACTCCGGCAGCCGCGCCGCCGCGTGCTCCCGCACCACCGCCATGAGCTGGTCGGTGTCCGCGTCGCTAGCGGGGACGAGGTATCCGGCCAGCCGCCTCTCTCCCGGGACGTCCTCGCGGACAGCCACCGCGACCTGGGCCACCCCCGGGCACTCCGCCAGCACAGCCTCCGCCTCACCCGGCTCGATCCGGAACCCGCGGATCTTCACCTGGTCATCGGCCCGCCCGGCGAACATCAGCTCTCCGCCCCGCGTCCACCTGGCCAGGTCTCCGGTCCGGTACATCCGCTCTCCCGGCCCGCCGAACGGACACGCGATGAACCGTTGCCCGGTCAGCCCCGGCTGATGCGCGTAGCCGCGGGCCAGTTGCGCGCCCGCGATGTACAGCTCCCCGGTCGCACCCGGCGGCACCGGCTCCAGCCACTGATCCAGCACATACAGCCGGGTGTTGGTCACCGGGGTACCGACCGGCGGCTGCCCGCCGACGCTGCCGGTAATCGCCGCGGTGGCCACGATCACGGTGGCCTCGGTCGGTCCGTAGGCATGGGTCAGCTCCCGGCCCGGCGCCCACATCGCGGCCAGCCGGGCGGTCAGCGGCTCGGCCCCGGCCACCAGCCGGGAGATCCCCGGCAGCACGACAGGATCCAGCACCTCCAGCAGCGACGGCACCAAGCTCGCCGCCCCGCTCCCGGACCGCCGGACCAGCCCCGCCAGCCGCCCCGGCTCGGCCCGCTCGTCGGCCGAGGCGATCACCAGCGTCCCCCCGGCCGCCAGGGTCACGGCCACATCCAGCACCGACGCATCGAAACTGAACGACGCGAACTGCAGCACCCGCGCCCCCGGACCCGCACCGAGCGCCGGGCTCAGTGCGGCGGCGAGGTTCGCCACCGCGGCATGCGGCACAACCACCCCGTTTGGCGTCCCCGTCGACCCCGAGGTGTAAATCACATACGCCGCCTGCTCCCCGGCCGCCCCGCCTGCCGGGGGCACCGCGGGCAGCCCGGCGAGTTCCGCCGCCACCCGCGGATCGGCCAGGTCCACGACCGCGGCAGCGCCCGAGGCCGCCAGCCCGCCGCGGGTCACCGCCAGCCCCGCCCCGCTGGCGGCCAGCATGTATCCCAGCCGGGCCGCCGGATAGCCCGCGTCCAGCGGCAGGTACGCCGCCCCCGCCAGCCACACTCCGAGGATCGCGGTGATCATCTCCGGACCCCGGTCCAGGCACAGTCCCACCACAGTCTCCGGGCCCGCTCCCCGGGAGACCAGCAGCCGGGCCAGCCGCGCCGCCCGCACCAGCAGCTCCCCGTAACTGACCGCCGCCTCGTTACCCGCCGCCGCAACCGCATCCGGCGCCGCCGCCGTCCGGGCCATGATGAGCTCGGGCAGCATGGCGGTCGGCACCGGAGCCGCCGTCTCGTTCCAGCTCTCTACCACCCGGGCCCGCTCAGCCGGGTCCAGGACCCGGATCTGCCGCAGCCGGGTCCCGGGGCCGACGGCGACCGCGGTCAGCACCCGAACAAACCGCGCCGCGATCGCCTCCGCCGTTTCCCGGTCGAACAGATCCGCAGCGGCGACCAGCTCGCCCCGCAGCCCGCCTGGCTGCCCCTCCCGATCGCGCACCTCGGCCAGGGCTATGTCAAGGTCAAACCGGGCCGCCCCGCCCCCGGCCGGCAGCCCGGCAACCCGCAATCCGGCCATCCGCTCGCCGTCATCAGCAGGGGCTGCGGCGTTCTGCACAGCCAGGCCCACCTGGAACAGCGGGTTCCTGGCCAGCGACCGGTCCGGTGCCAAGTCCTCCACCAGCCGCTCGAATGGCACATCCTGATGCTCCAGCGCCATCAGCCAGAACTCCCGTACCCGCCCCAGCAAGTCCGCGAAGGACGGGTCACCGGACACGTCGGTACGCAGCACCAGCGTGTTCACGAAGAACCCCACCAGCTCATCCAGCGCCTCGTCGGTCCGCCCCGCCACTGGCGTCCCAGCCGGAATATCCTCCCCCGCACCCAGCCTCGACAACAGCACCGCCAGGCCAGCCTGCACCACCATGAACAACGTCACGCCCCGCGACCGGGCCAACGCCGCTAGTCCGGCAAGGGTCTTCGCATGGACCTGGAACGGCACCTCATGACTGCCGTGGCTGGGCAGCGCCGGCCGTGGCCGGTCGGTCGGCAGGTCCAGCTCGGCCGGAGCACCGGCCAGCGCGCCCCGCCACCAGGTCACTTGCCCGGCCAGCAAGCTGTCGGGGTCGTCCTCCGAGCCGAGGAATTCCCGCTGCCAGATCGCGTAATCGGCATACTGCACCGGCAACGGACCCCAGCCCGGCACCCGGCCCTCCCGCCGCGCCGTATACGCGGTACCCAGGTCCCGGGCCAGGATCCCGATCGACCAGCCATCGATGGCGATGTGATGGATCACCAGCACCAGCACATGCGTTTCCGGACCGGCACCCAGCAGCCGCGCCCGCACCGGGATATCCGTTCCGAGGTCAAACGGCTCGGCGGTAATCTCCGCCATCACCGCGCGCAGATCTCCCTCCGCAACTGGCGTCACGGGCAGCTGCCAGCCCAGCTCCGCTAGGCCCAGGACCTGCTGATACGGCTGCCCGCCCTCGGCCGGGAACACCGTGCGCAGCACCTCATGCCGGGCGATCACATCCGCCAGCGCCGCCTCCAGGGCGCGAATCCTCAGATCGCCGTCCAGCCGCATCGCCAGCGGCGTGTTGTAGAGCGCGGACGGGCCCTCTAGCTGGGCGATGAACCACAGCCGCTGCTGGGCAAACGACACCGGCACCCGCCCCGGCCGCGGCTGCGGCACCAGCGGCATCCGCGCCGCGGGCGCCTGATCCAGCCACGCCGCCAGCCCGGCCGGGGTCGGCGCCTCGAACACCGCCCGCACCGCCAGCTCGGCCCCCAGCACCGCCCGGACCCGAGACACCAGCCGCACCGCCAGCAGCGAGTGCCCGCCCAGCGCGAAGAAATCGTCCTCCGGACCAACCCGCTCCACGCCCAGCACACCAGCGAACAGGCCACACACCAGTTCCTCGACCACGGTGGCCGGGCCGCGCCCAGCACCCGAGCCAACCGCGTAGTCCGGGGCGGGCAGCGCCGCCTTGTCCAGTTTCCCGCTCGGGGTTACCGGCAGCGCCTCGAGTACCACGATCGCGGCGGGCACCAGGTACTCCGGCAGCCGGGCCGCGGCATGCTCCCGCACCGCAGCCGCCAGGCCGCCGGTGCCGTCCTGGCCCACGGCGGGCACCACGTAGCCGACAAGACGCGTGCCGCCGGGGGCGTCGGTGCGAGCGGTGACGGCGGCCTGCGCCACGGCCGGGCAGCCGGCCAGGACCGCCTGCACCTCGCCGGGCTCGATGCGAAACCCGCGGATCTTGACCTGCTCATCGGCCCGCCCGGCGAACATCAGCTGACCATCCGGCTGCCATTTCGCCAGGTCGCCGGTGCGGTACATCCGCTGTCCCGGGCCGCCAAACGGGCACGCCAGGAACCGTTCCGCGGTCAGCCCTGCCCGGTGCAGGTAGCCGCGGGCCAGCCCGGCCCCGGCGATATACAGTTCCCCGGTCACCCCGGCCGGTACCGGGTCCAGGTACGTATCCAGCACGTACACCCGGGTGTTGGCGATCGGGGCTCCGATCGGCGGCGGACCGGATCCGCCGTCCCACGACCAGGCGGTCGAGTCCACCGATGTTTCCGTCGGGCCGTACAGGTTGTGCAGGCCCCCGGTGAAACGCCCGGCGAACTGCTCGGCTAGATGGGTCGGCAATACCTCGCCGCTGCAGATCACCCGCCGCAGGCTCCCGCACTGACGCGGATCAGCCTGGCTGGCGAATGCCTCCAGCATCGACGGTACGAAGTGCACGGTGGTGATGCCCGCCCGGCCGATCAGCCCGGACAGGTACCGCGGATCCTGGTGCCCGCCCGGGCGGGCCAGGACCACCCGCGCGCCCTCAAGCAACGGCCAGAACAACTCCCACACCGACACGTCAAAACTCACCGGGGTCTTCTGCAGCACCCGGTCACCGGCGCCCAGCCCGTACTCCGCTTGCATCCAGGTCAGCCGGTTGACGATCCCGGCATGCGGGACCGCCACTGCCTTCGGCACCCCCGTCGATCCCGACGTATAAATCACGTAGGCCGGATGCGCCGGCCGCAGCGGTGCCGTGCGCTCCCCGTCAGTCACATCGCCGGCCGCCAGTTCCCCTGCCGCCCCGCCCGGCCCGTCCAGCGCCAGGACCGGTACCCCGTACCTGTCCTGCCCGCCCTCCGCCGGACGGCCAGCCGTCAGGACGCATTGAGGACTCGCGTCAGCGAGCATGAACGCGACCCGCTCCGCCGGGTAAGTGGGGTCTACCGGCAGGTACGCCGCCCCCGCCTTCAGTACCGCTAGCAACGCCGTCACCAGCTCCGCGGAACGGTCCATCACCACCGCGACCACGGACTCCGGGCCCACCCCCCGCAAGACCAGCAGCCGCGCCAGCCGGTTCGCCCGCGCATTCAGCTCCCCGTAACTGACACTGGTGTCCCCGCAGGCCACCGCCGCCGCGTCCGGGTTCAAGGCCGCCTGCTGCCCGAACAGCTCAGGCAGCGTCGTCTCCGGGGCCGGGGCCTCCGTCTCATTCCACTGCTGCACGATCTGCGTCCGCTCAGCCTCACCTAGCACCGGCACCTGACGCAGCCGGGACCGCGGGTCAGCGGCCACCACCGCCAGCAGCCGGGTGAACCGCGCGGCGATCGCCTCGGCTGATTCCCGGCCGAACAGGTCAGCCGCCGCTATCAGCCCTCCGTGCAACCCGGCGGGCATGCCCTGCCCGTCGCGGGCCTCGGTCAGGGTCACCTCCAGGTCGAACCGGGCGGGTAGCTCCCCGGACGGCAGGTCAGAGATCCTCAGCCCCGGCAAGACCGCAGCGGCGGGGGCGGTGTTGTGCAAAGTGACCATCACCTGGAACAGCGGGTGGCGGGCCAGCGACCGGCTCGGAGCCAGGTCTTCCACCAGCCGCTCGAACGGCACATCCTGATGCTCCAGCGCGCCCAGCCAGAACTCTCGCACCCGTCCCAGCAGCTCGGCGAACGACGGATCCCCGGACACGTCGGTACGCAGCACCAGCGTGTTCACGAAGAACCCCACCAGGTCATCGAGGGCCTCATCGGTCCGCCCGGCCACGGCCGCGCCGACCGGGATGTCTTCTCCGGCGCCCAGCTTGCACAGCAGCACCGCCAGCGCGGCTTGGATGACCATGAACAACGTCACGCCCTGCTCCTGGGCCAGCCCGGCCAGCCGCCGGTGCGCGTCAGCAGGGACCTGGAACCACACCGCATGCCCGCGATGGCTGGCCGCGGCCGGCCTCGGCCGGTCCGCAGGCAGGCCCAGCTCCGCCGGGGCACCGGCCAGCATCTGACGCCACCACGCCACCTGCTGTGCCAGCAGGCTCCCCGGATCCTCCGCGGACCCAAGCAGCTCCCGCTGCCAGATCGCGTAGTCGGCGTACTGCACCGGCAACGGATCCCAGCCAGGTGCCCGCCCCGCCAGCCGCGCCGCATACGCCACCGACAAGTCCCGGGTCAGCACCCCCATCGACCAGCCGTCGGTAGCGATATGGTGGATCACCAGCACCAGTACATGCGCCCTAGGTCCCGCCGCCAGTAGCCGTGCCCGCACCGGCACCTGCACCGCCAGGTCAAACGGCTCCCCCGCGATCCGCTCGACCACCTCCGCCCCGGCCACCGGCGCCGTCTCCAGTCCCCAGCCCGGCTCCCCGCCATCCAGGACCCGCTGGTACGGCTGCCCGTCGGCCTCCGCGAACACGGTGCGCAGCACCTCATGCCGCCCGGCCACATCGCCCAGCGCCGCCCCTAGCGCCGCGGCGTCCAGGTCCCCATCCAGCCGCAGCGCGAGCGAGGCGTTATAAGTGGCGCTCGGGCCCTCCAGCTGGGCCAGGAACCACAGCCGCAGCTGCGCAAACGACAACGGCACCCGCTCCCGCCGCGGCCGCGGCGCCACTGGCATCCGCGCCGCGGGCGCCTGCCCCAGCCGCACCGCCAGCCGCGCCGGGGTCGGCGCCTCGAACACCGCCGTGATGTCAAGCTCGGCGCCCAGCATCGACCGCACCCGGCTGATCAGCCGCACCGCCAGCAGCGAGTGCCCGCCCAGGGCGAAGAAGTCATCCTCCGGCCCCACCACGGGCAGCCCGAGCACCCCGGCGAACACGCCGCACAGCAGTTCCTCCGTCACGGTGGCCGGGCCGCGGCCGCTGGTCCTGTCGTAATCCGGGGCGGGCAGCGCGGCCCGGGCGATTTTCCCGCTGGGGGTCAGCGGCAGCGATTCAAGCACCACGAACTGGGCGGGCACCATGTAGTCCGGCAGCCTGGCGCCAGCATGCTCTCGCGCCCGGGCCGCCAGGTCCGGGCCGGGGTCGTCGGCCGGGACTACGTAGCCGACCAGCCGCTTATCACCGGGGGTGTCCTCCCGGACAGTCACCGCCGCCCGCGCCACTCCCGGGCAGGCGGCCAGGACAGCCTCGACCTCACCCAGCTCGATCCGAAACCCGCGGACCTTAACCTGGTCATCAGCCCGCCCGCAGAAGATCAACTGCCTGTCCGGCCGCCACTTCGCCAGGTCTCCGGTCCGGTACATCCGCTCCCCGCCGGACCCGAACGGGCACGCGGTGAACCGCTGCGCGGTCAGCCCCGCCCGGCCCGCATACCCGCGGGCCAGCCCGGACCCCACGATGTACAGCTCTCCGGTCACCCCGGGCGCCGTCGGCTGCAAGAACCCGTCCAGCACGTACACCCGAGTATTGGCGATCGAGGTGCCGATCGGCGGTACGTCATCCAGGCCTGCGGGCAGCGGCCCGGATATCGTCGCGCATACCGTGGTCTCGGTCGGCCCGTAGGCATTGACCAGCCGCCGCTCGGCCGCCCACCGGCCCGCCAGCCCGCCATCCAGCGCCTCCCCCGCGGTGACCAGGGTCCGCACCGTGCCCAGGTCCACTGCTGGGTCCAGCCCGGCCAGCACCGTCGGCGGCAGCGTCAGGTGCGTGATCCGCTGCCGGGCCACCAGCCCGGCAAGCTCCGGCCCGGCCAGCAGTTCCCCGGGCCCGGGGCTGACCAGCGTCCCTCCGGCCGTCAGGGTCACCGCCAGCTCAGATACCGACGCGTCGAACCCCGGCGAGGCGAACCCCAGCACCCGGTCCCCCGCGGTCACTTCGAACTGCCCGGCCTGCGCTATCGCCAGCCCGGCCAGCCCGGCGTGGGTCACCGCGACGCCCTTGGGGGTCCCGGTCGACCCGGAGGTATAGATCACATACGCGAGTTGCCCGGCAGCTACCTCCCCCGGCGGCGGAGACGCCGGCTGGGCGGCCAGGGCGGCCGCCACCTGCGGATCGTCCAACCCCAACACCGTGTCGGCGGCCAGGCCGCCCGCCAGCCCGCCACCGGTGACCAGCAGCCGGGCGCCGCTGTCAGCCAGCATGTACTCCAGCCGCCCGGCCGGGTATCCCGGATCCAGCGGCAGGTATCCCGCCCCGGCCAGCCAAACTCCCACGATCGCGGTGATCATCTCAGGGCCGCGCGACAGGCACAGCCCAACCACCGTCTCCGGGCCTGCCCCGCGGACGGTCAGCAGCCGGGCCAGCCGGGCGGCCCGCACCGCCAGTTCCCCGTAGGTCAGCCAGGCCCCGCCACCGGTCACCGCCGCCGCATCCGGCAGCTGCGCGGCTCGGGCGCAGATCAGTTCCGGCACCATCGCGTCCGGCCCCGCCGCCGCGGTGTCATTCCAGCCCCGCCGCACCCAGGCTCGCTCATTATCGTCCAGGACCTGGATCTGGCTCGGCCGCACGCCTGGGTCATCCGCAGCGGCGGCCAGCACCCGGGTGAACCGGTCTGCGATCGCCTGCACGGTGTCCGGGTCGAACAGGTCGGCGGCGGCCGTAACCGTCCCGCGCAGCCCGCCCGGCTGGCCCTGCCGGTCGCGGGTCTCGCCGAGCAGCAGGCTTAGGTCGAGCCGCGCCGCCCCAGTGCCGGTGGGCAGCCGCCGGGCGCGCAGCCCGGGCAGGTCCAAGGCGGCGGTGGCAGTGTTCTGCACGGTGAGCATGACCTGGAACAGCGGGTTGCGGGCCAGCGACCGGTCCGGGGCCAGGTCCTCCACTAGCCGCTCGAACGGCACGTCCTGATGCTCCAGCGCGCCCAGCCAGAACTCCCGCACCCGCCCCAGCAGCTGGTCAAAGGCCGGGTCACCGGACACGTCGGTGCGCAGCACCAGCGTGTTCACGAAGAACCCCACCAGGTCATCCAGGGCGGTATCGGCCCGCCCCGCGATCCCGGTCCCGGTCGGAATGTCCGCCCCCGCCCCCAGCCTGGACAGCAGTATCGCGAAACCGACCTGGATTGCTATGAACAGCGTCACGCCCTGTGACCGGACCAGCGCCATCAGCTTGACATGGACCTCCGCCGGGATGCTGATGTCCGCTGTGTGCCCGTGGTAGCTCGCCACCTGTGGGCGCGGCCGGTCGGTCGGCAAGACCAGCTCGGCGGGCGCACCCGCCAGCGTCTGCTGCCACCAGGCCACCTGCCGGGACAGCAGGCTGTCCGGGTCGTTCTCCGAGCCCAGCCGCTCGCGCTGCCACAACACGTAGTCGGCGTACTGGATCGGCAGCGGCGCCCACTCCGGTACGTCGCCCTGGCACCTGGCCGCGTAAGCCGCTGAGATATCGCGCGCCAGCGGCGCCTCCGACCAGTGGTCTCCAGCGATGTGGTGCACTGTCAGCACGAGTATGTTCGTCTGCGGGCCAGTGGCCAGCAGACATGCTCGTAGCGGGATCTGGCTGGCCAGGTCGAACGGGCGCCCCGCTGCCCGCTCCACCGCGTCGGCGAGGTCCGCCTCCGGCACCGCGGTTGCCTCGAGTTCCCACTCCAGTTCCCCGGGGTCCAGGATCCGCTGGAATGGCTCTCCGTCAGACGCCGGGAACACGGTCCGCAGCGCCTCATGCCGTCCGATCACGTCGCGCAGTGCGGCGGCCAGCGCGGGGGTGTCCAGCTCTCCCTCCAGCCGCACCGCCAGCGGCGTGTTATACATCGCCGACGATCCCTCCAACTGCCGCAGGAACCACAGCCGCCGCTGCGCGAACGACAATGGCACCCGCCCCGGCCGCGGTCGCGGCACCAGCGGCATGCGGGCCGGCCCTGCCTGTTGCAGCCGGGCCGCCAGCCGGGCCGGGGTCGGGGCCTTGAACACCGCCCCTACCTCCAGCTCGATGCCTCGCATCGCCCGCACCCAGCTGACCAGCCGCATCGCCAGCAGCGAATGCCCGCCCAAGGCGAAGAAGTCATCCTCCGGCCCAACCCGCTCCGCACCTAGCACGTCGGCAAACAGGCCGCATAGCAGTTCCTCGGTCACGCTGGCCGGAGCCCGGCCGCTGGTCCCGTCCTGGCGTGGGGCGGGCAGCGCCTGGCGGTCCAGTTTTCCGTTCCGCGTCAGCGGCAGCGCTTCCAGCACCACCAGCTGGGCGGGGATCATGTACTCCGGCAGCCGCGCCGCCACATGATCCCGGGCCGCGGCGGCCAGGCCGCTGGTGTCCGTGTCCGGGCTGGCCGGGACCACGTAGCCGGTCAGCCGCCTGTCCCCGGGGGCATCCTCGCGGACGATCACCGCGGCCCGCGCCACCCCCGGGCAGGCCGCCAGCACCGCCTCTACCTCACCGGGCTCGATACGGAACCCGCGGATCTTCACCTGTTCATCGGCCCGCCCGCAGAAGATCAGCTCCCCGTCCGGCCGCCACCTCGCCAGGTCCCCGGTCCGGTACATCCGCTCCCCGGCCGCCCCGAACGGGCACGCGGTGAACCGCTCGGCGGTCAGCCCCGGCCGGTGCAGGTAGCCGCGGGCCAGCCCCGCCCCGGCCACATACAGTTCCCCGGTCATCCCGGCGGGCATCGGCTCCAGGTACGCATCCAGCACGTACACCCGGGTGCCGCCGATCGGGGCCCCGATGGGGACGCCGTCCGCGCCTTCGAGGTCAGCCGTCCGCACCGGGTGCGTGGTGGTGAAGGTGGTGTTCTCGGTCGGCCCGTACGGGATCACCAGCCGTACCGACGGTACCCGCTCAAGCACCGCCCGGCAGTGCCGGGCCGACACGACATCACCGCCCGCCAGCAGGTACCGCAACCGGGCGAATGCACCCGGATCCGCGTCGGCCATCTCGTGGAACAGCCCGGCCGTCAGCGACAACACGGTGACCGCGTGCCGGGCCAGGAAACCGCCCAGCTCAGCAGTCGACAGCACGCCCGCGGGAACGGCCGCCAGCGTCGCGCCGTTAGCCAGGGCACCCCAGATCTCAAAGGTCGCGGCGTCAAAGGACACCGATGACAGCAGCGCTACGACATCCCCGCTGCCCAGCTCCGCGTAACCGGGTCCGCGTACCAGGCGGTCGATCGCCCGGTGCGGGACCGTCACGCCCTTGGGCTGCCCGGTGGAACCAGAGGTGTACATCACGTACGCCAGCTGGTCCGGGTGGCCGGGGATCCCGGTGCCAGCATCGTCGACGGCCGTCCCGGCCGGGCCCGTGCCCGGCACCAGCACCGGCGCGTCCGCGGCAAGCTGATCCCAGGGGCGGTCCGCGACCACCAGGCAGGCGTCCGCATCGGCGAGCATGTACTCGATCCGCCCGGCCGGGTAGCCCGGATCGACCGGAAGATAGGCCGCTCCCGTCTTCAGCACCGCCAGCAGCGCCACTACCAGGTCGGCGGAGCGGTCCATCAGCACCGCCACCACTCGCCGCGGGCCCGCCCCCCGCGACGTCAGCAGCCGAGCCAGCCGGCCTGCCCGCTCCTCGAGTTCCCGGTAACTAAGCCATTCGCTCCCGCACACCACTGCTGCCGCGTCCGGGCTGGCCGCTGCCCGGGCGGCCACCAGCTCATGCACCCCGTCCGCAGGCGGCATTTCGGATGCGTTGTCGTTCCACGCGCCGAGAATCTGCCGCCGCTCGGCCGCGTCCAAGATCTCCGCCCGGCCTAGGCTCTCGTCGGGGGACGCCGTTGCCAGCCAGTCCAATATTTTTACATAACGACGAATCACATCTTTCTCGAATGCAACGCCATAGAGCTCCGGATTCGCATCGCAGGAGATCTCTATGCCATCACCCGCCAACCGGTCATAAACGGAGACCCCCAGATCGTCGACCGGCCCGTTCGCGAGATTATGTGCGTGCGCGACACAATCGCCAAATCGAAATGCATAGTCGAATGACATGACATTGACGATCATGCCGAGGAAGGTCTCATTAACCAGCCTCAGGTCCTGACGCATCTGCGCATACTGGTATCGCTGGTGGCGCAGCGAATCAAGGATCGTGGCCGTTACCTGCTGCACGAGATCCGCAACTGATGTTGTCGTGCACACAGCGAGTCGGATGGGCAGGGTATTAACCGCCATCCCGGGAGCCTTACGGCATCGCGGATCCAGCCTTGAGTTGACGGTAAGGCCGATAATAATATCATCGGCCCCCGTGATGCGGCGAAGATAAACCGCTGCGGCCGCGACCATAAGGGCACCGAAACTCGTCCCGAGCCGCCAGGCGGCCGCCCGCATATCGGCCGTGACCTGCGGGCCGATATGATCCATATATCGCTGTGGCGGCCGCGACGCCGCTCGTCCGGGACGGCCGTTCACGCTGACAGGCCCTTCAAATTCCGCCAGAACATCGAGCCAGAAGTCCCTGTCTCGCTCGGATTCCGCTGACCTGCGATACGAACGATCGGCGTCGAAGAGGACGGTTACAGGACTCGGGATGTCATCGTCAACGGGGTTTCCCGCCAGCAGGGCTGTATAAATACGAGAGACCTGGGAAGCGATAATCGATGCGCTGAACGCATCGTAAGCTATATGGTGAGCGATCTGATACCAGAAGAAAACTTCCGGTGCAATCCTAAGAACAGCCTCCGCGAAGATCGGTCCTTCCCGTAGATCGAACGGGCGGCGCATATCCGTCCGCATCCAGGACTCCGCAGCAGCCCGCGGATCAGGTTCCGCACTGAAGTCGATAAAACGCACTGGCCAGTCGTCTGACCTATCGATGCGTTGCAGCACGTTCTCACTTTCCTCATGAAAGCGGAGATGGAAAGCATCGACTTCACCGATGACGTGCCGTAGAGCCGACTCGAATACCTCAAGGTTCAGATCGCCACGGATCTCCAGGTACTCGCCTACGTTGTAGATCGGTCTTTCCGGGTGCAGGCTCTGGTGCCGCCAGACATTAAGCTGCGCGGAGGTCAGTTCGTATCGACCGGCTTCGATTTCAGGCACGCGGCCTCCACTCCGGTTGCTGAGCCTACTTTGTCCCGAAGATAACACGATCGTCCCATTGTTTAGCCACCAGCATTCGGCGCCATTGTTAATCGCAATCGTTCAACTGCCGAATACTGCGGGTTGAACGCACGGGAGGCGGGACACTATCTTCCAAAGGGATATTGTGATAAAATTGAGATAGGCATCTAGATTCAGCTGAGCAGTCGTTACTACCACCCGTGACCGGATCGTCACATCCGTGCAGTCCCCGGCATCCGTGCGCGCGCCTTAGGATGTCCCTGGACTCTTCGGTAGAGATAGGGCGGTCATGGGCAAGGCAAGCAGAACGAAGCAATCCGTCTCGCGCCAGCAGCGGGTCGCCGCTCAGCGGGCGGCGGCCAAGCGGGCCGAGCAGCGCAGGCGGCTGCTTCTGGGCGGCGGGTCCGTTCTCGTGGTGCTGGTGGTCGTTGCCGTCTTCATCATCGTGAAGGTGACATCGGGGGGATCCTCAAATAATTCAGGGACCACCAGCCTGTCCGGTAGCTCGCTGACCAAGGTGGTTGACAAGCTGGCCTCGGTCCCCGCCGCCACCCTTGAGTCGGTGGGCGGGGGCTCGGTGGATGCCAAGCCGCAGTCGACCCAGGGCAACCCCGCCGTGCTCATGGAGAACGGCAAGCCGGAGATGCTGTACGTCGGGGCCCTGTACTGCCCGTACTGCGGTTTCGAGCGGTGGGGCATGATCGTCGCGCTCAGCAGGTTCGGGACGTTCACCGGGCTTCAGACGGCGCAATCGTCTAGCACCGACTACTACCCGAACACTTCGACGTGGTCGTTCGTGGACGCCAAATACAGCAGCCCGTACGTGTCGTTCTCCTCGGTGGAAGAGGAGAACCGGGAAGAGCAGGCGCTGCAGAAGCCGACTAGCACGGAGAGCGCGCTATTTGACAAGTACGACGCGCCCCCCTACGTCGCCAGCGCCGACACCGGTTCGTACCCGTTCGTCGACTTCGGCAACCAGTACCTGGTCATCGGCGCCAGCTACACCCCGCAGGTACTGTCCGGTCTGACCTGGAGCCAGATCGCCACCGACCTGCAGACCCCCTCGAACTCGGTCGCGAAGGCGGTGGACGGAACGGCGAACTACATGACCGCCGCGCTGTGCAAGCTGACCGGGGACAAGCCTGCGGACGTCTGCACCTCGTCGATCACTAGCCTTCAGAGCGGGATCTAGTAAGCTACCGCCATGGCTAGCTCCAAGACCCGGTCGCGCAACCGGCCCGTCCCGGCAGGCCGCCCAGCGGAGGCCCGCGGCTCGTCGAGCCGCAGCGGCACCAGCAGGGCGTCCGCCGGGGCGAGCAAGGCCCAGCAGCGGCGTCAGGCCGCCGTCGAGCCGGTCGAGGAGACACCCGCCGGTCCCCCGACGTGGCTGAAGATCGCGACTTTCGTGCTGGCCCTCGCCGGGCTCGGAGTCTCGATCTACCTCACCTACGCGCACTACACCGCATCGTCATTGGCGGGCTGCAATGAGAAGGCCGGGATCGTCAACTGCGGCGAGGTGACCACGAGTTCGCAGTCGATGATCTTCGGGGTGATCCCGGTCGCGGTGACCGGGCTTGCCTTCTACGTGTTCATGGTGGCGATCTTGTCGCCGTGGTCCTGGAATTCCCGCTGGGCGTGGATGCCGAAGCTGCGGCTGGCAGCGGCGATCGCCGGGATCGGCATGGTGCTGTACCTGGTCTATGCCGAACTCTTCCAGATTGGCGCAATCTGCCTGTACTGCACCAGCGTCCACATCATCACCTTCCTGATCTTCGCCCTGGTCGCCGTCAGCTCCGCGCTGTGGGGCCTGGCCCCCGCGCCGCGTCGCGCCGCCGCCGCCGTCTTACCCAGCGCCATGGATGGCCCACCGCTGGGCTTATAGCGCCATCGATCGCCCATCGCTGGGGTCGCGCGGGTAGCTGGGTGAGTGGCCACCCGTCGTTATGAATGACAAGTTGTTCATGTTGACGGCGGGATCTGGCCGTCCGCTGGCGGGCGGGTTACGGTGTTGGCTTGTGCACTACGTCCTGCAGCACTGGTCATTTGACCCGTTCCTCATCCTGGTCGCCGTAGTTGTCGCGTGGCATGAGATCGGGCTGCGGCGGCTCGCCCGGCGGTCACGGCCCGACCGGACCCGGCAACGGCGGATCCGGTCACTCTGGTTTTACTCGGGGCTCGCCGTACTGCTGATCGCGGTCGAATCCCCCATTGATTACTGGGCGGATGACTACTTTTTCGTGCACATGATCCAGCACCTGCTGCTGATGTTCGCGGCTCCCTCGCTGGTGGTGGCCGGCGCGCCGTGGCAGCCGTTGCTCGACGGGCTGCCGGGACGCTCCGGGCAGGCCGCGACCCGCGGGGTGATGACGGGCGGGTGGTCGCGTCCGTTGCGGGCAGTGGGCGGGTTCTTCCTGCGGCCGTGGCCGGCCATCGTGACGTTCAACGTGGTCATGGTCGGCTGGCACATCCCCGTACTGTTCGACCTCGCCGAAGACAACGGCTACGTGCACATCTGGCTGATGCACTCCTCGTTCTTCGCGGCGGGGGTGCTGTTCTGGCTCCAGTTCATTCCGTCACCGCCGTTCCGGAGCCAGTTGGAGCCGCTGGGCCGGGCGGGGGCGCTGCTCGGGACGAACGTCGTCATGATCTTCACCGCGATGGCGCTGTCCATCTTCGTGACGAAATCCGTCTACGCGCCGTATAACCACATCGCGGGCGTGACGTTGTCGCCGTTCGCCGACCAGCAGATCGGTGCCGCCATCCTCTGGGTATGCGGAGACTTCTGGGCGCTTCCGACGATGATCGTGACGGTACGGAACCTGATCTCCGACGAGGGCGGCATCGGCACCGCGCTGGACCACTTCGTGCGCCACGGCTCGCGAGCCAGCACCGGCTGGGCAACCGGCGCGCCAACGAGTGCGCCCCCGCCGCCGATCCCGGCGCCCGCGCCTCGGGCCGAGTAGAACAGCCCAGCCAGGCAATAGCCTCCATAAGGGGATATTTCGCCAAGCTGTGGGCCTTACGCTGTCCCATGGATGTCCCATCCATGGGCCTATAGCGCCAGCGATGGGACATCCATGGGGTTGCCGCGCCTGCGGCGGCGGCCGCGCGGCCCGCGTTACGCGTCCCGCTGGGGGGCGGGTTTGGCGGGTTTCATCTTTGGGATGAACCGGGCTACTGGGTTTTTGTCCGAGACGTCCGGCGGATGGCTTACCGGGTCCGCGGGTGAATCCGGCGGCTGGTTCTCGTCGTCGTGATGCCGGTGCCCGAGGCTGGACAGGGCCGGGGACCGGCCGACCAGGATCACGCCGGCGACGAGCGCCGCGAGGCCGCTGGCTTCCATCGCCAGCACACCCGGCGTGACCTGGATCCGGTCGCCGAAGACCAGCACGCCAAGCGTGATGCCCGCCAGCGGCTCGCAGGCGCTGATCAACGGCAGCGAAAACTGAAGCGGCCCGGCGCTGAATGCGGACTGCATCAGCCAGATGCCGACCGCGCCCGCACCGACCAGCGCGTACGCGGACCAGCTGGTGAACAGCGCGCTGACCGAGTTGCTCTGCAGGATCTCCAGGGTCTGCCTGGTCAGCGCGTCCTGGATGCCGAACACCAGGCCCGCGCCCGCGCCGGTCAGCCCGGCGCGCAGCGGGCCGCGTCTTCGCATGCCGGAGTGCACCAGGATGGCCGCGATCAGCGCGATGAGCGCGGCGGCGGGCCAGTGCGAGAACGAGCCGAACGACAGGCCGATCGGCTGCGCCGATCGCGACGCGGACAGCAGAGCCACCCCGGTACACAACACGATCGCGCCGACCACCTCGGCGAGCGTCACCGGATGCCTGGACAGCGGGACCGCGAGCACCAGCGCGAAGATCAGGTTCGTGGTCAGCAGCGGTTCGACAACCGTCAGCTCAAGGTGGCCGATCGACCAAGCGGCGAGAATCTGCCCGACGATCATGCAGACCATGCCCGCCAGCCAGCGAGGCTTGCGCAGCAGGTCGGTGATCAGCTTTACCCGCAGAAACCGCGAGTCCGGCTCCCGCTCGGCGGCATGCTGCTGGAGCACGAAGCCGGTCCCGATCAGCAACGCCGCGATCAGGGCGGTCGCGTAGTCGAGCGACGGGTCTACGTCCACGTTCTCCCAGCTAGTCAGTGATTCTGACGGTCTTCTAGGGTAAACGCGCGAGCGCCCGCGCGTGTTGCAACAATTCTAGTCACTAATCGTATCCACATAAACACTTAAAGTGAAGACCGGTCAATTCCGCTAACAACATCATTGAGGCCCCCACTCATGATTGGTGCCGAAACGAGCCGAACCGCGACGGGATCGGTCCCCCCGTCAGGAACGGCGCACCGCGCTCGGTCTAGCCGCTACCCGCAACCGGGATAGGTACACGCGAAACGGGGCCATCGGTATACCGGGGAATGCGTCCAATGAGACATTCGCGCCCAACACTCTCCGTGTTATCGGCCGGCCCAGCTTGACTATCATGAGTACGTCGCAGTTCCGACAGGCGTGATTGCACAGTCTAGGGAGAGTGTGCTCAGGTGGGGGACACCAAGGCAGGAAGCAAGGCCAGGCGCGCGGGGTCGGGTTACCGGCGGCGCGCGGTTGGCACCCGGGACAAGATCATCTCGCACCTGGCCCTGGTCAGCGATGTCGCCGACGACACCGGCATGGCATCCACCAGGCTGGCCGAGGCCGTCGATTACCCGGGCTCGAGTGTCGCCTTCGCGCAGCTGCTGTCCGGCATGGAGCGGGACGGGCTCATCGCGCGCGAGGTACGAGGCAAGCGGACTTACCGCATCACGCTCACGGCCCAGGGCGAGCAACGGCAGCGAGAGGGCGGAGCGGACGCCGCCTCCGGACTCGGCGGAGTGCGCGGAAACGGTACCGGGCGTAGTCGCGGGGCGGGCACGAGCCGGGTCGGCGCCGGCCGCGGAACCGGAACCCGCCTGCCGGGTTCGGCGAGCGTGCTCGGCCGGGGCGGGCTAGCCGATTCGGCCGATGTGTTCCCCACGGACACCGAGTTCGACTACGACGAGCTGGCCCGGCGGCTGCTCGTCCAGGTGGTACGGCGGCTGTCCGCCAACCCGGGCGAGCTGACCGGAGCGCAGCTGGCCGCCGACCCCGCGATCGAGGAAACGGTAGCGGGACTCGAACGCGAGCTGGCCACCGCGTGGACCAGGCACGGGACGCTGACCGCCGAGAACATGAAGCTGCGTCAGCAGCTCCGCGAGGCGCAGCGTGACCTGGAACTCGAGCGGCGGTCGCGGCGCAGGCCGGTCACCGATGAGCTCAACCGGGCCGAGGCGGTGCTGCTCGACCGGCTGCTCTCCCCCGCCGACGAACCGGGCGCCAGCGCGGGCTGACCCCAGATCATTACGCCTATGCAATCATCATTATTGATGTTCGCGGAGCGGGACCCCGACCTGTCGGACGGTGAGCAGGCACCGCAGCGTGCCATTCAGGTGCCTGAGCACGGCGTCCGCGGCCGCCTCGGGGTCGCGGTCCACGAGCGCGCGCAGGATCTGCTCATGCTCGGCGTTGGCCTGGGCGACGCGTTCTGGCTCGGTGAGGATCGAGTGCGCCACGTAGCGCGCGGACAGCTCCCGCAGGTTACGCAGGATCTCGGCGAGCCTCGGGCTGCTGCCCGCCTCCTCGATAATGGCGTGGAACCGCAGGTTGTGCTCGGCCCAGCTAGATGCTTCCGTTTCCGAGCCCATGATGGCGGCCAGCTCAACGGCCCGCAGGATCGATTCGGCGCTCGCGGACTTGGCGGCCCGCGCGGTGGCGACCGGTTCGAGCAGCTTGCGGATCTCGTACAGCTCGACCAGCTCGGTACGGCTCAGCTGGGGTACGGCAGGTCCCTCGTCGTTGGCCATGAAAGCTCCTGGGCTGGCGTCGCATGGCTATTGTGTGCACACGATTGCGGCGCGGTCCATAGCTAGGACCGAAGGCCGATGGATGGGACATCGATGGCGCCATAGCGCTAGCGATGGGACATCGATGGGTCTCGGGCGCCGGTGCCGCTCAGGACAGGCGGCGCCGCTCAGGACAGGCGGCGCAGGAGTTCGCGGTGCTCGCGGGCCGTTTCGATGTACGTGGCCACCGCGAGCGCGGTGATGCCCGGCGGCAGGCCGGTGCGCTTGATGACCACCGGCACGCCGACCGCCAGCGAACTCGGCGGCACCTCGAAGCCCTCGGGCACCAGTCCCCCGGCGCCGACGATAGACCCGGCTCCCACCAGCGCCCGGTTCAGCGTGACCGATCCCGAGCCGATCAGGCAGCCATCCTCCACCACGCAGCCCTCAAGATGGGTGTTGTGCCCCACGACGCAATCCGAGCCGATCACCGTCGGCCATTGCTCGGTCGTGTGCACCACGGTGCCGTCTTGCACTGAGGTCCGGGCCCCTACGGTGATCGTGCCGTGGTCGCCGCGCAACACGGCGCACGGCCATACTGATGACTCGGGTCCGAGCGTGACCCGGCCGATCACGACCGCCTCCGGATGCACGTACGCAAGTGGGTGGATGTCCGGCTCATATTTACCAAGGGCATAAATTGGCACGTCAGCAGGATAGCCGAGGGCGCGTTGCCGCTAAGGGACCGCGCAGGGTAGCGTCATCGCTCGTGGCGGCAAATCCAGCGGAAGCAACACCCGGTATCCGTGACCTTCTTTCGTCGGCGGTGTCCGGGATATCCGGTGCCGAGCGACCTGGCCAGGTCACCATGGCCGAGGCGGTCTGGGAAGCGATGCGGACCGGGGAACACCTAGCCGTTCAGGCTGGCACCGGGACCGGGAAGTCGCTGGCCTACCTGGTGCCGTCCGCGTTGTTCGCGGCGGCCGGCGGTGGCGGGGCCGTGGTGATATCCACCGCGACGATCGCGCTGCAGCGTCAGCTGGTGGACCGGGACCTGCCGCGGCTCGCCAAGACGATGCGCAAGCCGCTCGGCCGGGCTCCAGAGTTCGCGATACTCAAGGGGCGGCGCAACTACCTGTGCCTGGCCAAGACCGGCGAGATGCCGGAGGACGACGGCCAGGACGCGCTGTTCGAGCCGACCAGCCTGACCGGACGGCAGGTCAAGCGGCTGCACGAGTGGGCGAACGAGACCGACACCGGCGACCGGGACGAGGTGGTGCCCGGGGTGTCAGAACAGGCGTGGCGTCAGGTCTCGGTATCGGCCCGCGAATGCGTCGGCGCCGGCAAGTGCCCGTTCGGTCCCCAGTGCTTCGCGGAGAAGGCGAAGCGCAAGGCCGGTGAATCGGACATCGTGGTCACCAACCACGCGCTGCTGGCGATCGACGCGATCAGCGAGGGCGTGCTGCCGGAGCACCAGGTAGTGGTCGTCGACGAGGCGCACGAACTTGTCGACCGGGTGACCGCGGTGGCAACCGGTGAGCTGTCCGGCCTGACCGTGGACATGGCGGCGCGCCGGTGCGCCCGGGTTCTCGGGGCGGGCGGCACCCAGAACCTCAACTCGGCGGGCAACGCCCTCGCCACCATGCTGCTGGCCGCGCCCTCCGGGCGGATGGACTCCATCGGCGAAGCGCTGGCCGCCTCGCTCGCGGCGCTGCGGGACGCGGCGGTCGAATGCGCCAGCGCGCTGCGCGCGGCCGGACGTGAGGAACGCGAGGGCTCGGCCGGACAGGCGGCCGAAGCGGCGCTCGAGGAACTGCATGAGAACGCGGACCGGGTGCTCGACGCCTTCGGCCCCGGCCTGGCCGAACGCGACGAGGTCGTCTGGATCGAACAACCGGAGGACGGCCAGCCGTCGCTGCACGTGGCGCCGCTCGAGGTCAGCGAGCTGCTGGCGGGCGAGCTGTTCAGCGACCGGACGGTCATCCTCACCTCAGCCACGCTGACGCTCGGGGGTTCCTTCGAGCCGCTGGCCAAGCAGTGGGGGCTAGCCGGTGAGCCCAACTGGTCCGCGATCGATGTGGGCTCGCCGTTCGACCATCCGAAGTCCGGCATCCTGTATGTGGCCAAGCATCTGCCGGAACCCGGCCGGGAGGGGCTGTCCGATGAGTACCTGCAGGAGATGTGGGAGCTGATCAAGGCGGCCGGCGGCCGCACGCTGGGGCTGTTCTCCAGCATGCGGGCGGCCAAGCAGGCCACCGCCGCGCTGCGCGACTCGCTGACCTATCCGCTGCTGTGCCAGGGCGATGATTCCACTGGCCAGCTGGTCAAGCAGTTCTCCGAGTCGGAGGAGACCTGCCTGTTCGGCACGTTGTCGCTGTGGCAGGGCGTTGACGTTCCCGGACGATCGCTCAGCCTGGTGATCATCGACCGGATCCCGTTCCCCCGGCCGGACGACCCGCTGGCCTCGGCCCGGACCAGGGCGGCCGGCGCGCGCGGCGGGAACGGCTTCATGGAGGTGTCCGCGACCCAGGCGGCGCTGCTGCTCGCCCAGGGCTCCGGACGGCTGCTGCGCTCGGTCAGCGACCGCGGGGTGGTCGCGGTGCTCGATCCCCGGCTAGCCACCAAGAGATATGGCGATTACCTGCGCGCATCCCTCCCCCCCTTCTGGACCACCACCGATCCCGAGGTGGTACGAGCCGCGCTGCGGCGGCTGACCGCCGAGAAGTGAGCGTGGTCGATGCCACATTGGCGCCATCGGTTGGCGCCAATGTGGCATCGACCCCCAAGGGGTTACGACCCGACCGACACCGCGAAGACGTGCAGCGCGGCGTTGTAACCGGTCACGCTGCCTAGGGATGGGAGCTGGATTGCCTCCACTGTCTTCGACTGGTCGATCGGGACCGACTGCTCGAACAGGTAGACCGTGTGCCCGGAGGACCCGGTCGGGTAGTTCGCGTAGTTCACCGACGCGACCGTGGTATTCGTCGGATTGCCGCTGGCATCCGAGGCGTACCAGAAGTTGCCCACGTCCAAGGTGAACGTTTGCGTGGTCCCGTCGGTGTAGTAGATCGTCCCGGTGCCCGATTCCGCGGAGTTGTTACCCGCGGCGATGAATCCCAGCGACGATCCCGAGCCGCTCACCGAGATGACCTGGCCCTCGGCCATCGTGTTGTCCGGCGTCGCGGCCGCGACGTTCGGCCAGGTGAACGTGAGCCCGCCCGAGGACACCGAGGCGCCCGGAGTCAGGTCATCGGCCGCCAGGCCTTCCGCCGAGTACGACGTGCCCTCCCCGTCGAAGCCGATGAACGACGAGGACGGATCGGGATCGGAGTCAGACGTGATGCCGGTGTTGTCGAACGACGCGGCCAGGCTCGAGTACGGCACCTCGACGGTGGCCGAGTTGCTCAACGAGACAGTCCCATCGTAGGTCGCCGTCGCCAGCAGCACGACCGTGCCCGCGCTCTGCGCCGACGTCGGTGCCGTCACCGAGAAGGAAGCCGTCCCCGACGATCCGGGTGCGATCGTCGCCAGCGTCGCGGTAGTCGACGTCGCCGACCACCCGGATGGCAGCGACAGCTTGATCGACGGGTCGCGCAGCGGGCTCGACGACGGGTTGCTCAGCGTGGCCTTCACCGTGAACGTCCCGGATGCCAGCGAGGTGGACGGCACGACGCCGAGCACCGGGGTGAGCGGGGTCGGGGCGCCGTACACCGCCGGGTTGTAGCCGGGGCTGTCCACCTGCGAAACCTGCAGCGAGGTCGACTGAGTACCCGCAGCCACCAGCGACACGCTGTCCAGCCCGCCGGTGGTGTCGTCAAGGCCCCAGTCGGCGATGGCGATCGTGTTCTGCCCGTGGTCGTTGAGGATGCCCTCCGGGACGTAGAACTGGTGCTGCGGCCCGACATTGTTCACGTACCGCCCGATCAGCCAGCCGTTCACGTAGATGAACGCCCGGTAGTCCGCGGTACCGACGCCGGTCGCCGCGCCGATCTGCACGTCGATCGGCACGTAGGTGTCTCTGGGCAGGTTCAGGTTGAACGTGGTGCGGTACCAGCCGATGCCGGCCGGCACGCCGCGCGAGGACCAGCTGTCGGGCAGCGTCACGTTCGTCCAGTTCTGGTCGGGATAGCCGGGGAGCGACCAGCCCTCGTCCGACCCGGCCAGGCCCGCGCCGTTCATGATGCCGCGTACCGAGTCGAGGGTCGCGGAACCATCAGCGGACGAGGCTCCGTGCAGCCGCCAGGTGATCGCGGCATCCGAGCCGACCAGCGAGGCGCTGTACAGCCCGACCTTCTCCCCGGACGGCCCCTCCGGGTTACCGGTGTTCTCGACCAGCACCACGAGCACGTTGTCCGCGCCCGTCGTGACCACGCCCGACGGGAAGTTGAGCGTCTGCGTGGTCGCGCCGGCCGCCTGCCCGGAGCCGAGGAAGACTCCGTTCAGCCAGACCGAGTACGCGCCGGTCGGCGATATGCCGTCGGCCTCGAGCGTGACCCCGGTCTCGGATCCCGTCGCGGTGAAGTGGCCGCGGTACCAGACGAACCCGTGGTCGAGCCCGTAGTCAGAGGCGTACAGCACCGGAGTGGACGGTGAGCTCGTGTTGGACACCGGGTCGTCGGCGAGCGTCCACGAGTTGTCGTTGTACGACGGGTTGATGTACTCGGTCTCGTCAGCGAACTTCCAGTTCGTCAGCGTCGGCAATGTCACCGAAGCGGGGCCGGGGATTGTCCCGCTCAGCGAACCGTCCGCACCCGTCGTGACCCGCACCGGGGTTCCGTTCCAGGTGACCATAACGACGTGACTTCCTCCCCAGACCGTCAGCGGTCCGCTCTGGGAGGTGTCGCCCTGGAGCTCCAGCACGCCGTTCACGAACTTCGCACCGCGGACCAGGTAGCCGCCCTCGACCAGCACCGGCCCGTCGTTGGTCTGCACCGGCCAGAACTCCTGCGCGGAGTCGGTGTCGGTCAGGATCAGCAGCAGCGGCGACCGGCCGCCACCGGTGATCTCCACCTCCTGCGGAGTCGAGGTGTGCGTGTAGTCCAGGCGCAGGTCATCGCGGGAGCTGTCCCAGGTCGTGGCGACATCGGCCCCGCCGAGCACCTTAACCGTCGGCTGGCTGGTGTAGTTCAGCACGGTCTCGCCGTCGCTGCCCTCGTCACCGTAAAGATCCAGCACGGCGGTGCCCCCGATCACCTGGTTGCTGGCGATCTGCGAGGTGGAGTACACCAGGTCGTTGCCGCCGAAGTCGTAGTTGGCGACCAGCAGATCGGAATCCTCGCCGTCGAGCGTGATCGTCCCGGTCTGCGGGACCTGCGGGAAGTAGTCCGCGAGCTGGGCGGCGGTCGGCACGTTGATCGCGTCGATGACGATCGTGGCCGAGCTGGACGCGGGGTCCTGCGTGCCGGTGACCGTGATGGTCAGCGTGTGGGTACCGTCGCTCAGTCCCGAGGCCGTGAACAGCACCTGCTGGACTTCCTTGCCACCGGAATCGTAGGTGTCGACGTCGGTCGGGGTGCCCCCGTCAATGGACACCGCGGCGATGCCGCCGTTGGTGTCCTTCGGGCCGATCCACTGCACGGCGGTCCCGGTGAAGCTGAGCGTCATGCTCGAGCCGGTGGTCGCCGACCAGGATTCGGTCTGGTCGTAGTCGCCGCTGGTGTAGTTGCTGTTGCTGGTGTTCGCGTGGAACCAGGTACCGCTGTAGTCCAGCGCGGAGTTGGTGTCGTCGTAGGTGTACCCGGCCGCCTCGTCGGTGTTCAGCGCTAGGTGCGTGGTCACGGTGGAGGTCGAGGAGGCGTTCTGCTGCCGGAGGTAGACGAACTCGGTGCCGTCCGACGGGTTGACCCGGCTCTGGGTGTAGATCGCGGAGTTGTCCGCGGTCGGCGCGGCCGACGCCACCGTCTCGGTCACCGGCGCGACCGAGGTCTCGAAGTCGTTGATCAGCTTGTTCTCGCCGTACTTGGAGCCGGCGATGTCGTTCGGGTCGGTCGGCGTGCCGATCTCGTCGTCCTCGTGGATCGCGGCGCCGTAGTCGTAACTGGTATAGACCTGCGGCGCTGGCAGCCAGCCCCAGTTCGTGCCCCCGACGCCCATATAGTACGACGCCATGGTGGCGCCTTGGATGATGTTGCTCTTGTAATAGACGTTCTCGAAGTTCGGGCCGGTCATCGTATAGCAGTCCGCATCACCGACGCTGCCCCAGTCGTCGATCGAACCGCCCTGGAATTCCGGCAGGTAGATCGGCTCACCCAGGTACTGGGGGTAGCTGTACGGGTTGCCGAACGCCGTGGTGTCCGCGCAGTTGAACCCGAGCGGGTAGTTGTCGGTGCCGCTGATGTTGACCGCGCCGAGCCCGGAGGTGAAGGTCTGCGAGCCGCAGCACTGGTTGAACGTGTAGGGCACGTCGATGCCGTCGCCGGTGGCCTGCGCTTCCAGGTCCGCCATGTACTGCTGCGCGGCCGTCCCCTGATCGGCGTACTCGTTCTCCACCTGGTACAGGATCACGTCGCCGCCCTTGGTGAGCTGATGCGGCGCGATGATGGCGTCCATCTCGCTGAACCACTGCAGCGCGGCCGACAGGTAGGGCTCGGTGTCGGTCCGGTAGCCGTTCTCGCCGGTCAGCACCCAGCCGGGGATGCCGCCGCCGTCGGTCTCCGCGTTGATGTACGGTCCCGGCCTGGCGATGACGTACAGCCCGGCTTCCTGGGCCATGTTGAGGAACTCGTTGTAGTCCCGCACCCCGCTGAAGTTGTAGGCGCCCGGGTCGGAGGAGTTGTAGTCCCAGTCGAAGTACACGGTGACGGCGTTGTAGCCGTCGGCCTTCATCTTCTGCAGGTCATCCAGCCACAGCGATGGCGAGGGGGTACGCCACGGGTCGAACTCGCCCGCGGTGATGAACACTCGCTTGCCGCCGATGATCATCGAGTACCCGTCGTAGCTGACGGTCTGCGGCGTGCCGATGAGCACGTCCCTCGGCTTCGCGATCGGCTCTGGCGTGGTCCCGCCGGTGGTCGCCGTGGCGCCGGAGGAAGTCTTGGTGTTCGCCGTGACGGTGAACGTGTAGTTCGTTCCGTTGGTCAGGCCGTCGATGATCGCCCAGTCGTTAGGTGTCGTCGCGGTGACCGACGCTCCCCCGGGCGACGCGGTGACCGTGTAGCTGACGACGCTGCTCGCGCCGCTGGCGGGCGGACACCACACGACGGTCGCTGACGCCTCTCCCGCGATCGCCCGCGCGTCGACGGGTGCGCTCACCGTCGTGCTCGACGCCGCGGAGGTGCTAGCTCCCGCACAGGTCGCGTCTGTCCCGCTTGACCCGGTGTGACCGCGGCTCGCGGACGTGCTCGCGGTTGCTTTAGTTGTTGTTCCGGCCGAAGTCGCGGCACCCGCGGCCCCCGCCCCCAATGGCACTGCCAGGCCTACAGTGATCGCGAACGCCGCGAGGGCGCGCACGATTCTTCTGCCTGAATCATCCACCTTGACCACCCAGACTCGCACATATCTAAAAGCTGCCTATGTGCTATATGTGTCCAAACGGTGCGAAAAGTCAATACCACGCAGGTCACGGAGTCGGCCCGCACGCGGCCCGCAGCATCAGTTACTATCGATGGCCCATCGATGGTGCTATGGCGCTATCGATGGGCCATCGATAGCGGTCGCCGGGCCCGCTGGGCGGACAACATCAGCCTCAGATGCACCCAGCATCGCAGGAGCCCCAGGCGCCCCGGCCGGAAGGACGCCGGGCGCCCGGCGGCGCGTCCCACAGCACGCAGCACGCTTTCAGCAAGCGCGGTCGAGCGCGACCGTGCGCCACGGCAGCCGCTCCACGGTCTCGCGGGCGGCGTCGAGCCGGGAGTGGAACGCGGCGCATCCGTCGCCGTCGTGTGCTTCCAGCAACGGGCACACGGTGCGCGCGAGCGCGCAGACGTCGCAGACGCACACGATCAGGTCTTCATAGCCGGGCTCGGCCGGCCCGGTGCCGGTCGCCTCGGCCAGCGTCGCGGCGACCTCGTCGGCGGGATCGCCCGCCAGGTGCGCGGCGAGCGCCCGGCGCAGCAGTGCCCGCGCTCGATCCTCGGGCGCGGAGCCAGGTGCCTGCAGCGGCGGCACAAGCGTGCCCGCCCGGGCGACACGGCACAGCCATTGGGCCGCTTCGGCGAAATTCCCCGCTCGCAGCGCTTGCCAGTAGCCGTGCCGCGCGACCCGCGGATCGTCGGGCCGCATCAGCGCGAGCGACGCCACCGACTCAGTACACGCGGCGGCGTGGCCGAGCTTCCATAGCACGTCCATC
>JBEKHI010000052.1:0-28586 GCA_050012355.1 Streptosporangiaceae bacterium | reverse complement strand
AAAACGCGCGCATCACGCGACCGTCCCCACGCTGCCACGGTCGACGAGAACCAGATCAATGAACTCGCGTACGACAGGGCGTTCCGGCTCGGCAAGCCTGCTGACAAGCAGTTCCACTCCTCGCGCCGCGACCGCCGCGCTGCCGGTGTCGACCGCGGTGTAGGGAAGGGCGAACATCTTCCCGAATTGTTCCGGGAAGATGCTCACCACCGACAGGTCTCGCGGGATCTCGATGTGACGCTGGCGCAACAGATGCGGCAGGTCGGCGAGTGCGGCATCGTTGTGGACGAGCAGCGCGGCGGCGGTCGGGTGCTCGTCCAGCGCGGCGCCGAGAGCTTCGGCGCGTTCGGAGGGATCGACGAGGCCGGGGACCATGGATAGCGCGACACCTCGACGCTCGGCCTGCTCGATCGCCGCGCGCCGGAAACGCCAGGCATATCCGAGGTCCTGGGCGAACAGTTCGTCGGGAAGCGTGAGGAACATGACGTCCCGGTGGCCGCGCTCGGCAAGATGGTCGATCAGCAGCGTGCCCGCGGCGGCGAAGTCGAGGTCGACGCAGTCCACCGCGGGTTCGTCGTCGGGCATCCCGATCAGCACCCCCGGCTGGCGGATGTTGGACAGGATGCTGGCTCGCGGATCCCGGCGCTTGACGTCCAGGACGATGACGCCGTCCACGAGATTGCTCTCGGTGACCCGTGCGATGCCGTCGGCGCCTTCCTCCTGCGTAACCAGGAGCACGTCGTAACCGAGGCCGCGCGCCGTCTGGGTTATCGCGAGGACGTATTGCAACGTCGCTGGCGCGAACTCCTCCGGCGTGAAGGGCACGGCGAGGGCCAAGATCATGGTGCGCGCCGTCGCGAGGGCCCGGGCGCCCGCGTTCGCCCGGTAGTTCAGCGCCCGGACCGCCTCGTTTACGCGCTCGCGCGTCGCGCGCGAGATCGTCCGCTTGCCCGACAAAGCGTGCGACACCGTACTGCGGGACACTCCCGCGTATCTGGCCACGTCGGCGATGGTTGCCATAGTGTTCTCGGTTTCCTGGCGAGGCCGCTCGCACGCTTCGACCGATCATCGAACCGGTTTGAATCAAATCGGTTTGACGCTAACACGCCATGAACGGACAGGCAATCGCGCGGGCGCCCGCCAGTGTTCCCGCGGGTGCTCTATGAGGCGGCCGCGCCGAGATGGCGCCGACGGCTGCGCAGGTCGGCGTGTCGCTCGGGTTGACGCCCATTCCCCGCGAATTTAGACTGGCCAATATAACTGTTAAGAAACTTTACTATTGATCGGCCGCTTGGGAGCCGACCCGACGATCGAGGAGGGACGAATGGATCCAGCCGTCCAGGAACTACTGCGCCGACCAGGCGGGTGGACCGACGACGGCGTCTGCTGAACATGAACCGCTCGGCGCCCCGAGGCCGCCACCACTGTCATCATGATGGGCGACAGGCTTGAATTCGTTAGTGACCAATTTAGTGTTTCCGCTTGCCCCTAAGTTCTTTAACGTCAGTCCTTAATGAGCCATCAATACTAATCCTGTGTCGTGAAAATTCCGTTAACGTCTCGGTGCTTCGCGAGAGAGCCAACGCCCCGCCGTTATGCATAACTGCTGGTAGCGACCCTGGACCGTTGCCTCAGACAGAGGGTCATGTTCACGGACCGCTGGCCGCAACCATTGACACGGTCGTTTCTCCGCTGTTTCATCTCGGTTACGCACTTTCCCGGTTTCCCTGCGGCGTATTGCCCACTCTCAGAATTCGAATCCAGCAAGATTCAAGGAGGTACCGTGCAGGTATTCCATACCCGGTCGCGGGCCGGGCGGGCACGGATCGCGACGGTCATGGCCGCCACCGCGGCTGTACCGTTCCTGGCGGCTCTCGGCGCGGCGCCACCGGTGGCCTCGGCCGCGACGTCGTGTCCGTGGGTCAACTCGACCGCGCCAGTCGCCACGCGCGTCAGCGAACTGATGGCCCAGATGTCGCTGACCCAGGAGATCGACATGATGACCGGTACGTCCGGCTCGTACGTGGGGAACGTGGCGGCGATCCCGTCGCTTTGCATCCCGGCAATGAACCTGGAGGACGGCCCGGCCGGCGTCGGCGACGGGATGACCAACGTCACTCAGCTGCCCGCCCCGGTGGACGCCGCAGCGACGTGGGACACCTCGGCCGAGCAGGAGTACGGTCAGATCATCGGCTCTGAGCAGGCCGCCAAGGGCACCACGGTCGACCTTGGCCCGACGATCAACATCGTGCGCGACCCGCGCTGGGGCCGGGCCTTCGAGTCGATCGGCGAGGACCCGTACCTGGCCGGGCAGATGGGTGCGGCGGACATCCGCGGCGTACAGTCCACCGGCACCATGGCGCAGGTCAAGCATTACGCGGTGTACAACCAGGAGACCAACCGCAACACCTCGGCCGATGACGCGATCGTCAGCACCCAGGCCGAGCAGGAGATCTACCTGCCCGCCTTCCAGGCCGCGACCCAGCAGGGCGCGGCCTCCTCGGTGATGTGCTCCTACAGCTACATCAACGGCACCGCCGCCTGCCAGAACCCGTACACGCTGACCACGGTGCTCAGGAACCAGTTCGGGTTCCAGGGCTTTGTCACCTCCGACTGGGGCGCGACGCATTCCACCGCCGATTCCGCGAACGCCGGCCTGGACATGGACATGCCCGGTAGCGACGGCTACTACGGCAGCACGCTGGAAGATGCCGTCAACTCCGGGGAGGTGAGCACGGCGACGATCAACTCGGCGGTGTCGGACATCCTGACCCAGATGTTCGGCTTCGGAATGTTTGACAAGGCGCCGAGCGGATCGACCTCGGCGGTCGCGACAAACTCCATCGACCAAAACGACGCGATGCAGCTGTCAGAAGAGGGCACCGTGCTGTTGAAGAACTCCGGCAGCATCCTGCCGCTATCTTCCTCCGACAGCTCGGTCGCGGTGATCGGAGCAGACGCCTCGACCAGCCCGCAGACCTCCGGCGGCGGCAGCGCCAGTGTGGACTCCAGCGGCACCGTCACCCCGCTGCAGGGCATCGAGGCCGCCGCGCCCAGCGGCACCACCGTCACCTACAACGACGGCTCCTCGGATAGCTCGGCGGCCTCCGCCGCCGCCTCGGCCAGCGTCGCGATCGTCTTCGCGTCCTACTACGAGTCCGAGGGCTCGGATCTGACCAGCATCGACCTAGGCACCGCCGACGACGACCTGATCTCCGCGGTCGCCGCCGCCAACCCCAACACGATCGTCGTCCTCAACACCGGCTCCGCGGTCACCATGCCCTGGCTCTCCTCCGTCAAGGGCGTCCTGGAAGCCTGGTACCCCGGTCAGGAAGACGGGACCTCGATCGCCAACGTCCTATTCGGGAACTACGACCCCTCCGGCCACCTGACCGTGACCTTCCCGACCTCCCTGTCACAGGTCCCAGCCTCCACTGAGGCGCAATGGCCGGGCGAGAATGGCGAGGTGCAGTACTCCGAGGGGATTGACGTCGGGTACCGCTGGTATGACAGCCAGGACCTGACCCCGTTGTTCCCGTTCGGGTACGGGCTGTCGTACACGACCTTCTCGTTCAGCAACCTGCACGTCGGGTCGCTAACCGCGGGCGGGTCGGCGACCGTAACCGCCACCGTGACCAACACCGGCACCCGCTCCGGCGCGGACGTCGCCCAGCTCTACGTGGACGACCCGTCCGCTTCCGGGCAGCCCCCGCTCCAGCTGGAAGGCTTCCAGCGTGTCAGCCTCGCCGCTGGTGCCTCCACCACCGTCACGTTCAACCTGACCCAGCAGAACCTGCAGTACTGGAACTCCTCCTCCAACACCTGGGCGACCAGCACCGGTAACTACGGCATCGAGGTGGGTGACTCCAGCGCGAACCTGCCGCTGAGCGGCACCCTGCCGGTCTCTTCCAGCCAGCTCGGTCAGCCCGTCACCCTGGCCAACCCCGGCCCGCAGGCCAGCCTGGCAAACCAGGCCGCCTCCAGCGTCACCCTCACCGGCACGGACACCACCAGCGGACAAAGCCTGACCTACTCAGCCACTGGCTTGCCCGCTGGCCTGTCGATCTCCTCGGCCGGCGTGATCTCCGGCACGCCCACCACCGACGGCACCAGTACGGTCACCGTCACCGCGGTAGACGGAAACGGGGCCTACGCCACCGTGAGCTTCGTGTGGACCGTGTCTCCCGGCACAGCCACCAGCACCGCGGCCGCCACCGGACCGATCACCGGATATGAGGGCTTGTGCCTCGACGACCGATCGGCCAGCACCGCGGACTACAACCCGATCCAGGTCTACACCTGCAACGGCACCGACGCCCAGCAGTGGACCGTGGAGTCCAACAACACCCTCGAAGTGCTCGGCATGTGCCTCGACGTCGACGGCGCCGGAACCACCAACGGCACCACCGTCGACCTCTATACCTGCAACGGCACCGGGGCCCAGACCTGGGAACCACAGTCTGACGGAGAACTGATCAACCCCAACTCCGGCAAGTGCCTCGACGACACCGGCTACGGCGGCTCCGGCACGCAAGTGCAGATCTGGACCTGCGACGACACCTCGAACCAGCAATGGACGCTGCCCTGACCACTCTCAAGGCTCCGTGCCGCCGACGCGTTCCGGCGGCACGGAGCACCCGCACGCGCTAAGCCCTCAGACGAGCAAGTGTTTCGTCAGGAACGTGGTGATCGCGATGTTCGCCTTGATGTCGTTGTCACGGCTGGTGAACCCGTGCCCTTCGTCGTCGAACAGGAGGTAGTCCGGGTCAGCGCCGTTGGCTCGGGCGGCGGCGATGATCTGGTCGGATTCGGCCTGGGGGGTCCGCGGGTCGTTAGCGCCCTGGATGACCAGCAGCGGTGCCTTGATCTGGCCGACGTAGGCGACGGGCGATCGGCGGCGTAGCTGTTCGGCGTCCCGCGGGTCCGCGGGGTCGCCGAACATGGCGGCGATGGTGCCGGCCCAGCTGGCCGGCATCGAGGTGGCCAGGGTGAGCAGGTTGGCCGGGCCGTAGACGGACACCCCAGCGGTCCATAGCTCCGGGAGCCGGGTCAGGCATGACAGCGCGACGAACCCGCCGTAGCTGGCGCCGTAGACGGCAACCTTGTCCGGCGTGCACCATGACTGGGCGACAAGCCAGGCGTGGGCGGCGCCGAGGTCATCCAGGTCAATGCCGCCCCAGTCCCGGTAGATCCGTTGCTGCCAGCCGCGCCCGTATCCGCCAGAACCCCGGATGTTCGGAGCCAGCACCGCAACGCCGCTGGCGAGCAGGCACTGATGGAGCGCGCCGTACCGAGGCCGCGCCTGCAGCTCAGGACCGCCATGCACCGATACCAGCACGGGATGCGGGCCGGGACCGGCTGGGCGATACAGCCAAGCGGGGACCAGTGTCCCGTCGGCAGCGGGATAGCGGATCAGTTCCGGACCTATCGCCTGGACGCTGGACGACCTGGTGTCAGTGAGGTAGTGGTAAGGCCGATCGGTGCCGGGGAACACGGTGACGACGGTCGGAGGGCCGTGCGGGGTATCCAGCAGCAGGGCCAGTACGGAGCCGTCATGCGACAGGCTCATCGCGTCGATGACGCCGTCCGGGATCGGCGGGACCGGCAGATCGGAGCCATCGCGGCGGCCGCGCAGGCGTGAGTAGCCTTCTTCGTTGACCGACCAGATCACCGTCCGTCCGTCGGCGGAGACGACGACGTCTTCCACATCCCACGGCGGACTGTCCACGATGGTCAGCCCTTGGCTGGCGAGCGAGAACAGCCCGAGGCTGACATGCTCGCCGTCGGCGTCAGTGGTCCGGACGTAGAACCCGGACCCGTCCGCGGTCCATGCGCAGGGATAGTAATACTCACCGGGCAGATTGGCGGTAACCGGTTCCAGCACGCCACCCGACGTTTTGATATGCGCGATGTAGCACTGACAGTCGGTGTTCGATCCGATCGAGCCGGCCAGGACCCATGACCCATCAGGGGAGATCGCGGTCGCGAACGTGTGCTTGCCCGGCGGACCCGCGAAGACCGCTTCGGCCCGGGCCGCCAGGTCACAGGCGACCACGCCGGAACAACCGGCGCCGCTGTAGGCGACGTATTGTTGCGCCGAATCGAACGCCGTCTTCTCCGCGAGGTAGCGCTGTCCGGATGCGGTCGACAGGCTGACCGGCTGACCGCCACTGGCCGGGATCAGGTACACCTGGCATTCCTCGTCGCCGCCGACATCGGCGGTGAAGGCGATCGCCGCGCCGTCCGGTGCCCACGCCACCTCCCGCACCGACCGGCCGGTGAAATCGGTGAGCTGACAAGCGGCACCGCCAGCAACCGGCTGAACGTGCAGGTTGTACTGGCCGGACGCGTCGCTGATATATGCGACACGCGTGCCGTCCGCCGAGATCGACAGCGACCGTTCCAGTCGCTGGCCCGGGAGAAACTCGGTGTAGTCAGCCATTCGAGTCATCTCGAATCGTAGTTATCCAATTACCAATAGTGTAGCTACGCAGATCGAAGGCCTGCTAGATGCCGGGAGAGGCTCTAGTGTTCAGGGTGGTCACTCTGTCTCGGTGACTTGACTGAGTGCGGTCATGGCGTAGCTATCGCCCCATTTGGCCATGATGTCGAGGACGTGCCGGGCGTTGCGGCCGAGCTCGGTGAGGTCGTATTCGACCTTCGGCGGGACCTGGGGGTAGACAACTCGGCGGATGAGGCCGTCTTGCTCGAGTTCGCGGAGCTGCCGGGTGAGCACCCGGTCGGTTAGTCCAGGCAGCAGCCGAGACAACTGCCCGAATCGCAGCACGCCATGCCGATCGAGCTCGTGCATGATGGTCGGCTTCCACGCTCCGCACAGCACGGTGGCGGTGATCTCGGCGGCGCACGTCCCTTTCCAGGAGGTCACTGCCTTGTGGGTCTGAGGTCGCATTGTCGAGACTCACTATCCAATCGGTAAGTACTGGACTTTGAAGTCCGTACTTGTGCATGGAATAGTGTAGGTCGAATCATTGAGATATGCGCGCTTTGGAGCAGCGTTCGCAACCGGAGATCCGGAAGTCGCGATGGCTTGTGCTGGTGCCACTGCTGCTGGGGGTTCTGGGCGGCGGCCTGGCGACGAGCATGATCAACACGGCGTTGCCGAGGATCGCCACCGACTTGTCCGTCTCTGCCGGGAGCCAGGCGTGGATCGTAGACGTTTACCCCTTGGCTCTCGCCGTTTCCCTGGTACCCGCCGTTCGTCTCGGCGACCGGTACGGGAGGCGGCGGATGCTGCTGTCTGGCCTTGCGGTGGTCGCATTGCTGAACATCGTCGCCAGCCTCTTCCCGAACGGCATCGCGCTGATCGCCTGCCGGGCAGCGCTCGGCGTCGCTGGCGCGATGGTCCTGGCCAGCGTGGTTTCGACCGTCGGGCAGACGTTCCGCGGGCACGACCTGGCGGTCGCCGATGGTGCGTGGGTCACGGTCGTCGGCGTGGGCGGAGCCGTAGGCCCGGCCGCGGGCGGCATCCTCACCCAAGCGGAAGGCTGGCGGTGGGTGTTCCGCTGCCTCAGCCTCCTGGCCGTGCTGGCAGGCGTGGCGGCGTGGCGGCTGATGCCGGAATCGCCGACGCAGCGACTCCGAGCCCGCTGGGATGGGGTCGGCGTGGCGCTGTCGGTCGTGACCGTCGGCGGCATGGTCTACGGCATCCAGCACCTCGTGCCAGATCCATTCGCGGGCGGCCTTTTCCTGGCTGCCGGAGCCGC
The DNA here is from genome assembly GCA_050012355.1 of Streptosporangiaceae bacterium. Taxonomy (GTDB): domain Bacteria; phylum Actinomycetota; class Actinomycetes; order Streptosporangiales; family Streptosporangiaceae; genus JBEKHI01. The sequence goes on along the minus strand of JBEKHI010000052.1, from coordinate 20,862 downwards.
TGCCGCAGCTTGGCTCGTGCGTCGGCAACGCCGGACGGCGGATCCGCTGATCGACATCTCGCTGCTGCGCCGAACGGGCTTTGCCAAGTCCACGACTCAGATTCTGGTGTCGGCGGCGACCGCTGCCGCATGCCTCTACCTGGTTAGCCTGCATCTCCAGCACACGCTCGGCCGGACGCCGCTGGAAGCCGGCGTCGCCCTCGCGCCGCAAGCGGCCGGCACCGCATTCGGCGGCGTCCTCGCCCCCTTGAGTTTGCGGTGGACAGCGGCGGCCACCGCTGTCCGGGCCGCGCTGGTCGTCCAGGCGGCGGGGCTGCTCGTGCTGTCCTGGAATGGCACAGCGGTCTTCGCCCCGATCGCTCTCGTCGGGTTCGGCTACGGAGCGGTCGGCACGCTTGCCACCACAGCCCTCTTCGAAGCCGCCACACCATCCCGTTCCTCGCAGGCGGGCGCGATCCAGGAGATCGCGTTCGCGTTCGGCAGCGGCGCGGGAATCGCCTTCTTCAGCGCGGTCGCGGGCATCGGGCCACGCCATGGATTCTTCCTCGCGATAGCCACAGCGGGGCTGCTCACCGGCGCGGCTGCTGGCATCCCCGTCATTGCCAGCAAACTGTCTGGATTAACGTCGGGTCTACCTGCCTAGCTGACCGTCGTGGTCTTGCCCTCTCCGAATCCGCCCGCGAGCAGGATCTTGATGGCGCGGTGCTGCCGGATCTCCCTTGGCGTGTTCTTGCCGTGCCTTCGCAGTGACCGGCGCCTGAATGGCTACCGATCACCCTGTTAATTCACCCAAAGGGGGCAGGACAATGCGCTCTGCCGGTGGGAAGGCCCGGCGAACGACGAGGATAAATCCACCTATCCGCGCGGGTTCTAACATGACTGAGACAACCGCCGAATAGTACAATTCGCTGGTCGATCTCTCCGAAGCTGGCCCACATTCCCCCGTCCAGCGAACTGACCGCATCCTGGGCCGACCCTGGTGCAGCGTCGGCCTTCACCCATCGAGCCGCCCCCACACGGCCTGATAGTCAGGAACCCCTCATGCCCGTAACTGACGAGGCCCGCCGGGCCCGGCAGAAGCTCGTGCTCGACCACTTCCGCGACGAGGTCCGCCAAGAGTGGGACGACGTTCTTTCAACCTTCCCGCACCCGCACTACGAGCTGATCCCGACCATGACCGTGCACGATGGCGAACGTGCCGTGCGCGGCTACTACCACGACTCCCGCGTCGCCTTCCCGGACCAGGACCACGAGATCATCGCCCTGCGGCACAGCGACGACGCGGTGATCGTCGAGTTCTGGCTGCTTGGCACGCACCGCGGCCCGCTCGGCGCGATCCCGGCCACCGGCAGCCGATTCCGGGTGCGAATGACCGGGTACTTCATCTTCGACCAGGCCGAGAACCTGGTGTGCGAACGGATCTACTTCGACAGTCTCACCCTGCTCAAACAGCTGATCGGCGGCCTTGACCTGAAACGCCCGAAGAACTGGCTGCTCACCGCGCGCTGCCTCAGGGGGCTGCTCAAAACCGCCGGAGGCGACCCGGATCCGAGCCTGCTGCACACCACGCCTCCCGACCTGGCCGACTTACCTGCCCACGGCCGCGATGGGCGACGTGGGATCGACGCCCGACCCGTTGACTACGATGTAGTGCCCTCCCGCCGGGTACACGCTGGCGTCGGTGAAGCCGGAGACGCCCTGCGGGATGAAGCCGACGGGGTGCACAGCGCCCGTGGGAATCGCGACGGTCTCCAGCGACGCGACCGGCTGGGACCAGTCGACGAAGAGCAGCCGCCCGCCGTCCGGCTCGAGGGAGACCACCTGGTCCGGCATCGGGACGAGCCACTGCCGGCGGCCGTCCGACAGCCGGAAGGCGATGATGTCCGACTCGCCGTTCACCGGCTGGGTCACGCCCACGAGCAGGCCGTCGGCCACCGCGGTCTCCGTGCCGAAGCCCGAGTAGTAATCGGTGTCCAGCGCGGCGGACCCGCCCGGGAGGGAGATGCCGCTGACCAGGATCGACGACTCCTGGCGGCCGCCGACGCCGAACGTGATCACGTGCTCGACCTTCCGCACGCCCGGGATCTGATCATCGACCACGACCGGATCGGCGGACAGCAGCGCGAAGTCGTAGCTCTGCGTCGGCTGGGCGACATGCGCCTGCCACAGCGGCCCCCCGGTCGCCGCGTCGAAGTCGATGACGTCGAAGCTGGCCTGCTGGCAGGCGGCCAGGACGACGCCCGACTGCCCCGCGACCGCCGCCGTCTGGTCCGCGCACCCCGAAGGTGACGGCAGCGTCCACCGCAGCGCGCCGGTCTGCGGGTCCAACCCGTAGACGCCGCCCTCGCTGACCACCACGGCGGCGGCCCCGGCGATCGCGACCATGCCGGTTCCCTGGTTCCCGCTCAGGCCCGTCGTCACCTGCCGGGACCACAGCTGCCGTCCGGTGCTGAGATCGACGGCGAGGACGTTATCGCACGCGCCATTGCCGGTGCCGTAGCCGATGAGCCCCACCGGCGGCTGTCCGCCCGTCCCGGCGCTGACCGCACAGGCGACATCCAGGCCCGGGACGGTCAGCGACCACTGCTGGCGTCCGGTCGTTGCCTGGTAGCTCACCACCTCGTCGGCGCGGACGCGGATCAGTGCGTCGCCGATGGTCCACACGCCTTCGGTGGTCAGGCTCGCCGAGCTGTCGTAGGGCGCCGTCCAGTCGATGCCCAGGTCGGTCCCGTGCCACCAGCCGAACAGGACCTGCCCGGCGAGCAGCCCGCAGGCCACGCCGACCGCCACGAACACGAGGTTGAGCCGCGGCCTGCGGAAGATGGCAGGAACGACGACCGGGAGCGAGATGAACCCGGCGATGAACGAGACGATCAGCACCGAGGTTTCCCCGCGCGGGCAGGCGCCGAGCGCTCCCCCCGAGTTGCTGGTGCCGCACGCTCCCCCGGCCTCGCTCTGCAGGGTCGTCCAGCCGCGGACCTGAAGCATGATCGCCAGCCCGGCGAGCACGGCCGCGACGAGTATGAGGAGCACCTTCCAGGGCCGGATACCGCCCCGGCGGGTCATGGCGGAAGACGATTGCACCGCTGAGTACACAGGTAGCAGATAACCACACGCAACTAACTAAACCGCAGGCAACCCGGCGAAACACCAGCCCGGACAGAAACATTTCCCCTCACTGACGCGCTGGCGTCACTTCAGCACTGCAAGGAGCAGGCCGGTCGCGCGGCCTGTTCGTACTCGTGCACCGGCCCGCCAAGGACTCCGTGGCGTCGTATCCGCAGCGTCGCCAGGTCTGCGACTGGGGCTGTGATGATGCCGCCGCTGCTCGAGCCCGGCGGGCGCGGCGACCGTGCCAGGCTCGGGTAGCAGCAGCTCATCGATCCCGCGGCCCAGCACAGCGCAGATGACGTCCAGTTCGCTGAGCTTTACGCTGGCTGGGCTGCCTGACCACAGGCGGACATCTTCCCGGCGCTGACGGCCGGGTCGCGGGCGGCGGGCATCCGCTGCATCTCGCTGGTGGTCCAGATGCCGCGGTGGGCGGCGGCCAGCCGCAGGTTCCGCTTCATCGTTGGTTCTTTCTCCGCAGGTGAGGCGGGATGACCGGCGGCAGGTTGATCATCGGGTCCCGGTGGCCGCCGGCGGGCGGGGCGGACCTGGCCGCCGCGATGATGCTGGCAGGTTCCAGGCCGGTGAGCGCCTCGCCCAGGTCGGCAGGAACACGCCGGTGGCTGGGCCAGCCAATAAGATGCTTTCTCAGGAACGAATCGATCGCGGACTCCGGGTATGAAAAATACCAAGTATGACTTTATCGGGCCAGAAAGTCAAACCCATAGAGGCCCGCCAAGCCGCCAACTATAAGGCCTCCATCAGCAGTCCAAGCGCAGGCGACAAGTCGCGCTTCGGCCCGCATCATTGCCTGGGCCTGCCACAAGGTGGTGTCCCAGATCCTAGCGGTCTTATCATCGCCTGCGCTGGCGATCCACTTGCCGTCAGGCGCGATGCTTACCGCGCTCACGCAACTGCTATGGCCGTCCAGGATAGCCTGTTCCCTTGCGGTTGCGATGTCATATATGCGCACTACCCGGTCGTAGCCACCTGAGGCTAGCCAACTGTCGTCCGGTGCGATCGCCACTGCGCAAACCGGCGTATCCAGGCCGTCCAGTCTGACGCGTTCGCGCCATCCAGCAGTATCCCAGATTCGCACAGTCTTATCATAACTACCACTAACGATAAAACTACCGTCGTACGCGATCGCCACTGCGGATACGGCATCTTCATGACCAGAAAGGGTCGCAATTTCGCGCCCGGTAAATGCATCCCAGGCCCGCACCATTCCATCCCTACCGCCAGTAGCAAGCCAAGTGCCATCGGATGCGATTGCCACAGTAGTTATCTGCCGACCGGTAATTACAATTAGTTCCTGCCTAGTAGCAGTATTCCAAATCGTCGCGATCCCGTCTCGCTCGTCATCGGTGACACTAACTAGCCGACCCCCATCCGGTACAATCGCCACATCATCGGCCCAGCCGCTGCACAAAGTCAAGGCAGTGCGCTCGTGGCCCGTGGCAGCATCCAGGATCCTTACCGTGCCCCGGTTGCAGGTAGCGATCCAGGCGCGATCACTAGCGATTGCGAGCGCGGGTACCGCCCCCTCATAGTCCAAGCGTCCACCGTGGTAATCATTCACTGTAGGGGTCCAGATCCTCACCGTGCCGTCACCGCTGCCGGTAGCGAGCCAATCACCATTCGGTGCGATAGCTACCGTTTCCATACGGCCGTGGTATCCCGTAAGACTGGCTTGGACGGTGCGGCCGTCAGGTTTCCATATCCATACTGCTGCATTGTCTTCTTCGTCTACCACGTTGATGTCGAATCCAAAATTGACACTAGCCAGCCAGGTCCCGTCGGGCGCAATCGCCACTCCAGACACATCAGCACCGTGACCGGACAGTGTAGTTCGGAGATTGGCCATAGCAACATCCCAGATCTGCACCGTTCCGTCCGCGCAAGCAATCGCCAGCCAGTTGTCATCGGGCGCCAATGAGACGTCATGCATAGAATCCCCGCGGTCTCTAAGGACAGCGCGTTGGTGACCAGTGGCGACATCCCAGATCCGGGCAGTCCCGTCCCAACTAGTGCTGACGAGCCAGCTCCCATCCCGTGCGAATGCCAGCGCAGAAACATCTAGGCCATCATCGTGGCCCATCAAGTCTGCCCGGATCTCCGCAGTAGTTGCATTCCAGATCCGCACTATCCCGTTTTCGCTACCCGCCGCCAGCCAGCTCCCATCCGGCGCGATCGCGACCGCGGACACCCCGTAATCAGGACCAGGGAGGACACTGCGGCACTCCCAGCTCTCAGTCTCCCAGATCCGCACTGCACCATCGGCGCTCCCCGTAGCAAGCCAGCCTCCTCCCGGCTCTATGGCGAGCGCGCGCACCGCACCATCGTGCCCGGTCAAGGCGACGCGCTCCTGCCCGGTGGCGGCATCCCAAATTCGTACTGTAGCGTCACTGCCTCCGCTCGCTAGCCATGTTCCATCAGGGGCGATCGCTACGGTGAGCACACTTCCGGCATGGCCGACGAGTACGCGCTGTAGCGCGCTGTCAGGCACATCAGGCAAAGGCCATCGGATTACCAGCTTTGGCCCTTGACGCATGTTTCGCAATGCCACGACTTGCGGCCCCCAGTAGGAGTCTTCCGCAACGCGGCTGTGCAAGATATCTATAACAGCCGTAACGGGTGTGGTCGGCGCGAGCAGGTGGGATATTCGTGCCAGCACAGCCTGCAAACGAGTTGCTTGCGGAGTACCAGCAAAGGACAAATCAGCCGCTGGGGCCGCGGGTCCGGACTCTTGCAGCCGCGAAGCAACCCATCGCAGGTCACAAGCCACCTGCTCAGCTTCTGAGAGTCGGCCAGCATCGTGGAGGTGTCTGAGGAGATGATCAGGAAGGTAACGTCCTCTGTAGCGGAGTTCCCACCAGGCAGGGCGCTCCTCAGTCGAATTTGACCCCAGAGCGGGTGCTGTGGCCAGGTCGTCAGCCATCGCGTCGAGCAACAGGCCATTTAGGGTAGCTATTCGCTTCGGCCCTAGCTCTGCCCGAAGATAATCACGGATGACATCATGTAGAATAATCCCGCCTTCATCAGCTCCGTTGTTCTCATAATCGATTAGTGCGTACTCCGCGAGCCGACTAATGACCTGAGCAGACGCAAGATCGCTTAGTTCTCCGGTCGCGCTCCACAAGCACGATGCGAAATGGAGAGGTATCGGCTCGTCTGCGGCGAACACGCTGAGCTCAGTGAGCCGTTGGACGTCGCTTTCACTGAGCCGACGAGTGCTGGCAGCCATCGTCGCTCGCACCGCGTATGCCCGGTCCTCTGGTTGATCCGTATCGATGCGGTTGACGTCATGGCCCAGCAGGTCATCCATCACCCCCGGCCCGGACTCCACGAATTCGTGCGTGAGTTGCTCGCAGGCTTCGCGCACTCCTAGACCGACGTTTACAGCATTTACCAAGATCTTGTTCGCCAGTCGCAGCACTAGCGGGCAGCATCCGGTTAGCCCCACCAGTGCGCGGGCAGCCACCTTATCCATGGGTGGCAGGTCCTGAGTAAGCAAACTGGATGCCTGTTCGTTCGACATCTGACCCACGCCCACGATACGATCCCACCCGTCCAAGAGACTCCGTACCCGAGTCGTCACCAACCTGACGCAGTTGCGGCCCCCGATCATGAATGGGGCTAGTTGGTGTGAGTCCCACAAGTCGTCAAGGATTAGCAGCCGACGGGGACCCAAATCCAGCAGGAGGCCGAGGCGCTGCCCTACCTCTGCCGGATCCGCAGACACTACGGCTTCGCCACCCATCAGCCTGATCACGCCGTTAACCTTCGCAGCAATGGTGGCCGGATCCCGTACGTCCGCGCCTATTGTCACAAAGTACACACGCCCGTTAAACCGCTCCTGCACTCTGTAGGTAGAAACCACAGCACGAGCTAGAGTCGTCTTCCCGAATCCGCCCGCGCCATGGAGTCCGATGGTGTATGCGTCCGTGACTGGCGAGTCATTCAGCAACACGTCGAATATTACCGACAACTCCGGCCGGTGAACTACCCATTTCGGATTCTCCGGCGGTGATGGCACGAGATCCTTCGAGGGGAGACGGATCTGAGGCCATATCGCCACTAGAACGGCAACAACACTGGCCAAGGAACCCACCAGTGCGGCCCACAAATCCGCTTGCTGGAGCCCTCGATCAACGAGAACAACAACCAGGAAAGTACATACGGCTCCGACCAGCAACAGCGAAGAACCTATGACCAACCGTTGCACACTTCCCATAGGCCATATCTTCCACCCGGCAGGGCGACCCTGTAAACTCAGATATACGATACTCTTTTGAATTATTCCTGTGAGCTGGTTATTTTAACGCAGTCATCCTGGGAACTCCTTGCCGAGTTCGAGGACGGCTTCGCGCCATCCGATGGCCCGCCGCCCTTCGACCATCCCGGTGGGCTGGTCGGCGCACTGGCCGGTGTTCTTGCGAGCGGTGCGCTCGTCCTCGCTGTTGATGATGGCCAGCCCTGCTGATCATCATCTCCTCGCTGATCCAGCTCATGCTCATGATCATGCGCATCGGCCTGCTGATCGTGCCGTCGGGAACACTCCCGCTCGCGGCGGCAGCCAGCATGAGCGACTGGGGCCAGACCTGGTGGCGCAAGCACATCGGCTGGCTGGCCGCGTGGCTGCTGTACAAGCCCGCCGCCGCGCTGCTGTACATTGCGGCGTTCCGGCTCACCCAGGGCAAGGCTCTGACCGAGGTTCTGTCCGGGTTCATGCTGCTCATCCTGGCGGTGCTGATCCTGCCCGCGCTGTTGAGGGTCATCGTCCCGGCCACCGCGCACCTAGGCGCCGGTTCGGGTGGGCACCTGGCGATGGCCGCCGCAGGCGCGCTGGCCACCGGAGCGGTCCGGGCTGGCCTCCACAAATCGCCGATGCCGGCCAGCAAGAAAGGCTCCTCCGCCTCGGGCGGTGACGGAGGACCGTCCGGGGCGGGGGCCGTCACGGGAGGCGACCCGCCGTCCAGCTCCTCGCCGTCATCTTCTTCAGCAAAACGACGGGAGCAGACTCCCCCGGCAACCCCCGGGACGACCCCGTCCTCAAGGGACGGTGGCAACTCCCCCGATGAACCCTCTAACCGAAGCCGCCGGGCTCGTGCTGCAGCCGCAACCGCGGCGACCTCCGCGACACTAGCGGCGGGGCTGTCAGCGAACAACGCCCCCTCGCGGCCAAAAGACGACCAGGCGACGGACGGCGGACCGGCTGGAGCGCCAACAGCCGACCCGCCATCTGACGAGAACACGGCGCACAAAGCCGACCAGGGGAAGCACGGTCCTGCGGCTAGCGGAGGTACCGCTCCGTCAGGATCTGCGGATAACGGCGACGAAGCACCGCGAGAGAACGGGGGCTGATCATGTCCGAGAACATGTCCCGTCCGACGTACGGGAACTGGCGGCTGCCCGGAAGGCCGGGAATCGGTCCGCTGGGGCTGCTAGGCACGATGCTGATGCTCGGCGGAATCGTCCTGGCGCTGGTGACCGCGCTGATGTCGTGGTCGCCGCGGCCGGGGTCGCCGTCGTCGTCACGCGGCGACGGTTCCGCTGGCGATCCGCACCGCCGATGGCCGGTCCGGGTACACCGTCCTCTCGACTCGGGCGGCCTGGCTGCGACACAAGCTCACCGGCGGCACAGGCTTCGTGTCGGGACCGCTGACCGGCGGGAGGTTCTCTCCGCCTGGTCTGCTCGCAGGGGTGGAGATGCTGGAAGGACAGGATGCTTACAACCGTCGTTATGGCGTCATGGATGACTCCCGGGCGGGGACCTGCACTGTGGTGCTGGCCTGTGATCCCGACGGCGGCGCGCTGGTGGACGGCGAGCAGGTGGACACGTGGGTGGCGTGCTGGGGCGGGTGGCTGACGCAGCTCGCTCACGAACCGGGGCTGGTCGGCGCCGCGGTCATCGTCGAGACCGCGCCCGACCCGGGAACCCGGCTCGCTGCCGAGGTAGTTCCCCAGCTCGATCCCGCCGCACCGGCGGCGGCACGGGACGTGATCAGCGAGATCGTCGATGATTACCCAGCCGCATCGTCGGAGACCTCTACCTGGGTGACGCTTACCTACCGACTCCCAGCCACTGGCTGCGCAGTGCGGCGCGCTGACCGGCTGGCGGACATGGTCACCGAGCTGGCGATCCGAATCCCGCCGCTGGCCGCTGGCCTGTCCGCAGCGGGCGGTGGTCCGGCCCGGCCGGTACCGCCGGAACAGATCGCCGAGGCGGTGCGCGGCGCGTTCGACCCATCCGCCGCCGCCCTGGTGCTGCAGGCGCACGCGGACGGTACCGACGGCGTGGAGTGGGCCGATGCCGGGCCGACGACCGCGCGGGAGACCATCGACGCTTACTTCCACGAGGATGTCGTGTCACGATCGTGGGTAGCGTGCGAGGCACCGCGCGGCGCGGTGCGATCCTCGGTGCTGCGCACCTTGCTGGAACCGTCGCCGCGGATCGCCCGGAAACGGGTCGCCCTGTTGTACCGCCCGGTCGACCCCGGGTCGGCCGCGCGGATCGTCGAGGCCGACCGGCGGACCGCGCACTTTATGGCCGCCTCCACCACTGGCCTGGTCAACGCCCGCGCGTCGTCGGCGGTGCGGACCGCCGAGCAGGCTGCCGCCGAGGAAGCCTCCGGCGCCGGACTCGTCGAGTTCGCCCTGATCGTCACTGCCACCGTTTCCTCCTTTGAGGAGCTGCGGGCAGCGGATGCCGAGATCGGTAACCTCGCTGCCTCCGCGCGGTTGCGGTTGCGCCTCGCGCGCGGGCAGCAGGCGGCGGCGTTCACCTCGGCGCTGCCTGCGGGGGTGCTGCCGTGGCTGCACACCCTGGTGCCTCACGAGCTGCGGGGTGTGCTGTGAGGGCACGGATGGAAGCCCCCGCGATGTGGCGCGGCACCAGCGTGCAGGGCTGCGGGCTGTGGCCGTTCGCCGCCGGATCCGGCTCTCCATTGTGCGGGGCACCGCTGGGGCAGCATCTGCTGACCGGGGTGACGGTGTGCGGGGATCCGGTGTCGTGGTTTCGCCGCGCGCACCTGATCGCCAACCCGTCGCTGTTCGTGGTGGGGCGGCCGGGGACCGGGAAGTCGACGCTGATCCAGCGGATGCTGTTCTATCTCGCCGCCTGCGGGGTGACGCCGCTGGTGCTCGGCGACCTGAAGCCGGACTATGCCGAGTCGGTCGGCTACCTGGGCGGGCAGGTCATCCCGATCGGCCGCGGGGTCGGCGGATTGAACGTTCTCGACCCTGGCGAGATGGGGCGTGCTACGTCGCGGATCGGCGGGACCGCTGGGGACCGGTTGCGCGCTGAAGCGCGGGCGGGCGCTGGCGATGGTCGCGGCGCTGATCACGCTGGTCCGCGGCCGACCTGTCGATGACCACGAGCAGACGGTGCTGGCCGCATGCCTGCACGAGCTCTACGACCGCCACTCGGTTACGACGCCGCCGGTGCTGCCGGACCTGGTCGCCTGCCTCGCGTCCGGTCCGGAGCGGGTGCGAGCCGTCACTCTCGATCGGGGGTCGGAACACCGGTATCGTGCTGCGGTCGATCCGCTGCACCGGTCGTTGCTCGGACTGCTGGACGGGCCGCTGGGGTCGGTGTTTGGCTCGGCGACCACGACCCGGGTCGACCTGTCCGCCCCGGCCGTCGCGGTGGACATCTCGCGGATCGGTGAGGCCGACAGTGCTCTGACTGCGGCGGCGATGCTCGCTGCCTGGTCGGATGGGCTCGGCTGCGTCGAAGCCGCCCACGCGCTCGCGGACGCTGGGTTGGCACCTCCGCGGTGGTACTTCGCCGTGCTGGATGAACTGTGGCGGCCGTTGCGGGTCGCGGGCGGGCTGATCGACCGGATCGACGCGATCACCCGGCTGAACCGGACGTGGGGGCTCGGGCAGGCGATGATCACGCACACGCTGAAGGACCTGGAGACCGTGGATTCTCCGGCGGACCGGGCCAAGGCACGGGGGTTTGTGGAAAGAGCTGGGATGGTGGCATGCATGGGGCTGCCGCGTTCTGAACTCGGCGACCTGGATCAGGTTGTTGGGCTGACCTCACGGGAGGTCGACCTGATCACGTCCTGGTCGTCACCGGCCGGGTGGGGCGGCGACAGCGCGGCGGGAGCGCCACCCGGGCTCGGGAAGTGTCTGATCAAGGTCGGTGGCCAACCGGGGGTACCGGTGAAGATTCAGATCACCGAGACGGAGCGACGCTTGCACGACGACGTCCCGAAGTTCGAGACATTTTCTGAGTGGTCTGCGCGGAACTCCGGGGGTGATTCCTGGTGAGGGCGGCTTTCGTGTCCTGGGTTCGGGGAACCGGAGTGTGGCTGGCTCGCTCAGGGGCGGCGGGGGTCAGCGTGGTTGTTTCCGCTGGCGGCAGGGTGTCCGGTGGTGGTGGCCCAGCGGGCGGCGTTGGCGATGGACATGCCGAACAGGTCACACAAGGCGCGGATGTCTCCGCCGGTGGCTTCGACTTCGTGGTAGATGCGGTCCAGGCGTATGTGCTCGGCGGAGATGCCGAGCTGCTGCCTGATCCATGCCGAGGTGACCGAGCGGGTGCTGGTCCAGCTGCGGGCGTGGACGAACAGGTGGGCGTTAATGGTGGTCGGCCAGGTCGCGGCGCGGTAGCTGAGATATGCATCGACGCGTTCGCGGACGGGTCTGGCCAGCAGGATCACCCGGCCGTCCAGGTGCAGCCTGCCGCCGCGGATGTCGGTGAGCTGGAGCTGGGCCAGCTGCCGCATGTGGATGGCGTGGTAGGCGAGCAGGGCAGTGATCACGGCGCGGGCCGGGCTGGGCGAGTCGAGGGCGTCCCGCAGTCCTGCCAGGTCGACGGCGGGTGGCGCGTTCATTGCCAGGGCGGGGACGTGGATCCGGAAGGTGGGATTGCCGAAGACGAGCTGGCGGGATCGCAGGACTTTAAAGATCGACCGCAGGCCCTGCACGGTGGTGGCGCGGGGCTGGCCGGAGGGCGGGAGAGCGGCGAGTACGTCCGCGCGGCCGATCTCGCGCAGCGAGTCGCGGCCGGCGGCCCAGGACTTGAGGACGGGCAGGGCAAAGGCGAGCTGGGCGCGGATGGTTTCCTCCGAGCGCGGCCTGGACCGGGGCGGGGTGGTGCTGCCGTAGCGCATCACGTCCAGCCACACGCCCAGCTCGCGGCGCATCTGCTCGGGCAAGGCGGCGGTCTTGGCGTTGAACCAGCGCACCACCGGGGGTTCGATGTCGTCGTCGAGCATCCCGGCGGCGGCGATTACCTCAGCGACTGCGGCAGCGGAGTGCTTGATGCGGGTCAGCAGCATGACATCGCTGCGGCGGATCAGGGCACCGGGGGTGTCCTGAATGCCGAGCATGATCCGGATGGCGCGCTGGATGGTGGCGGTGCGGGTCTTGAGCCAGCCGTGCGCGGCGGCGTGGTCGCGGACGAACTGGCGGAACGCGGCCTCCAGCGCCGGGTCCGGCGGCGGCGGGAACTTGTCCCACAGGCCGTGCCGCAGGTCCCGGGGAACATCGAACAAGATGAGCTGCCGGTGGGTGACCGGGCGCAGCAGCGACATGTCGGCGGGGACGGTCTTCTTCACGTACTCGCGGCGCACCGTGCCCGCCGGACACCAGGTCCCGGCGATGAACAGCTGCTGGCCGCCCGCGTTGGCCTCGGCCAGGGTGACCTTGCCGATCCGGCGGCCGAGCTGGCGGGCCGCCAGTTTCCGCTGCTTATGGCAGAGCCGGCACGACCCGTCCGGGCTGACCGGCACCTGCCGGCCGCAGGTGCCGCACGGGCCATGAGTCCCGTATTTCTCCCGCCAGGATCTGCAGGCCGCGCACATCCAGCCGTACCGGGCAGTGACTCCCCAGGCCAGGCAGTCCGGGCACGAGCTGACCGCGATGACCTTGCGGCGCAGCTTCCCGGGCGACTCCCATCTCGGGGACTTCGGGCCGGGCGCGTGATGGTGGCAGCGGGCGCACAGTCCCGAGGTGTAGTAGTTCTCTCCCGAGCCGCAGCGCCGGCACGGCGGCGGCGTGACCGGGCCGCCTGGCCAGCATTCGAAGCAGCACGGGATTTCCCGCATCGCGGGCGGCCGGACCCCGCAGGTCTGGCACCAGTTCTTGATGACGCCGCTCATGCCGGGGGCACCGACCGGTGCCGGCCCAGCCGCGGCGCCAGATCGGCCCTGGTCCCGGTCCCGGTCGCGGCGGCGGCCGGCCTGCGGGCGGCGACCTGGTCCGGCTCGCAGATCATCAGGTCGGCCGGGGTGCAGCCGAGCACGGCGCAGATCACGTCCAGGTCCTCCAGCCGGATCGAGACCGGGGTGGTGGTCCACCAGCGCGACATCTTCCCCGCGCTGATCTCCAGCCCGGCCTCGGCCAGGCGGCGGCGCATCTCGGTCGATTTCCAGATACCGCGCTCGGCGGCGGTCATCCGCAGATTCCAGCGCATCAAGTCACCCCTTTCCCGCACCGAGCCTGGCGGCAGTGCGGTTATTGGCATCCGCCCACGCCCGCTCGATGTGGTCCGCGTGGACATGGATGTACCGGGTCGTGGTGGACAGCCACTCATGACCGAGCAGTTCCTGGATCGCCTTGAGGTCCATCCCGCGGGCATACATCGACGACGCGCAGAAATGCCGCAGCGTATGCGGTGTCAGCCGCCCGGACCAGGCCGGCAGCGACCGCCCGACCGCGTGCGCCAGCCCGTCCCGCAGCGCCTGGTCCTGCACCCGGCAGCACCAGCCGGTGGCCGGGTCGCGGCGCTCGGACGGCAGCAGCGGCGCGTCCGGGTGGGCGAAGTCATCGCCGAACTGGTGCCGGACATCGGTCAGCCACCAGTCCAGCAGGTCGCCAGCCTGGTTGATCGCCGGGACCAGCCGGGTCCTGGCGCCCCGGCCGCGGCTGCCCTTGCCGAACCGGACATGGATCTTGCCGAACTCGCCCAGGTCCCGGCGCCAGTCCCGGACATCGAGCATGTAAGTCTCGCGGATCCGCAGCCCTGTCCGGCGCCACAGCGATGCCGCCAGGTAATCCCGCGCGGCCGGCAGGTACTTGCGCGTTCCGGGCAGCCATTCCCGCCACGCCGCGAACAGCTCCTCCACCTCATCAGCAGCCGGCGGGACGCGCAGCACCCCGTAGTCGGCCTTGGCGGGCCGGTTGAACTCATCGATCACCTGGATGACCGCATGGCCGGTCAGCCGGTGAATGTCAACCTGATACCGCAGCACCACGAAGTCATAGAACCGCGCCAGCGACCACGCCTTATGCTGCACCGTCAGCCGTGCCCGGCCCAGCGTCGTGCGCTGGCGGGCCAGGAACGCGTCCGCGTCCCGCGGCTGCGCGGTCCACAGCGGACGGCCCAGGAACCTGGCGAACTCGAAGATCACCGCCCGGTTCTCGTTCACCGTCGAGTCACCGACCCCGGCACCGACAGCCGCGAGCAGGAACTGATCCACCAGCTCCTGCTCGAAGTCCTCGCGTTCCTGCGACGACTCCACCGACCTGGGGGCATCCAGGGACCGGACCACTGCGAGTCCCACGACGGCCTCCGTTCCAGGCAACGGCTGAACCGTCGCGAATACGGACGACCCTTCCAGATTATGGACCAAACGTCAATTTGCTCACGCAGGCTCCATCAGGCACACCAGCCCTGGACCTGGCCAAGCCTGAACACAGCTGAAGATCACCAACTCAAGGAAGTTCCCACAACCAACGCGCGGTGGGCGGCGCGGCCCTTACGGATCGGCAACTTGTTGCCACGGAGTCCTGTATGTCATAATTGCGCACGGTATACTGTCGGCTACAGAATGCTTTGACGGGGAGTAGCATGGCCGACCTCCGCGTAACCGACACCACCATCACCGGCGCGGGCAGATGATGGACCCAGCCGACTACGAGCGCCTGGCCGACGCCGCGCAGGACGCGGGGGAACTGCAGGCCGGGTACGCGGGTGTCTTCGACCCGGTGCTGGAGCTGCTGGGCGACGGCGTGATCGTCGGCCCGTACGGCGTCGAGCTGCTGCAGCTGGTCTATGGGCTCGCCGTCCGCGTGTCGGGGGCGCTGGCCGGGCTGCGGGACGGCATCGAAGAGGAACTGGCCCGGGCGCCCGTGCCATCCGGGTGCCAGCCGTTCTCCCCGGTGGCGGGGCCGGTGCGCGGCCCGCTGGGCGTGTCCGATGCGGGCTGGCCGGCTGGGACCATCGCGATCTACCCGGACCGGGCCGAGGAAATGATCACCCGGATCGGGCAGGTATCGCAGACCCTGCAAACAGAGGTCGCGGAGCGCGCGTTTCAGGTCTGCTACGCGGCGGACATCAGCGGCAGCCAGGCGTTCACCGTGGGAGAAGCCGGTGCCGAGCTGGCTGACGTGGCGCCGCTGGTCCGGGCACGGCTGGACGTCGTAGAGCATGCCTCCGGCGGTCACCTGACGGACGCAGAGACCGTGACCCCGATCAGCACCGGCTCACCGAATGCCTGGGACCGCACCGAACCGGTCCGTAAGATCCTGGAAGGGCTACTCGCCCCGTTCGACTTCGCCATGGGCGACGCGGTGATTGATTTCGTGAAGAATGCCGCGAAGTTCCCCACTGAGCGGGTCAGTGAGCTCGACGACGCGCTCGAGGAAGCCAAGGGGGTCAGTGACCTAGCCGCACGTTCACGCCTGCTCATCGACCTAGGGGAGGAGTTCGAGTCTGCCGGGAACAGTATCCAGACGTGGACGGACCTTGCACCCGGGTGGATGCGGGCCGCAGCCGAGAGCATGGCCGAGATCCGGGGCTTCGGCAACACCATGAGCGTCCTCGGCATCATCGCCGACACCGGGACAGTGGTCTCGCCCCAGAATTCAGGCAAGTTCGGGGATGTTGACCGCGGCGTGGCAGCGGTGAACGGCGGTCTGCTATTGGTCGGGATGCTGCCCATGGTCGAACTTGGCCCGATCGGCGGCGCGGTCATCGCAGCCACCGGCCTATACCTGGCCGGCGACTGGGCATACCACCACTGGACGCCATTCCGCGATGTCGCAAACGACATCGGGCACGCCGTGGTACATGTGACCGCAGATGCCGTACACGTGGCTGAGGACGCTGGGCATGATGCCCGTTCGGCGTGGCATTCGGTCACCTCGACGATCGGGAGCTGGTTCTGATGCCACCCGTGATACCCGCCGCGCCAGACGCGCGCGCCGAGCAGGTCCGGGAACTCATCGTCCGCGCACGCGAGGAAGGCATGATTGTGCTGACCTCGCTATCCGCCGCCGAACTATGCATGCTCGGCGGACCCCGGCACGCGTCCTTCGACGAGCTGACCGCCCATGCCTGGCTGGGCCTCAAAGACCGGCAGCGCCGGAAACTAACAGAGACCTCGACCGCGGACCTGGTCGGCAGGAGACTGCTGATCCCCGATCCAGCCGCGCGTGACCCACAAGACGAGGAAGCCTACGCGCTCAGCACCGAACTCGGTGTCATCCTGGCCGCCCGGACCCGGCCTTCGTTCCTCGTCATTACCGAAATCATCGGCGCGAGGCTGCGGCAGCCGATGCTGTTCGCGCTCGGCGACGCCCAGGACCCGGTGCAGGCCATGCTGCTGGAGACGCCAGTCGCCGTTCCTGGCAGTGACCCCAGGCCAGCGGCGAAGCTGGGGCCATTGGGTGAGTCGTACGCGTACGCTCTCGGCACACGCGACTGGGCGGCCGAATACCTCGCGGACTGGCTGATCCGTCCCGCACCGTCACGGCCAGACGTCCAGCCCGGTGCGTCCCGAGCGGCAGCCTGCCTCCATCCCTTCCGCGAAGACGGCTCAGCCGGTTACCGCGTAACGGTCCACGGCGACGGCACCACCGCAGACGTCGACACCGGCGATGGCGAACCCGTCCAGACGTGCGACCGGGACCAGCTCCGGGTGATCATGGCCGACCTGATCAATACAGGCCTTCGATGAAAGCAAGCGCGGACGTCTACGAGGAAGTCCACAGTGCCGTATCGCCGTCGTTTCTGCTGCTGTACCTGGGCCTGCCGGCAGCCGCGCTGACCGGCTTGATCTTGCTGACAGCCCTGTCGCCCTACGGGGCGGCGATATCCGCCCGAGCGGGCCTCGCCGCCGTCGCCGTGCTTATCTGCACCTCGCTGGTAACCCGGTGCTGGCCTACCGGCATCCTCCTGGACGAAACGGGGATCACGATCGGCGCCATCCGTTTCCTGGGCGGTGCCCGGAAGCGGACACCGAGCGTCTACCGGCAAGCAAGAGGCGTGTACACCTGTCCGTGGGATAGCGTCTACGATGTCCGGATCGTCACCGATCAAGCCGAACTGCGCACGCTTGCCCGATCACCGGCGTACTACACCTTCACCAACCGTTGGTTCATCCCGGCCGCCATGAAACACTGCAACATAGGCGTCCTATCCTCACCGCTCATGGGTGCCGCTCTGGTCTTCGAGATCCACCCCTCGAGCATCATCGTCACCGCAGTCAGGCCCGGCAGATCCTGCGCCAACGGCAAGAACGGCTACTTCACCCGGAAGATCCCACCCCTGACAAGCCCCACCTGGATCGTGCCCACCCGCCACCCCGAAGCACTGGAAGTAGCCCTGAAGCGCTTCCGGTAGACGGGCAAGCTCGCAGCGATGATCAGCCAGCCGTCCGGCCAGCGCCTTCGGCACCGCCTCCGCGCTCGGCCGCACGCCAGCCGCCTCCAGGTAGCGCGATACAACTGACAAGTCGGCCATGACGCAGAGTCCGCGTGGCATTCAGTCACCTCAGCCATCGGGAGCTGGTTTTAGATGACACACGGCATCCCGGCGGCACCCGAGCTCCGTAAGGACGCGGTACGCGACCTGATCGCCCGGGCACAGCAGGACGGCGGAGTCCGGCTGACCGCGTTGTCCGCAGTCGACTTGTGTGCCCTGGGTGGGCCAATGCACCCCTACTTCGACGAGCTCACCGCTCGTGCCTGGCTGGAGCTGAGCGACCGCCGGCGCCGAAAAGCGATCGACTCCGCGACCAGCGATTTGGTCCGGCGCGGGCTGCTCGCCGATGGCCCGGCCGAAGCGGGGTCACCGACGTACTCGATGAGCCCGAAGCTCGGCGTAATGCTCGCCGCCCGGACCCGGCCGAGCTTCATCATCACCAACGAGGTCAGCGGCGCCCGGTTCTTCCAGCCCACTCTCTTCGCGCTCGGCGACGCGGCCGATCCAGTGCGCGGGATCGTCGTGGAAAGCCCTGCCGGGATCACCGAGGCGAACCTGCGCGACCCGCTCAGCGCCCACTACGCCTACGCCCTGCTCAGCATCCCGGCCGCGGCACGGTACCTCGCCGATTGGGTACTGCGGCCTATCAAGCCAGCGCGCGATGTCCCGGCCGACGCGGCCCGGGTTGTGACCCGGTTCCACCCCCAGAGCAGCGACGGAAGGATCGGCTGCCGACTGAGCGTCCGTGGCAACGGCACGACCGCGCAGGTCATCCGAAGCGACGACCAGCCAGCCACCGGCTACGACGCCGCAAGGCTGCAGGACGTGATGCTAGACGTGATCACCGGACGGCCTGGATGAGCACCGCACCCGCACCGACGTACGAGGAGACCAGGAGCGCGCTGCGCTGGCCGCTGCTCGCCTGGGGACTGCTTATCCCGGCCGGGCTGGAGATCATCTTCCTCACACTGGCGGCAACAGTGAACCTGCAGTGGCTGATCGCCGCCTTCGCGCTGCCGTTGTTCGCCCCCATGATGATCGCGACCAGCCTGCTGTACCGGAACTGGCCCACCGGGATACGCATCGACGAGAACGGCATCACCATCGGCGCGATCCGCTCACCTCGCGCGCTCGCCCGTCGACCATCGGCCTTCCACCAAAGCTGGGGCGTCTACAGCTGTTCTTGGTCCGACATCAGCGACGCACGGGTAGTCAGCGACCCTCGGGAACTGCGGGCCTTGGCCAGTCGAAACCTCCACCCCACGTTCAACAACAGCTGGGGCAGCAAGCGCACCATGCAGTACTGCGACATTGGCGTCATGACCAGCCCGTTCATGCGGGCCGCGCTTGTCGTGGACCTAATACCCGTCCGGCGTCAGCGGAACAACCGTCCGGCCAGCCAGGGTGTATAAGCCCATGACGATGTTCGGAATCCCCTTCACCACCCGGTGGATCCCCCCTCGAACCTGGGACACATGGATTATCCCCACCCGCCGCTCCCAGTCCGCGGAGGAAGCCCTGAAGCGATATATGTAGACGGTTATCTGGTTATCTCACGATCCTGCAGGCCACCGTGCGAACGATGAGCCAACCTCATGCGTACCGTAATGGCTTCTGTAGTTGATAGTCACGACGCTGGGTCGCCTTATTCGGCGGCTGGCCGGAGCCAGATCAGGGACACGCTCGCCGACTGCACACAAATAGCGGGCAGCACCGGCGAGGTGACGGCAGAGTGGGCGAGGCAGTTGGCCACGTTCCAGCCGAGGCCGACAGTTGACGAGGGCCAGCCGAATCGGCCCAGCGGCGGCCATGCCGGTCTGCCCGGTGGCGGCCAGCGCGATTACTTGGTGTGACAGCGGTTGCTGGTGGAGGCGCGCACGTAGCCGTTATGGATCGCGATCCGGCTCCAGAACGGAGGCTGACACTGCGTCCTGAACGGGTTGATCTGTGTCATTTGCTGTCGGCCCCCGATGCGCTGTGACCATCGGTTGAGTGCCCATGCGTAGAGGTGCGGCGTTGCCCGCAGTGGACGGTGCAATTCTGCGGGTTTGGCTGAAGTTGGCGCGACGCGGTGGACGCGACGCTATGGGCCGCCGAGCCGATCATCGACACTGAGAAGATCATCATCTACGGTCGCGCGGAAGATCGCGTGCAGTTCGTTGCCTGCCGGGTCGTTGAGAAGCGTCCCGTCGCCAGTGCTGAGGTAGAGGTCAGAGTGCTCGTCATCGATGGTCCGGACGCCGTCAAGGACGGCCAGCATTCCGAAGACCGTCTGGTCGACCGCTTCGCGTATCACGTTCGCGACCTGTTGCTTGTCCTCGTCGGCCAGGCTGTTGTACCAGGAGCTGAGTTCGGCTTGATAACGGCGGGGTTGTCTTCCTGGCGGGTTCGCGAGCGTCTTGAGCACGGTGTTGATCGCGCTCTTGTAGACGGCCGCGTAGATGCCATCGACGAACTGGTCGCTGTTCATTCGCCTGGCACCGCCGCTCCTTCTGTGCCGCCTTCGCCGGGTTCCGCCCCGCCGGGCTCGCCTTCTTCGGTCAGAATGCCAGGGTACATCGAGCGGATCAGGTCGATGAGCGCCTGGATGGATGCTTCCGGCGTGTTGGTGAACGCGCGGAGATCCTCGATGTCTTTGGCGATGAGTTCCTGCGGGGTTCCGGTGTAGTTCCCCCGCTGCGTCGGAATGGCAGCGTGCTCGCCTTCGGGAAGGGCGACGGATGGTGCGTTGATGTAGTCGTAGTCGTCGATCACCTGGCCTGCGGGCCATTTCTGCGGAACGTGGTGGATATCCAGGCCGTCGCCGGTGAGTGAACGGTTCACCAGATCCTTGTACGTTCCGACCTCGTATGGCTGCACCGGATTGTTGACCACGCGTACACCGCCGGACAGCGGGAACAGGAAACCGCCGATGGCGCCCGCGCTGATGGATGCGAGGACAATCTTGATGCCGGCGTGGAACGCGCCTTCCAAAGAGAAGTTCAGGTTGAAGCCCTCGAAATCGAGGGCGAGCTGGCCCTGGCAGCTGAACCCGTAGGGCCGCTGTGCGCACAGCCGCACCCAGTCGCTGAATTCGTCTTCAACGCTGC
>JBEKHI010000051.1:0-28645 GCA_050012355.1 Streptosporangiaceae bacterium | reverse complement strand
TTCTGGCAAGCGCTGATCGCCGCGACCGACCCCAGCGATGGGCCATCGATAGCGGAATACGCCCATCGATGGGACATCCATGGGGCCGCGGAAGGCCGCTAGCGCCGCCGCTCCAGTAGCTCGCGGGTCCGTTCCGGTATCCCGGCGGGCAGCGCCTCCACGATGTCGGCAAGCGGGAGCAGGAGCGGCTGGTGACCGAGGGCGCCGTGCCGTGGAGCATCGTCCGGGCGACCCAGTTCCATGACTTCGCGGCCATGGTGGCCGGGTGGACCCTCAAGGACGGGGTCGCGACCATCTCCCCGCTGCTCGTCCAGCCCATCGACATCGCTGACGTGGCGGCCTCGCTAGCCGAGATCGCGGTCGGGGAACCGCTGAATGGCAAGCTGGATATCGCCGGACCCGAGACCCAGGACCTGGTGGACATGGCCCGCCGGACCTTCGCCGTCCGCGGGCAGGACGTCACCCTGGTCCCGACCTGGCGGGGCATGTTCGACCTGAGCATGTCCGGCGAAGCCCTGCTGCCAGGCGAGGATGCCAGGCTGACCCCTATTACCTTCGGGGATTGGCTAGCCGCGGGCGCGCAGTGACCAGCCAGTCGCGCGGGTGCCTGCCGTCGATGAACCCGAAGTAAGGCGATGCCTGATTGAAACCGAGCAGTTCCTGTAGCCGCGGTGGCAGCCGCCGGACCTGTTCCGGATCGGAGCTGACCGTGTGCGCCTCGCACGGGCGAAGCCACGGCTGCGCGTAGTCGATAACGACCCCGAGCCTGGGCACGGTGCTGGTGTTGGCACCGGCGCCGTGCCACAGGCGGCCGGTGAAGAGCAGCACCGACCCGGCTGGCATCTCTACCGGCACGGCTTCGGTCGGTCTTGACTCCGCCAGCCGGTGACTACCGGGCACTATCCGGGTGGCTCCGTTGCCCGCGGTGAAGTCGTCCAGCGCCCAGATCGCGGTCACCATGACGTCGCGATCGCGCGGCAGCGGGTAAATGCCCTGCTCGTAGTGCAGCCGCTGGGCGTCCTGGCCCGGATGGACCTCGGTGGCGTAGGTAAGGCTGAACTGCGCGCCCGGTCCGATCACCCGCTCAACCACGTCCAGCACGACCGGATCCAGCGCGGCCCGGTCCATCCCCTCAATACCCCATACGGGTATGGTGTACTGCATGCACGCGGTGTGGCACGCCCTGTCAATCACCGGGTCGATGACCTGGGAGATCCTGTGGGCACTGATCCTAGGATTCGGACTATCCGCGGTGGTCCAGGCGGTGGTGCGCCGGTCGACCGTGGTGCGGGTCCTGGGCGACCACCGGCCGCGCACGCTGGCGGTCGCGGGCTTGCTTGGCGCCGCGTCGTCCTCCTGCTCGTACGCGGCGGTGGCGCTGGCCAGGGCGCTGTTCCGCAAGGGCGCGGACTTCACCGCCGCGATGGCGTTCGAGATCGGGTCCACGAACCTGGTGATCGAGCTGGGCGTCATCCTCGCCCTGCTGATGGGCTGGCAGTTCACCCTGGCCGAGTTCGGCGGTGGCGCGCTGATGATCGCGCTGCTGGCGGTGCTATTCCGGATCTTCCTGCGCGACCGGCTGATCCGCGAAGCGCGCGCCCAGGCGGACATGGCGATAGCCGGCTCGATGGAGGGCCACGCCGCGATGGACATGTCGATCCAGCGAGACGGGTCGTTCGCCCACCGCCTGCTGTCCGGCGAGGGGTTCACGTCGGTGAGCCACGTCTTCGTCATGGAGTGGGCCGCTATCCTACGTGACCTGGTAATCGGGCTGCTGATCGCGGGCGGGATCGCCGCGTGGGTGCCGGACAGCTTCTGGCGGACGTTCTTCCTCTCCGGCCATCCGCTGGCCGCCAATCTGATCGGGCCGCTGCTCGGCCCGGCGGTCGCGATCATCTCGTTCGTCTGCTCGATCGGGAACGTGCCGCTGGCGGTGGTGCTGTGGAAGGGCGGGATCAGTTTCGGCGGAGTGGTCGCGTTCATCTTCGCGGACCTGATCATCGCGCCGATCCTGAACATCTACCGCAAGTACTACGGCGCGAAGATGGCCGCGTTCATCCTCGGCACGTTCTACATCACGATGGCCGCCGCCGGCTATGTCGCCGAGTTCGTCTTCGGCGGCCTCGGGCTCATTCCCAGCCGGGCGACGGCGAAGATCCCCGATCAGGGCGTCTCCTGGGACTACACCACCTGGCTGAACATCGTGTTCCTGCTAGTGGCGGCCGCGCTGCTGGTCCGGTTTGTCCGTACCGGCGGCATCCCGATGCTCAAGATGATGGGCGGCGCCCCGGACGATGACGACCACTCACACGCCGACCACCAGCACTAACCCATCCCATGGATGGCCCACCGATGGCGAGCAGTCCATTCCGTCAAGAACTGCCGGAACCTGAGGTTGAGGCATTCCGGGCCGCGGTCATTATTGTGGGCAGGAACGACCAGATACTGGTCGTTCCTGCCCACAATAATGAGGTCCCGGCGTGGCGAGCCTAGGACGGCCGGCGCGGCCTGCCTGGCCGGAAAGTCCCTCCCCCAGCCGGTGCGCGGCAGCGGACCGATTCCGGGCGGTGCGACGCTGACCAGCAAAGAGTACGGTTAGTGCAGCACCAACCAGCAAAACTGGCCGAGCCCGTTAGCCCTCGCGGACCGGATCGCGCCCGTCCCAGCCGAGAGCGGCGTCACGGAAGGCCGCGTACATGCTCTCTTGCTGAGCGTTCATCTCGATCAGCTCGATCATGCCCGGCAGGTCGGCTGTCGCGTCCACGTATACGATCCTGGCTCCTGAGGGCACGACGTCGGAGAACGCGACCGGGTACCCGAGCTCCGCGTACCGTGCGATCGACGCGTCCATGTCGAGGACGCCGACGGCCCAGTGGTGGAAGCCGTACGGGCGCTCGTTGAAGACCGACTGGGCGTCATCGTGCTGCTGGACAAGCTCGATCATCGAGTCGCCCGCGAAGCACCGGGCCAGCGAGATCGTCATCGCGACCGGCGACCCGCGGTAGCGCGCCTGCGGCGGGCTGAACGGCCCGCGGACGAACCACGGCCCGGCGCCGAAGCTCGTCACGTACTTATCGATGGCCGGGAAGATGTCGGGAACCGTGTAGGCGTACTGGATCACCGTGCCGGGTAGCCGTCCGAAGCTGAAAGTCATGTCGAAGCCTCAAAGGTGTAGTTGTGCATCGCCCCGCCGTGGGCCCACTGACCGCCATCGACCGGTATCTCGGCACCGGAGATGAAGGACGACTCCGGTGACAGCAGGAACACCACCATCGGCACGACGTCCTCGACTCGCCCGGCCCGGCCGAGCGGGGTGTTGGTGATGTTGGCGTCGCGGAAGACCGCGGGGGCCGCGTCGGTCATCGGCGTCTCGATGAATCCGGGGTTGACCAGGTTCACCCTGATGCCACGGGAACCGAGGGTCAGGCTCGCCGTTTTCGACAGGCCGCGCAGTGCCCACTTGCTGGAGGTGTAGGCGACGGCGGCGTGGCCGGTCACCGCCGCCAGCGACCCGACGTTCACGATCGACGACCCGGGACCCATCATCGGAGCCAGCGCCTGGATGCCGAGCATGGGGCCGGTCACGTTCACCGCGAACACCCGGTTCCAGTCCGCCAGCGATACCTCACCCAGGCGCGACCGCAGCGGAATGCCCGCGTTGTTCACCAGCCCATGGACCGGCTCACCCGCCAGCGACGATGCCAGCGACTGCCAGTCGGCCTCGGAGGTGACGTCGAGTACCCGCTGACCGTCCTCAAGAGCGGGCCACGAAACGTCGCAGGCGATCACTCGCGCGCCCGCCTCCAGCAGCGCGGCCACCTCCCCCGCGCCCTGGCCGCGCGCCGCGCCAGTGACAATCACGAGCTTGTCGCGCAGCCCGCTCATGACGCCACCGGCGCGTTCAGCACGGACGACCAGCCGCCGTCGACGAGGATGTTAGCGCCGGTCACGTAGGAGGCGGCGTCGGAGGCCAGGAAGATCGCCACGTTCACCACCTCGTCGGCGGTGCCAAGCCGGCCGAGCGGAATATGCGACGCGATCCCGGTCATCGGGTGCCCGGGCCGCAGCAGCGATTCAGCCGTTCCTGGAGTCTCGATCATCCCCGGGCTAATCGAGTTGGCACGGATCCCGAGCGGGCCGCCCTCGGCGGCGAGCTGGTGGGTCACGGCGATGACACCGCCTTTGGACGCCGAATGCGCGACCCGTCCGACGGCCATCGATCCCGCGATGCCCGCGACGGATCCGACGTTGAGTATGACCCCGTGGGAGGCAGCCAGCTGCGGCCACGCGGCCCGGGTGACCAGGAACACCGAGTCCAGTTCGGCCGCGAGCGTGAACCGCCAGTCGGCGAACGGCTGGTCGACGAGAGTAGCGAACCGCACCGCGCCCGCGTTGTTGTACAGCACGTCGATCCGGCCGAACCGCTCCACGCACCCGGCCACCCAGGCATCCACCGAGTCCGGAGAGGTCACGTCCAGCCCACTCGCCCAGCCTGACCCGACCGACCGGAGCGTGTCCAGCGCGGCGGCCTCGTCGATGTCGCCGCCGACGACGGTCGCCCCCGCCGCCGCGAACCGGTGCGCGGCGACGCGGCCCATGCCACGTCCGGTGCCGGATAGCAGCACTACTTTCCCGCTGAGCCCGCCCATCAGTGCTCTCCGGCCCGGTACAGCATGAAGTGCTCGCGCGACTGCTCCATCCGGTCCGGTGCGACCTTGAAGTCGAGCACCGCCGGCTGTCCGGCGCGGTTCGCGGCCAGCGCCCGTTCCAGCGCCCCCGCGATCGAACCGGGCGCGGTGACCGTCTCCCCGTAACAGCCGCACGCCGTCGCGATGCCCGCCAGGTCCGGCTGATAGCCGAACGACGTGGCCAGATACCGCTCGTCGTACCGGTACTCCTGCAGATCGCGGATCGACCCGAGCGCCTCGTCGTCGAGCACGCACCAGGTGACCGGAAGCTTGTTCTCCACGGCGGCGGGCAGCACCGGCAGCACCATCTGGAACGACCCGTCCCCCGAGAAGCACAGCGCGGGCCGGTCCGGGTACACGACCGGCGCGGACAGCACCGCGGACGTGCAGAAGCCCATCCCGTAGAAGCTGGACGGGGAGATGAACGACCGGGGCTCGTACACCCGGAAGTACGGGAACGACCCGGCGATGTGCTCGGATAGGCACCCGACGTCGGTGGCGACCGTCGTATCGCGAGGGAACACCCTACGAGCCGAGCGGATCACCCGCAGCGGGGACAGCGGCACGCGGTCGTCCGCGAGCGACTCGTCGGCGGAGGCGTCAATCGCGGCGACGCCCTCGGTCACCTCGCGCACCCGCGGATCGTCCGCCCAGTCCTCCGGGGCCGGAGGCAGCACCCGCAGCAGCTGCGATACGACCGTCCGCACGTCGCCGATGACACCAACTCGCGCCGTTATGGACCGGCCTAGCTCGGTCGCGTCCAGATCGACCTGGATGTACTGGGCGTCCGGCGACGGGACGTACCCGGGTCGCCAGTTGGTCTCCATTTCCTCGAACCGCGTTCCCAGCCCGATGATCACGTCAGCCGCGGGCAGCAGCCGTTTCGACAGCGGGTTGCGATGCGCGCCGAGGCCGCCGGCCGCCAGCGGGTGATCGTCCGGGATGATCCCGCGGCCCGACATCGAGGTCAGCACCGGCGCGCGCAGCGCCTCGGCCAGCGCCGCTACCTCGGCGAACGCGCCGGACGCGACCGCTCCTCCCCCGGCGACGATCAGCGGCCGGTCGGCGGCCGACAGCAACGAAGCCGCCTGCTCCACGGCCGCGGCGGGCCCGCCAATACGCTGCCGGGACACGGACGGCACGTAGTCGGTGACCTCGACGTCCTCCATCAACAGGTCGCGGGGGATGTCGATCAGCACCGGTCCTGGCTTGCCGCCGCGCGCGATCGCGAACGCGCGCCGCACCAGGTCGACCAGCAGGTCGGCGCGGTCAGCGCGCACCGCCCACTTGGTGACCGGGGCGAATACCTTCTCGGTGGACACCTCCTGGGCCGCGCCGCGGTAGGCGGTGGCCGTGGTCGCCCTGCCGGTGAGTATGACCAGCGGCAGCGCCCCCACGTACGCTTCGGCGACCGCGGTGAGCAGGTTGGTGGCGCCCGGCCCGGCGGTCGCGATGCAGACCCCCGGCTGGCCGGTGAGCTGGGCGTACCCGGCGGCCATGGCGGCGGCGGTGTGCTCGTGTCGCACCAGCACGTGCCGGATGTCCGGGTTGTCGAAGAGCCCGTCGTACACGCCGAGGATGTGCCCGCCGGGAAGACCGAAGACGACCTCCGTACCCTCGGCGCGCAGGGCCTCGACGATCGCGTGGCCCGCCTTCAGCTTCATTTCGGCTCCTTCACTACGGAGTTGCGGAGTGATCCGATGTGCGGCGACTCGACCGTGACCACGTCCCCGTCCCGCAGGAACCGCGGCGGTACCTGGGAGACACCGCTTCCGGCCGGGCTGCCGGTGCAGATGATGTCGCCGGGACGGAACTCGAACACGCCGGACAGCCACGCGATCAGCTGGGCGACCGACAGGCGCATATCGCTCAGGAACGCCCGCTGGACCACGGCGTCGTTGACCGAGGTAATGAAGGTCAGTTCCGCCGGATTCGCGATCTCGTCGGCGGTCACCACGACCGGACCGATCGGGAGAAAAGTCGGATACTGCTTGCCCAGGTGGGTATCGATGACCGACCGCTTGATGTCGTCCGACGACTCCGACGGCGGCGAGAGCAACCGGGCGGACACATCGTTGACCAGCGTGTATCCACCGACGTAGGACAACGCGTCCGCGACACCGACCCGGTGGCAGTCACGGCCGATCACGACCGCGACCTCACCCTCGTAGTCGATCGTCTCCGCGTTGTCGGGCGGGACGAGGATCGGCGCGCCGGGCGCGGTGACCGCGTTGGCGTTCTTGATGAACCAAGTCGCGCCGACCGCCGATCCGCCCACCTCGGCCTCGTGCGCGGCATAGTTGAACCCGCAGCACACGATGAGCTGGCCCTCGCCGACCGGTGCCTGGAAGCGCACCTCGGCGAGATCCGTCACCGGTTCGGCCGCCCGCAGCGGTCCGGCCAGTTCCGGCCACCGCTCCAGTACCGACGTAACGGTGGACGGTGCCTCGCCTGGGTACCCCGCCATCTTCAGCGCGTCGGCGACATCGATGACGCGGTCCCCGACCACGAGCACCGGGACACCCGGATGGCGCGTCGCTAGTTTCATTAAGTCCTCTCCGTCCAGCCGAGGCGGCGCGAGACCTGACGCGCCGCCTCGGTGACCAGTTCCTGATGTGCCTCCAGCCAGTCCGCCGTGACCCGCGAGGTCGGCCCGCCCAGGCACAGCGCCGCGATCACCTTGCTGGAGGAGTCGCGCACCGGGGCACCCACCGAGGCCACTCCCTCGGCGTTCTCGCCGATGCTGAGCGCGTACCCGCGCTCGCGGACCTGCTCGAGTTCGCCGGTGAGCACGCCGGGGTCGGTGATGGTCTGCGCGGTCAGCTTGGCCAGGCCACGCTCCAGGACCGCCGCCGTCGTCTCCGGATCCCACGCGAGCAAGATCTTGCTCGGCGAGCCAGCCTGCAGCGGCCCCACCTCACCCGGCTCGGCCCGCTGTGAGATCACATGCTGGCTGTGTACCGCCGCGACGCAGATCCGCTGCAGGCCATTGCGTACCAGCAGGGTCGAGGTCTCCCCGGTGTCGTCGCGGAGCGCCTCCATCACCGGCCGGGCCGCGTCGATGACCGACAGCCCGCGGCGGACCGCCGACGCCCACCCGATCAGCCCGATGCCGAGCACGTACCCGGCATCGGTCTTGGCGACGAACTCCTCCGCCACCAGGCTGCGGAGCAGCCGTTGCGTGGTGGACAGCGGCATCCCGGTGGCGTGTGCCACCTCGGTGAGCGTCATCGGCCGGTTGTCCGGTAGGAAGCAGTCCAGCACCGCGCGGAACTTGCTCAGCACACGAGTCGGGGATTCAGTCATGGCTCTAATGTCAGCCTTGCGGGATCCCCGTCGCCAGCCATTGGCTGGATGACGGCAGCGTCCCGGTAATGACGCCCTGCTTAGTGACGAAGTCCGCCCAGATCTTCGCGGCCGAGGCGGGGTAGGACGCGTTGAACGCCGCCGTCACCTTCGACACGCAGGTCGCCCACTGGCTGTCGCTCAGCGTCGCCAGGTTGAACGGGCTCTGCCGGAGCAGGCTGACCTCGGCGGTCGTGTTACCCGGGCTCTGTGCCCAGGCGATGGCCTGCTCGATGGCCTGCTGGAACCGGGTCACACCGGTCGGGTTCGCGGACGCCCAGGACGACTTCGCCCAGTAGCCGAGGCCGGGCAGTCCGATCAGCGACTGCACGCCGGCCGGATAGGACGACGCGGCGTCCGGCGGGTTGACGAAGTTCATGATCTCGGGGTAGCCGAGCGAGGTGAGGCGGCAGGCTCCGATCGTGTCGGTGATCGCCGCCTGCACGCGGCCCGCGGTGAGCGAGGCGTTGGTCGGGTCGGCGACGAGCGAGACCGAATTGGCTGGCAGCCCGTAGGCACTGGCCATCGCCTGAAGCTGGCGGCCGCCGGTGCCGCCGACCGAGGGCGCCGCGACCGACTGGCCCTTAAGCTCGCTCATGACCTGCGACAGCGACTTGCCCGCCATGGACTTGTTGCCGACGAGCGCCCAGAAGTTCGTCACCGCGTTGACCAGCAGCGTGTACTTCTGGCCTTTCGACAGCAGCGGTGCCATGTTGTCGGTGTCGAGGATGGCGACATCGACCGAGCCGCCGGCCAGTGCCGCCATGGCCTGCGGCCCGGCCTGCAGCGACACCAGGGTCACGTTGAGGTTGTTCTTCTTGAAGAAGCCCTCTTGCTGGGCGATGTAGGCCAGCCAGCTCGCGTCGCTTCCCGGGTAGTTGATGAGCCGCACGCTGACCGGAGCGTCCTTGGAAGCCGAGGAGCCGGTGCTGGTGCTGGGCGACGACGAACTGCACGCCGCCAGGGCAATGGTCAGTGCTACCGCCGCGGCGGTAAGAATTCTTCGCATGAGTTACTCCAATCCGCGCAGCTCGTGGCGACGCCAGCCGAGCAGCCGGGATTCAATGGCCTTGATAAGAGCGGACAGCACGGTGGCGACGATCGCCATGACCGCGAGGTCCGCGAAGACTCCGGCGGAGTCGTAGGTGGATGCGTAGGTAGAGATGAGCGCCCCGAGCCCGGAGCCACCGGTGATGATCTCGCCGATGACCGCGCCCATGAACGCGTAGGTGAGGCCGAGCTGTAGCCCGGCGAAGATCGCAGGGATCGCCTGCGGGAAGAGGAAGGTGACAAATCGCTTGGGCCGGCTGGCGCCCAGGACCTTGGCCAGGAGCAGGTAGTCCCGGTCGCAGCCGGACAGTCCGGCATAGGTGTTGAGCAGGACGACGAAGAACACCATCGTCACGATCAGCGCGACGTGCGCCCAGGTGCCGACGCCCAGCCACAGCACGAACAACGAGGTCAGCGCCAGGCGGGGCATGTTGTTGGCGGCCGTCAGGAACGGCCGGCACACCCGTTCGAGCAGCGGGCTCTCATAGAGCACGAAGCCCGTGAGTATCCCCGCGACCGACGCGATCACGAAGCCGATGACGGTTTCCAGCAGGGTGTCGCCGAGCGCCGAGGTGAGCGAGCCGTTACGGAACCCGTCCCCCAGCGCCACGACGATCTCGCTGGGCCGCGACACATAGATGTCGGGCAACGTGCCGGTCACCGACAGGATCTGCCATAGCGCGACGAGGACCACGACGACCGCGAGCTGGATCCCGAGGACCTTATACCTGAGCCGCACGCTCCACCTCCCCGCGCAGGTCGGCCCACATGGCCTCGTACAGCTGGTGGAACTCCGGCATCCCGCGCAGGTCGGCCGCCGACCGCGGGCGGGCGAGCGGCACGTCGTAGACCTTTTTGATCCGGCCCGGGGACGCCGACATCACCACCACCCGGTCCGCCAGGCAGATGGCCTCGGCGAGATCATGGGTGATCAGCATGACCGTGCCACGCTGCTTCTCCCAGACTCCGAGGAACGCGTCCTGGACGAGCACCCGGTTCTGCGGGTCGAGCGCGGAGAACGGCTCGTCCAGCAAGATCACGTCCGGTGCGGCCGCGAAGACCCGGGCGAGCGCGACCCGCTGCCGCATCCCGTGTGACAGCTGGGCGGGGTACAGCTGATCGGCGTGCGCGAGCCCCAGCGCGGCCAGCGCGTCCCGTGCCCGCTGCCGTCGCTGCTGAGCGTCGACGCCCTGCAACTCGAGCGCGAGGCCCGCGTTCTCCAGCGCGCGCCGCCAGGGAAGCAGGCAGTCGCGAGCGAGCATGTAGCCGACGTCGCGCCGGCCTGCCCGCGGCGGCTGATCGTCGACGCTCACCTGGCCGTGCTGGATGGGTTCGAGCCCGGCGAGGATATTCAGCAGCGTGGTCTTGCCGCATCCGCTGGGGCCAACGACCGCGAGGAACTCCCCGTCAGCGACCGTCAGGTCGATGTCCTGGAGCACCGGCTTGCCCGCGTAGCCGTGGTTCAGCTCGCTGACCGTGATCACACGACGCTCCTGGTGTCCGGGGCGGGCCCGAGCGCCGCGTCGGTCCGGTCGGCCAGCGTGAGGAGCAGCGAGAACTCATCGATGCCATCGAGGAGCACTCGCCGGGCGAAACCATCGATCCGGACGGGCTCGCCGACCGGTTCCACCATGGAACCAGCGACGTCGATCGTCAGCTGCGCCCCTGGATGAGCGACCAGGTAGTCATGCACGCGCTGTCGCGCTCCCGGATCGATCACCGCGGTTAGCACGCCATTGCGGACGCAGTTGGACCGGAAGATGTCACCGAAGCTGGGCGCCAGTACCGCGCGGAAACCGGCTCCCGCCAGCGCCCATACCGCGGTCTCCCGTGACGAGCCGATCCCGAAATCGGAATCCGCGACGAGGATCGTCGCACCGGAGTAGACGGGATCGTTGAGGATGAACGACGGGTCAGCCCGCCATCGGTAGAACAGTGCCGCTCCCCAGCCACGCTCGGCCGCGGCCGACTCGCCGCTGACCGGAAACATGGCGTCCGTGTCCACGCTCGAATAGCCGAACGGCACGGCCACTCCGCTGATGATCATGACAGCTCCTCCGCCGAGATCAGCCGGCCCGCGACCGCGCTGGCCGCGACGCTGGCGGGCGACATCAAGTGGGTCCGCGACCCGGTTCCCTGCCGGCCCTCGAAGTTCCGGTTGGTCGTCGACGCGCACCGCCCGCCCGCCGGGATCACGTCACCGTTCGCGGCGATGCACAGCGAGCACCCCGCGGTCCCCCAGCCGAACCCGGCGGAACGGAATACCTCGTCCAGCCCCTCGGCCTCGGCCTTCGCCTTCACGCTCATCGATCCGGGTGCCGCGATCGCGCGCACTCCCGGCGCGACATGCCGACCGCGCAGCACCTCGGCGGCGGCCCGGAGATCCTCGATCCGGCCGTTGGTACAGGATCCGATGAAGGCCGCGTCGATCGTGACGTCCGCCAGCGGAGTTCCGGGGACCAGGCCGGTGTACGCCAGAGCTCGCTGCGTCGACTCGTCACCGTCGGCGGGGGCCGGCACCCGGGCGCCGAGCGGCACCGCCTGGGCGGGAGTCGTGCCCCAGGTGACGTACGGCGCGACACCGGCGGCGTCCAGGGTCAGGTCCGCGTCGAAGTCGGCGCCGTCGTCGGTGCGCAGGCTGGGGTCGGGAGTCGTGCCCAGGTATGCGGCGGTCACCTCGTCCGGCGCGACCATCGCCATCCGCGCGCCCAGCTCGATGCCCATGTTGCAGAGCGTCATCCGCGCCTCGGCGGACAGGGCGCTGATCGCGCTGCCCCGGTACTCCACCGCGTGGCCGACGGCGGCGAGGTTGCCGTACCGCGCCAGCAGCGCGAGCGCGATGTCCTTGCTGGCCACGCCTGGCCGTAGGACGCCGTCGACGCGGATCTGCATCGTCTTCGGCCGGTTGATGAGCAGCGACTGCGTCGCCAGGACGTGCGCGACCTGGGTGGTCCCGATGCCGAACGCGACCGCGCCGAGCGCCCCGTGGGTCGAGGTATGGCTGTCGCCGCACGCGATCGTCATACCGGGACGGGTAAGCCCCAGCTCAGGCCCGACGACGTGCACGATGCCCTGCTTGGCGGCGCCGTACCCCAGATGCGGGATGCCATGCTCGGCGCAGTTCCGCGCGAGCGTGTCCGCCCAGTCCCGGCCCCGTGGGGTCCACTCGCCGGTGATCGGGACGATGTGGTCGGCGACACCGAGCGTGCGTTCCGGGTGCCGGGTGATCAGACCACGCTCGGACAGCAATTCGAAAGCACGCAGTGATGTGACTTCATGTATCAGGTGCAGATCGATCGCTAGCACGTCAGGCCCGTCGGCGAGACGGTCGACGACGTGCGGCTCCCACACCTTCGCGAAGAGCGTCCTGGGTGCCACCCTGCACCACCTAACCCGAGAGTTACCACATTGTGGTAGTCAATTCCGTATTTTGGAAGACTATAGACACGCGGCGGTAGCCGGGTCAAGAGTGATCAGTTGAGACAGAGGTCACCCGTCGCGGCCGGCGGGGGGCCCGGCGGCTCTTCCATCGCGGGCCGCCCGGCCATGCTCTGACCGAAGAGTCCCTCCCCCAGCCAGCGTCGCGGCAGCGGACCGTTCCTCGTGGGTGCTGCACTGCCAAGAAAAGAATCTGGGCAATGCAGCACCCACCACCAACGGAACACCAGCTAGGAGATCACACCAGAAACAACTGCACTGTTAGCACCACAACCATCAACAGTGCACGCGTCGGGCCACCGGCGTGGCAGCGGATCCGGGCCCGCCACTTTCACGCCACCCCGGCCGTCGCCTGGACGAGACAGGCTTTGCTGGTTGGTGCGGCCGTGCCCTTAAAAGAGCACGGGCAGGGCCGCACCGCCCAGAAACGGAATAAGCGCCTGCGGTTGGTTCAGCCACCGTCGTTATGGCGAAAATGCCTTTTATCAAAACGGCGGTGCTCAAGTCACGCGCGGTCAGCTACCGCCTCGTAGGCGTCTTGAGCCTCCGCGAGCAACGCCGCCACGTCGCGCGGCGGGAGCACGCCCGCCTTTTCGGCGCGCGGGCCGCCTCGCCAAAACGCGCCAGGAAGACGCCGGTGTCGCGTTTTGTTACCGTAGAGTAGGAACCAGCCTGAACCTCTCGGGAGTGAGCATGCCAAACGCCGTCATCGTCGACGCCATCCGGACCCCTGTCGGCAAGGGCAAGCCAGGGGGCGCGCACTCCGGCACCCACCCCACCCGACTGCTCGCCCGCACCCTGGCCCAATTGACGCAGCGGCGCGAGCTTGATCCGGCCCTCATCGATGACGTGATCGGCGGCTGCGTGAGCCAGGTCGGCGAGCAGTCGGTGAACATCACCAGGAACGCGGTGCTGGCGGCCGGCTTCCCCGAGTCGGTTCCCGGGACCACGATCGACCGGCAGTGCGGCTCATCGCAGCAGGCGGTCCACTTCGCCGCCCAGGGAATCATGGCTGGTGCCTACGACGTCGTGATCGCTTGCGGCGTGGAATCCATGAGCCGGGTCCCCATGGGATCGAGCGTGCTGCCGGGCACCGACCCGTTTGCTCAGCTCGCCGAACGCTACCCCGACGGGCTGGTCGGCCAGGGCATCAGCGCCGAGCTGATCGCGGCGAAGTGGGACCTGAGCCGCGCGGAACTCGACGCGTACGCCGCCGAGAGCCACCGCCGCGCGGCGGCCGCGAACTTCGATGCCGAGCTGGCCTGGGCCGGACGGGACGAATCAGTGCGGCCAGGGACCACGACCGAGGTACTTGCCCAGCTCAAGCCCGCGTACTACCACGAGACGTTCGCGCGGCGCTTCCCGGAAATCGAGTGGCGCGTCACCGCGGGCAACGCCAGCACGATCAATGACGGCGCTGCCGCGGTCCTGCTGATGAGCGAGGAGAAGGCCCGGTCGCTGGGCTATACGCCGCTGGCCCGGCTGCACGCGTTCGCGGTGACTGGCGATGACCCGCTCATGATGCTCACCGCGGTCATCCCGGCGACGGAGAAAGTCCTGGCCAAGGCCGGACTGTCGATGTCAGACATCGACCTCTTCGAGGTCAACGAGGCCTTCGCGAGCGTGGTGCTCGCGTGGCAGCGCGAGACCGGTGCCGACCTAGCCAAAGTCAACGTGAACGGCGGCGCCATCGCGCTCGGCCACCCGCTCGGCGCCAGCGGCGCCCGGCTGATGACCACCCTGGTGCACGCGATGCACGCCCGCGGCGCGAGGTGGGGCCTGCAGACCATGTGCGAAGGCGGTGGCATGGCCAACGCCACCGTCATCGAGCGCCTAGGCGGCTGATCGACGCTCGGCTCACCGCGGCCAGTTGCCTGCGACTCGCTTCCCGCGCTCGGCCGCGGCCCCATGTCCGTTCCGTCCCACGATCAATGACCGCTTTATCCGGACTTATCAGCTTTATCTGCGCCGCCGACGCCCGTCCGGGGCCTATGGATGTCCCATCGCAGGTGCCGTGGCGCCTGCGATGGGACATCCATAGGGTGACGGTTCGCCAGAAACATGACGTCTTGCCCCGTGTGGCGTCCGGGCGGACCTACACCAGCCAGCCCAGGCAGTACCCCACCTGAGCGCAGCGCCCGTTAAGTGTTGCGCTCCGACAGGGCGTGCGGCGCGGGCGCACAACGATGCCTCGCATCGGCGAGACGCAACAATGCAGCATCGGTGCCGTTGGCATCCGGCGGCAGCCTCCACGCCGACTCAGCGACCCGCCTTCACGGCTACTCTCCCAATATGAGAATGTTATTCTCGCCTGGGGAGTTCGCCGTCGGAGGGTAGTCCGTGGAGTTCGAGTTCGACGAGGGCCAATGGCTGCTCGAGCACATGGTCTGCGCAACCGCAACCGCATCCTGGGCGGTATCGCGTGTTGAGTTTTGGTGCAGACGGACCTCTACCACCAACATCGGTGACGCTGACGGCCGGGGACTTACGCCGCGCTGAGGACTCCTTCAGGACTTTTGGATACGGGCTGACCATAATCCGTGACTGTTCGTCATGAATTAATGACGCGCCCGTGCGACGACGCCAGGCCGTGATCCCGATCCAACTCCCCGGAGGTTTCGCTGTGTCCATGATCCTTTCGGATCTGATGGACCTGTCCTCGACCAAGGACCGTCCCGCTCACACACGCTCACGCCGCCGATGGGAACTGTGGCGCTCACCCGACGGCCAGCCGAGCTGGGCTCGCCCGGTCTTGCTCGGCATCGCCGCGGTGGCCGCGCTGCTGTACGCCTGGAACATCGTTGACGCCGGGCTAGCGCCGTTCTACTCCGTCGCGGTCAAAAGTATGTCGGTGAGCTGGAAAGCGTTTATCTTCGGCGCGTTCGACCCTAATGCCACGATCACCATCGACAAGCTGGCCGGATCGTTCCTGCCGCAGGCGCTGTCGGCGCGGATCTTCGGTTTCCATCCGTGGTCGCTCGCGCTCCCGCAGGTGATCGAGGGCGTGATCTCCGTCCTTGCCATGTACCGGATCGTCCGCCGCTGGGCGGGGGTGATGCCCGGGCTGGTCGCGGCGGCACTGTTCACGCTGACACCGATAGCGGCGTCGATGTTCGGCCACAGCATGGAGGACGGCGCCCTCACCATGTGCCTCGTGCTGGCCGCCGACTCCTATCAGCGAGCTGTGGGCGAGGCGCGGCTGCGCTCGCTGATCTGGGCCGGCGTCTGGATTGGCCTGGGCTTCCAGGCCAAGATGCTGCAGGCGTGGATGGTGCTGCCGGCGCTCGCCATCGGCTACCTGGTCTGCGCGCCGGCCGGGCTGGGCCGCCGCGTCTGGCAGACCAGCGTGGCGGGCGTCATCATGCTGGCGGTGTCGTTGTCATGGATCGCCCTGTACACGTTCACCCCGGCCAGTGACCGGCCCTACGTCGACGGGTCGACCAACAACAGCGCGATCGCGATGGTCTTCGGCTACAACGGGCTCGAGCGGTTCGGCATCACGATCAAGGGAGCGGTGACCTCGGGACCGGGCGTCACGACCGGTGGCGGCGGGGGCGGAGGCTTCCGTACCGGAACGGGTGGGTCAGGGTTCCCCAGCGGCGGCGGTCCGGGCGGTACGACGGGTCACGGCGGTGGCTTTGGCGGGACGCCACCCGGCGGCACCGCCACGACGGCTAAGACAAGCAGCACTCCGGGAGGGACAGCGGGAACAGCGCCCGGAGGGAACACGACGGGCGGAGCTGGGCTGGGCTCGGCTGGCAGTAGTTTCGGCAGCGGCTGGACCAAGCTGCTCGGCAGCGAGTACGGCCCGGAGGTCGGCTGGCTCTACCCGCTGGCCGTGCTAACGGTGATCTTCGGTCTAGCCTGGACGCGCCGCGCCAAGCGCAGTGACCAGTTGCGGGCCGGGTTCGTCTTCTGGGGTCTGTGGTTGCTCACCTTCGGGCTCATCTTCAGCAAAATGGGCACGATCCCGCACACCGCTTACGTGGCGTCGCTGGCGCCGCCGCTGGCCGCGCTGGGCGGCACCGGAATCGTCATGTTCTGGCGGACCTACCGGGCGAACGGCTGGCGAGGCTGGGTGCTGCCCGCGGTGGTGGCGGCCCAGCTAGCCTGGACGCTCTTCCTATGGCGTAGCTACGGCGGCTTCCTGCCGTGGGCCAGGGACATCATCGTGGCAGCGGGAGTGATCGCGATCGTGGCGATGATCGGCGCCAGGCTGTCCAACCGGGTGCGAACACGCATCGCGACCGTGGCGCTGGCCGGCGGCATCGCCGCCATCGTCGCGGCCCCGGGCGCGTGGGCAGCCTCCGTCCTGGACACGAAATACGGCGGCAGTTCGTTCAACGCGAGCGCTGGCCCGGCGGGAGGATTCGGTGGCGGCGGCGGCACGACGGGCGGAACATTCGCCTCGTTCACCGAGCGATATGGCGACCGGACGGGGACCGGGCGGTACGGTGACGGACTAGGCAGCGGGCAGACTGGTATCGGCGGTGGCGCAGGCGGTGGGATCACGAACAGCGCTACGACCACCCTGACCACCGCCGAGCAGGACATCTACCACTATGTCGAGGCAAACCGCGATGGTGCCAGCTACCTGATGGCGGTGGCCTCCTGGGAGACGGCGTCGCCGTACATCCTGGCCACCGGGCAGGAAGTCATGCCCATGGGCGGGTTCAGCGGCTCGGTCCCCGAACCCACTCTGGCCAAGGTCGAGGAACTCGTGCACACCGGCCAGCTCAGGTTCTTCCTGCTAGACAGCTCGACAGGAACCGGAACTGGGTTCGGCGGTGGTACTGACTCCACCTCCACGACGATCTCGACCTGGGTGGAGAAGTCGTGCTCGACGGTCCCCGCGAAGGACTACGACGGCAGCACCGACACCCTCTACGTCTGCTCGAGGAGCGCGTAATGGCGACGACCGGAGTCAAGGAAGACACCGCGCTGCCACAGGAGTGGGCCGCGACACCGCTGACCGTCGTGATGCCCACCTACAACGAGGCCGGCAGCCTGGCCACCACCTGCGAACGTGTGCTGAGCCTGCCGTTGCCCGGCCTGCGCCTGAAGGTGGTCGACGACAACAGCCCTGATGGCACCGGCGAACTGGCAGAGCAACTA
Organism: Streptosporangiaceae bacterium; assembly: GCA_050012355.1. Taxonomy (GTDB): domain Bacteria; phylum Actinomycetota; class Actinomycetes; order Streptosporangiales; family Streptosporangiaceae; genus JBEKHI01. The sequence goes on along the minus strand of JBEKHI010000051.1, from coordinate 11,009 downwards.
GCACTCCAGGCCGACGGGCGGATGAGCGTGCTGCACCGGCCGGGCAAGGAGGGGCTGGGCCGGGCCTACGCCGACGGCATGGCCCAGGCAGTCGCCGAGGGCGCGCGGTACGTGCTCCAGATGGACGCCGATGGCAGCCACCCCGCGGAGGTGATCTCGCAGCTGCTCCGCGAAGCGCTGGCCACGGACAGCAGCCTCGTGGTCGGGAGCAGGTACATCAGCGGAGGATCACTCGGTGAGGACTGGCCAGTGCACCGCCGACTGCTGTCTGGCTGGGCCAACTGGTACGCGGCTCGCGTACTTGGCCTGCGGCTACGTGACATCACGGCGGGTTTCGTGCTGTGGCGCGCCGACGTGCTGCCAGGAATCCTCGCGCAGACCGCCAGCACCGGGTACAGCTTCCAGGTGGAGACGAAGTACCTGGCGCTGCGCGCGGGGCAGTCGGCCGTCGAGGTACCGATCCGGTTCGGGCAACGCCAGGCGGGCGCGTCGAAGATGAGCCTGTCCGTCCAGCTCGAATCGGCGCTGCTCCCCTGGCGCTTGCGCTTGCGCCGAGGCAGCTAGCAAGACCTGGTTAAGAAGTCGGCTTGCGAGCGACTCCGCCCCACATCGGAACTCGGCCAGCCACTGCCGCGCCAGCGCTAGGACGCCACTCCGGTACCGGCACCACACCCGGCTCAAGCAGCTCAAGCCCGCTGAAGAAGCGGACGACTTCGGCCCGGTCGCGAAACGCTGGCTTCTGCCCGGCGGGCATCAGCGTTTTCAGGCGGCCGGCTACATCGGCCATTACCTCGGTGTCGATGTCGTTCGCACCGTGCGAGATCGTCAGGAAACTGCCCGGCGGCAGCGCTTCCATCGTGCGGGCCACGATGCGGTAGGGATCATCATCGTCGCCGATCACATGCAGGACCGCGAGCATCATGACGGCGACCGGCTGGCCGAAGTCCAGGGTCCTGGCCGCCTCGGCGAGGATCTTGTCCGGCTCGCGGATGTCGGCGTCGATATACGCGGTGGCACCGGTCCGGCTGGTCAGCAGCGCCCGGGCATGGGCCAGCACGATCGGGTCGTTGTCGACGTACACCACGCGGGTCTCAGGGGCGACCGCCTGGGCGACCTCGTGGGTGTTATCCGCCGCCGGGACCCCGGTGCCGATGTCGAGGAACTGCCTGACGCCCTCCTGCCCGGCCAGGTAGCGCACGACCCGGCCAAGGAACGCCCGGTTGGCCCGCACGTTTTCGACGACGCCCGGAGCCACCTCAAGGACCTGCTCGGCAACCTGCCGGTCAGCGGCGAAATTATCCTTGCCGCCAAGCCAGTAGTCATAGATCCGCGCGATGTGCGGCACGCTCGTATCAATCTGCGGCCCCGGCGGCTCATCCTCGGGCACCGCACTCTCGTACCACTTACCTGGCATGCGCACGCCCCTTCTCGAGGTACGGCCGAGACGGTCCAGCGACTAAGCCACGGAAGAGTTTAACCGCCCTCTGCCCGCCAGTCCGTCCTCTTGCTCCTGGCCCCAGACACCGACGCATCGCATCTTGACTTGTGTCGAAAGCCGTGCCCAAATGTCGGTAACAGCCTAAGTCAGGAGATATCGCGATGAAGCGACAAGGCGTGCGATTCCGAAGAATATTGGCGGCACTTGCCCTGGCGGCCGGGGCCCTGGTGGCCGCCACGGTGACGGCGGGAACCGCGCACGCGGCGACGACTATCAGCGCGGACGGGGCGAGCGCCGGGCGGGAATTCTACGGTGTCGGGGCGATCAGCGGGGGCGGCGGCAACACCCGGCTGCTCACCGACTACCCGGCAACGGAGCAGAACGAGATCCTGAATTACCTGTTCACTCCGGACTACGGAGCATCGCTGCAGATCCTCAAGGTCGAGATCGGCGGCGACACAAACTCAACAGATGGCTCAGAATCGAGCATCGAACACACCGAAGGCAGCATCGACTGCAACAACGGCTACGAGTGGTGGCTGATGGAACAGGCGCAAGACCGGAACCCGGACATCAAGTTCTACGGGCTGGCCTGGGGCGCGCCGGGGTGGCTGGGCACGTTCTGGTCCACCGCCACGATCGACTACCTGGTCTCCTGGCTGAACTGCGCGACCTCGCACGATCTCACCATCAGCTACCTCGGCGGCTGGAACGAACGCAGCTACGACGAATCCTGGTACGAACAGCTCCGCACAACACTCAACGACGACGGTTACTCCAGCGTGCAGATCGTCGCCGACGACACCGCCGGCTGGGACGACGCCAGCGCGGTCGAAGACACCCCGGCGTTCGCCGCCGCGGTCTCCATCCTCGGCGACCACTACCCCTGCGCGGGCGGAGACGGCGGCGGCTCCGAGACCTGCACGACCAGTTCCACGGCCGAAGCGACCGGCAAGCCGATGTGGGCGAGCGAGAACGGCTCGGAAGACTACAACAGCGGCGCCGAGGCGATGATCAGGTCCATCATCCGCGGCTATACCGACGGGGATCTGACCGCGTATATCAACTGGCCGATCATCGCGTCCGTCTACCCGGACCTGCCGTATGACACCGACGGGCTGATCTGGGCTCCCGAACCGTCGTCGGGCTGGTACTCGGTCGGCGCCCAGCTATGGACCGCCGCGCAAGTCACTCAGTTCACCGCGCCCGGCTGGCAGTTCCTCAACGACGGGTCCGGTTACCTCAGCGGGGATGAGTCGGATGGCTCATACGTCACGCTCAAGTCGACCGACGACACCGACTACTCCACGATCATCGAGACGACCACCGCGACGGCGGCGCAGACCGTGACGGAGAACGTATCCGGCGGGCTCTCCGACGGAACCGTCCACGTGTGGGCATCGGACCTAGCGGCCGACGGCCCGTACATGCAGGAAATCGAGAGCATCACGCCATCTGACGGCTCGTACTCACTGACCGTGGAGCCTGGCTACGTCTACACGATAACGACGACCACCGGTCAGGGCGCGGGCGACGCGGCGGGCCCCGCGCAGACCGGGTTCGCGCTGCCCTATAGCGACAGCTTCAGCTCCGACACGGTCGGCCAGCAGCCGAAGTACCTGTCCCAGATGCAGGGTGCCTTCGAGGTCGAGCCGTGCGCGAGCGGCCTGTCCGGTGACTGCGTGCAACAGCAGGCCGCGACCGAGCCGATCGAGTGGGACGACAACGCCAACCCGTACACGATCGGCGGCAACCTGAGCTGGGGCAACTACACGGTTTCGGCCGAGGCCTACATGGAGCAAGCCGGAGCGGTGCAACTCCTTGGCAGAGTCGGCTGGCAGACGGCCTTCGACGCGGCGGAGATCAACGACTACTACCTGCAGCTGTCCAATACCGGAGCATGGGAAATATACAAGAACAGTACTTCAGGGACCATAACGACGCTGGCGTCGGGCACCGTGACCGCGCCAGGAACCGATACCTGGAATAAGCTCTCGCTCACCTTTGACGGATCCACGATCACCGCCGCGATCAACGGGACAACCGTGGGATCGGCCACCAGTTCGTCCTACTCGTCAGGGATGATCGGGCTGGGCACCGACGGGTACCAGACCGACCAGTTCGGCGACCTGTCGGTCACCTCGGTCGGTTCCTCGACGCCGACCGGCGCGGTCACCGCGGGCGATGATCTGTCCGACTGCATGGACGACAACGCGGACTCGGCGACCGCGGGCACCGTGGTGCAGATGTACAGCTGCAACAGCACCGCCGCCCAGCAGTGGACGCTCGAGTCCGGGGTGACGACCACCGGCGGGACCATCGAGATCAACGGTGAATGCCTCGACATCACCGGGGCTGTCTACACCAACGGCACGGACATCGAGGAGTGGACCTGCAACGGCGGTGCGAACCAGGAATGGATCGCGATCAACGGCCAGCTGGTCAACCCGGCATCCGGCAAGTGCCTAGACGACCCCGGGTTCAACACCGCCGACAGCACCCAACTCGATCTGTGGACCTGTAACGGAGGCTCAAACCAGCAGTGGCTCGTCCCCTGACAGGCGCCCTCCGACGGGGTCGATGCCTCATGGGCGCCAACAGATGGCACCAATGTGGCATCGACCCGCTGGGGGCGGGGCGGGCCGGGGGCGGTTAGGCCACGGTCAGGGTGATTTCGCCGGTGTAGGTTTCGCCTGCCTTGATGGTCGTCGTCGTGCCGCCGACGGTCATCGTTACGGTCTTGCCCGACGGGGCCGCCACCGAAGACGAGGAGTCGAGGGTCAGCACGCTCAGGTATGAGGTACCGGTGACGGTCCAGACCGAGCTGTTGGCCAGGGAGACGATCACGCCGTTGTTGATGACCTCGTAGGCCTCGTTCTTGACCACGCCGAGCTGCAGGTAGTCGTCGGTGTCGATCTCCGAGACGTAGTGCGTCACGACCGTGGCGGAGATGACGCCATCGACCGTGGTCTGGTCGAAGTTGAGCACCATGTTCTGCCCCGGGTCCATGGCGGAACCGCCGCGGACGCCGTTGTAGAAGTCGCCCTTCAGCGCGATGTCGGTGAAGTAGCTGACCGAGTCGCTGTCGTCGTGCACCGTGCTAACGCTCCAGTCCGAGTACCGGCTCGGAACGCCGGTCGGGCAGGTGTAGACGGCGTTGTTGACCGGGATGCCGTCTTCCAGTCCCGGACCTGGGTCGTCGTTCTCCATTAGCTGCAGGATGATGCCGTTGGCCGGGTTGAGCTGGGCGCCCTCCGAGCCGTCCACCGTCGTGACGATCTGCTGCTCCTTGTTCAGGAACGTGGCCAGCTCGGAGTTGACGATGGTGCCGCCGCCGATGTGGATCTCGCCCGCGCCGTGCCACATGAAGGCCCAGCGCTTGGAGTTGATCACGGTGCTGCGCGGTGTGATGGCGGCGATCTCGCGGTCGGTGAGGCCGAGGTCCAGCGACTCATTGAACGCCGCGATGGCCGCGTGCGTCGAGTCACCGTAGTAGGCGGTGCCGCCGGTGTTGATACAGGCGTAGGTGCCCACGTCGTAGTGCATGCCAAGGAAATGCTCGGTCGCGTTACCGATCAGGTAAGAGCCGTACCCGCCGGTGTTCCCGGTCGTGCGGACGTCGGTGTTCACCGCGACCATCGTGCAGTCGCTGCCGGAGTCGGTGGAGAGCACGCCCCAGTCCTGCGCGATGACAGTGGAGTTGATGTAGGCCGCGATCGAGTTGTTGCCGAGCAGGTTGGTCGCCCGCACGTCGCCCTTGATGCCGAGCATCCAGGGGCAGTCCTCCATGTACTCCAGGTCGATGGTGTCCTCATATCCCGACGGCAGCGGGCCGCTGAGGCACTCGATGTAGGAGTTCTTGACCACGACGGTGGCACCGTCGTCGGAGATGACGCCGGTCCGGACGACACCCCGGTTGCGGATCGACACGCCGTCCAAGACCAGCCGGCCGCCGGTACCGGTGGCGACCGCTGCCGCGCCGTAGCCGATGAAGTCGCAGCGGCCCGGGCCGTCCAGGTCGATGCGGGCGTCGCTCAACTCGAAGGTGCCGTCGTTCACGTAGACACCGTCGAAGCAGGCACCGGTCGAGGCGATGCTGATGCCACTCGCCGAGTGTTTCGCCACGCTGCCGCGCACGGCGGACGTCACCGAATACGCGGAGGCCACGCCGCTGCTGCCGACGTACACCGCCTGCCGGATCGGAAAGTCCAGACCCTGCCACGACACGTCGTTCGACAGGGCGGGCGTGAGCACTATGTCGCCGCGGTACTCGACGTCGGTGACGAACTCGGTGTAGGAGCCGACCTTCTCCACCTCCTCATCGGTGGCTACCAGCTTCTGCCCGGTCTCAACGCCGTTGACGGTCAGGGTCAGCGAGTAACCGGAGGGAGCGGTCAGCGTCGCGCCCTTCTCGATCTTCAGGTAGTTCGTCCGGGTGATCTTCTTGATGACGAGCGTCTCGCCTGACCCGACCGTGATCCCGTCGGCCTGTGCCTCAGACTGGGCCCTGGGCGCGGCACTCGCCACGGTCGGCGCCAGCACCGCGGCCACGGCCGCCGCGCCGGCCGTGGTTCCAGCCGCGCCCAGGAAGAAGCGCCGGCTAGTTCTGGCCGAGCCGATAATCTCTTCAGACATCTACAACTCCCTCGTTGTAACCGTGTGGGGATGTCGCAGGGAATTGAATCAAGCCGCATCACGGTGTGGAAATGATAATCCGAAATGTGACCTATGACCTGGTCAAACGCAACTGCCATCGCAACGATTCTCAGAGGTTTCTTACGAGGAACAGAGCACTTATGCCTGCCATTAAGAATTGACATGAAACAGGCAGCAGCCCCACCCGCGCGCCGGCATTTAGGGGCATCGCTGACTCATCGCTGCCCTTCTAGGGGCGGCGATGACTCATCGCTGCCCCTTCGTCTCGCGGCCCTTCGTCGCTGGCGGGCGCGGCCACGGGCTCGGTTGGGTGGGCCGCGTCGCGGGTAAGTATGACGAGAGTCTTAAGGCCTGCGAGTTCTGCTTGACACGGCGATTGGGGCTACCTTGGCGGTCTCGGTATCACTGCGACGGCGGATGCTGACGCTCGTGCTGATAATGGTGGCAGAGGCGATCGCGATCGGGGTGGTGGTGACCGGTCCGCCCGAGTCGGTGGCGTTCGACCTGCGGCTGCCGCTGCTGATAGCCGCGGCCGGGGCGGCGGTGACCGCGGCTCAGTGGCAGCGCCGGGTCATCTGGATGCCGCCGGAGGTCGAACCCGATCCAGTCCTGGTGACGACCCCGATGGCTTCGCCGTGGCTGGTGCTGAACGCCACCACGGGCGTGATGTTCCTCGCTGCGAAAGGGTACGAAAGTCATCCGGCGCTGATCGAGGGCGTGCTGGTGTTCAGCGGAACGGTCGGGCTGCTCGCACTCGGCGCGGCCGTGGCCCAGTGGCTACGACCCGAGCGAGCCAACCGTGCGGAGTTCCTCGGCGAGGGTGGACAGCCCTACCGGGCCCAGTGACAGCGCCGCCGTGTGCCAGTCCTTGATGTCGAAGCCGGGGCGCCGGGACGCCGCGTCCCGCGCTTCGAGCCAGGCGCGTTCGCCGAGCTTGTAGGAGATCGCCTGGCCCGGCCAGCCGAAGTACCGCACCACCTCCGGGTGCACTCGGTGCGGCTCGGCCCGGCCGCGGGTGCGCAGCACGTCGCAAGCGGTCTCGAAGGTCCATCGCGAGCCGTCGGGCAGCGGCAGGTCCAAGTGGACGCCGATGTCGATCACCACCCGCGCGGCCCGCAGCGCCTGACTGGACAGCATGCCAAGCCTGGTTCCGGGCTCGGTGAACCAGCCGAGCTCATCAGCCAGCCGCTCGGAATACAGCGCCCATCCCTCGCCGTGGCCGCTGACGAACGTGGTCTTGGCGAACCTGGATAGCGAGGAACTCACCGACGCGGCGCCGACCTGCAGGTGGTGCCCGGGAACGCCCTCGTGGAAGACCGTGGACAGCTCGCTCCAGGTGGCGAACCTGGTCCGGCCCCTGGTCACCGGCCACCAGGTGCGGCCGGGGCGGGTCAGGTCCTCGCTCGGTGAGGTGTAGTACGCCGCACCCGAGGTGGAATCGAGCGCCAGCACCACATCGATGCGGCGCAGCGGCTCGGGTATGTCGAAGTACCGGCCGTTCAGCTCGGTCACGGCCCGGTCGTGTCGCTCCTGCAGCCAGTTCCGGTAAGCCGCAGAACCGGTGACGTACTCGGTCTCATCGAGTATCTCGGCCGCCTCTTCGACCGACGCGCCCGAATGGACCGCGTCCGCCTCCGCCCGCAGCTCGGTCTCGATGCGCTCGAGCTCGGCCCAGCCCCACTCGTAGGCGTCGCGGGCGTCGATGTCAGCGCCAAGGCTGAGCCGCGCGGCGACGGCGTACCGCTCGGCACCCACCGCGTCGGTGGTCACCGCGCGCCGCGCGTAGTGATCGCGAAGGTACACGGAGAACTCGGCGTAAGCGGCGTGCGCGCCGGAAGCGGCCGCCGCGAGTTCGCCGCGCAGCGGCCCGTCGCCGTAGGACGCGACGATGGCGTCGTGGGTGGACGTCTCCGCGAACCGGTCCGCCTGGATCGCGGCGTGGATCGCCTGCCGCCGCGCGGCGGGCAGGTTCCTCGACAGGCCCTCGTCCAGGGACCGTCGCATGCCCGCCATCATGCCGGGGATGGCCGCTAGCCGGGCGGCGACGTTGTGCCAGCCGTCCGCGCCGCCGTGCGGGATGAGTTCCACGCTGTCGCGCAGCCCCGAGACCAGCCCGATCGGCGCGCGCAGCAGCCGCAGCGGCTCGCCGATCTGGTGCCAGGCGAGCTCGGCCTCCAGTCGCTCGGTGATGAACATCCGCGCCAGCCGGTCCGCGTCGCCGGAGTCGAAAGCCGCCGCGAGAGCGGCCAGGGTCGCCTTGATGGCGTCCGCGCGGGCGGCGTACCCGTCGGGACTGTAATCGGTCGCCGCGCCAAACGTGTCCGCGATCCCGCGCCTGCTCGCCGCGACCGGGTCCAGCTTGGCCATGGTGACGACGTGATCCTCACATAGGCGAAAAACCGGCGTCATGCCGCCACGTTACCCGGCCCACCGTTGCGAGCCAGGACGGCGCGGTACATTGGGCCGATGACCAGCGGCTCGTTCGATCTCGACGCGCTCGCGGTCAGTGACAGGTTCCGGCTGTTCGCGTTCACCCGGCGTGAGGACTACCTCAGCTACCTGTGGGTGCTGCGCGCGATGGACCGGCTGCGGGCCATGCACATGGTGCGATCGCACACCGACGACATCGAGGCCGCGCTCGCGGAACTCGCGAACGCGCACCACGAGGCGCCCGCCGCCGTCGTCAATCTCCGCGAGCGGCTGGACTACCTGGCCGAAGACGGCGTGCTGCACCGGCTGGAGGACGCGTCCCGGGCGGGCAGCCTGGCCAGGTACCGGAACCGGCAGTCGGTTTACCAGTTCACCGAGCTGGGACACGTGGCGTACGCGGCGGTCGAGAACGTGCTCGGCACCCGGACCCACGACGCCAACCTGTCCCGGCTCGCGTTCGCCGACATGGTCCGCGATCTAAAAGAACTAGCCGAAGCCAACACGAAAGCCGACGCCGAGGAGATCGTCCGCAGGCTCAACAGCCTGGACCGGGCCATCGAGGACCTAGCCCGCCGGTCGGCGCGGTTCCACTTGGCGCTCGGGGACATCGCCCGGTCGACGGACACCTCGCCGGAGCGGTTCCTGCGGTACAAGCACGCGCTGCTCACGCACATGAACGACTTCATGACCGAGCTTGACCGTTACCTCCCCCGGCTTGCCAGCGCCGTCGCCGAGGTTGAGGCCACCAGCATCGAGACGCTGCTGGCCCGCGCGGCAAACGCCGACGACCGGCCGCTGATGAGCGCAAAAGAAACCCTCGAAGACTGGCAGCTGCGCTGGGCCGGGATCCGGGCCTGGTTCACCGCGGGCGCGGGCCAGCGCACCCGCACCTCCGAGCTCGCGGACGCCACCCGGGCCGGGGTATCGAGCGTGATCGCGCTGCTGCGCCAGATCACCGAGTCCCAGCGGGGCGGCGTCAACCGGTCCGCTCAGCTCAAGCACCTGGCGCGCTGGGTGTACGACGCGGGTGACGAGGACGCCGCGCACGCGCTGATGGGCGCCGCGTTCGGCCTGCGCCGGGCACGCCACCTCGGCGGCATTCACGACGACGAAGAGCTCCTGTCGTCCAAGCTGTCCTGGTCACAGGCGCCGGGGGTCGAGGTGGCGATGACGCTGTTCCGGCACGGCAAATCGCCGAACCCGGGCCTGCCGCAGCGGGTGAACCCGCAGGCTGGCCTGCGGGCCGAGCTGCGCCGCCGCCAATCGGCCGACCGGGCGGATGAGCGCGCGGCCGCGAGCCGGCTGCTCGACGACGGGACCGAGCGGGTACTCGGCGACACCGAGACGGTGGTACTGCTGAAGCTGCTCACCCGCGCGCTCGAGGCCCGCGCCGTCGTCCAGGGAAAGGTGACCGGCGGCACCGGCAAGAACGACGTGCTCATGCTCCGGCTGACCCCCTCGCCGGAGGGCTGCGCGGTGCGCACCAAGGACGGCGTCCTGCACCTGCCTGGTGTCACGCTCGACGTCGAGGCCACCCGTGGCTGAGCCCCGGGCCGCCAAGGGCGTACCGCCCAGCGAGCTCGGTGGCTACCAGTACGCCGTGCGGCTCGTGCTGACCAGCGACATCATCACCGCCGCCCATCCCCGGGTGGGGGCGCTCGCCTCGGTGCTGCGCTGGGCGGACCTGATGGCGCGCGACTTCCGTGAGCTGTTCGGGTACACGCTGCACGCCACCGCCCGCCAGGTGCGGCTGGTGCGCAGGCTGGACGCGCTGGACCCGACCCAGCGCTCGGTGTTCGCCGCCCGCAGCGGGCGGCCGTTCGACCGGCGGCGGCTCGCGTACCTGTGCCTGGTGCTGGCCGTCTTCCAGCGTTCCCGGGTCGAGATCAACCTCGCGGACCTGGTCAGTGCCTTCTCCCCCGGCGCGAACGACATCGACGGGCTCGGCTTCGACCCGGTGATCACCGAGCACAAGAACGCCGTCGTCGACGTGCTCAACTGGCTCGCCGACCACGGGGCGCTCCGGTTGTCCGACGGCAGCGCGGAACACTGGGCGCACGACACCGAACACGGCGACGCGCTCTACGACATCGACCATGACGTGTGCGCCGCGCTGTTTCGTCCGGCGCGGCCGATCCAGCGGCCAGGTGACGCCGCCGCGCTGCTCGAGCAGCAGCCGGGCGCCGCCAAACGAGCGCGCCGGCTGCTGGTCGAGTACCCGGTCGTCTACTACGCGTCGGTGGACCCGGAGACCGCCGCGGCGCTGAAGTCCGCCGACCTCGCGGACAACCTGGCCACGCTCACCGGGCTGGTCGTCGAGCGGCGCGCCGAGGGCGTCATGCTGCTCGATTCCAGCGGCCGGTTCTCCGACCTGTCCTTCCCCGGCCGGGCGAGCGCGGTCAACCGGGCGGCCGGGCTGCTGCTCGCCAAGATCTCCGATCTGCCCGAGGAACTGCACCGGCTCCCGGTCCCCTCCGAAGATCCC
>JBEKHI010000050.1:0-28666 GCA_050012355.1 Streptosporangiaceae bacterium | reverse complement strand
GAACGGACGGTGGCGCTGGAGGCGCTCGCCTCGTTGCCTGAGCGCGACGCCGAAGCGCTGACGCTCGTCACCTGGCATGGCCTCACCCCAGCGGACGCCGCCGAAGTCGTCGGGTGCTCGACCCGGGCGTTCACCGTCCGGCTCTCCCGCGCTCGGCAGCGGCTCGTCAAGGCGCTCCAGTCCGCCGATACCCCCCCGAGCGGAACGCCGTTCCGTCCGCCCGCACCGTCGATCAACAGGAAATAGAAGATGAACAAGGTCAACGATCCGCTGAAGGTCGTGTTCGATCTCGAACCCGAGATCCTGGACAGCCTGACCGACGACGGTTACCGCAGGAACAGGCACGACGACCTTGCGAGGATGGCTGCCGAAGGCAGCGCACGGGCCAGGAAGACGCGACGGTTCGCCAAACCGCGCTGGTCACTGGCAGCCGGCGGCCTAGCCGTGGCCGGGGCGGTCGCCGTCGCGGTCACCGGGGCGTTCCCGGCGGCCAGGGCAGCGAGCGCCCACGGCTTCCTGATGACCAAGTCAGTGGTGGCGGCCCGGTCCCAGCCGGTCACCGGTACCTACTGGTATGTCAAGAAGCGTGACTACGAGCCGGCTGCTTTGACGAAGGCATTCAAAGCAGCCGGACAGTATGTCTACAGTGCGACGTACGCGGCCACCGAGGAAAGCTGGACCGGGTTGACCCAGGCGCGGACCATCGTCAACGAGGATCCGGTGTATAGCTTCCCGTCTCCCGCCGACAAGTCCCGCTGGGAGGCCGATGGCGAGCCGCCGCTATCCAACGAGGGCGGCCCGCCCGTGCCGGTCACGAGCAATTACCCGATGACGCTGCACTGGGGTGTCGGCAGTACCCAGCTCACGATGGCGGAAATGCTGAAGCTGCCCACTACCGTCGGTGCCCTGGAGAAGGTGATCATGCGCATGGACCTGACCGAAATCGGCAAGCCAAGTACGCCGGTGATCGTCAACTCGACATTCACCGACTACCTGGTGCAGTGGGCCGACGTCCTGCTCAGCGGGCCGGCGCGGCCAGGCACCAAGGCATCCATCTACCGGCTGCTGGCGGACCAGCCGGGATTGCATCTGGTGACGGGGGTCACCGATCCCCTGCACCGTACCGGGGTCGCGGTGGGCGATGGCGCCGGTGACTACCTGGTGATCGACCCGGAGACCGCCCAGTTGCTCGCGTACGTCTCGCACCCGGTGAAGGAGAACTCTGTCATCAGCGGGGTGGGAGTCGAGGTGTACATCGCCACCGGCTGGACCAGCCAGCTCGGGGTTAGGCCATAGATCGACTGTAGAGTCAGGATCATGCAGAAGTGGGAATACGCGACCGTGCCATTGCTGACGCACGCGACCAAGCAGATCCTGGACAACTGGGGTGACGACGGCTGGGAGCTGGTGAGCGTCATCCCCGGGCCGAGCTCAGAGCAGCTTGTCGCCTACCTGAAGCGGCCGAAGTCATGACGGCGACGGAGCGCCTAGCCGAGCTGGGCTTGACCCTGCCGCCGGTTCCTGTCCCGGCCGCGGCCTACGTGCCCGCCACGCGGGCCGGCCAGTACATCTACACCGCTGGCCAGCTCCCGTTCGTGGACGGGAAGCTGCCGGCCACCGGGAAGGTCGGCGGCGCCGTCACGGCGGAGGACGCCGCCCAGTACGCCAGGACCGCCGCGCTGAACGCGCTCGCCGCCGCCGCGTCGGTGGCCGGCGGACTCGACAACATTGCCAGGATCGTGAAGGTCACCGGCTTCGTGGCCAGCGAGCCCGGCTTCACCGGCCAGCCGGGGGTCATCAACGGGGCCAGCGAGCTGCTGCTCGAGGTCTTCGGCGAGGCGGGCAAGCACGCTCGCAGCGCGGTCGGCGTGGCCGTCCTCCCGCTCGACACCCCGGTCGAGGTCGAGCTCATCGCCGAGGTGGCCGGGGACTGAGACCATGGTGGCCCGCCGTATTTCTCTTCATGGATCAGAACGAGCGCGCCAGCTCCTCTCCGGCGAGCTCACTCCCTCGGTGCCCAGGGACGCCGCGACGGTGATCCTGTTGCGGGAGGGGCCAGAGGTCTTCCTGCTGCGGCGGGCCAAGGGGATGGCTTTCGCTCCTGGCGCGTACGTGTTCCCCGGAGGCTCGGTCGATCCGGCCGACGCGAACCCGGTTGAGGTAGGCCCCGCGCCGGAGCTTGGCGTGGCGCCCGAGCGGGCGCGGGCAATCCTGCGCGCCGCGGTACGCGAGACGTTCGAGGAATGCGGAGTCCAGCTCAGTCCGGAGCTGCTGAAGCCCTGGGCTAGGTGGGTGACGCCGGAGATCGAGTCGCGCCGTTATGACACATTTTTCTTTGTCGCGTTGCTGCCGGACGGCGCGGAACCTGACAGCGGGACCGGTGGTGAGTCAGACGACGGCGGGTGGTTCACGCCGGAGACAGCGCTGGAAGCGGCGCGGATGGGGACGGTGCCGCTGATGCCGCCGACCGCGGCGACGCTGGGCGAGCTCGCGGCGGCGGGCGGCCTGGACGCCATCTGGAGCCAGCGGCGATCACTGCGGCCGCTGCGCCCGCAGGTTACCGAGGACGATGGGCAGCTGTGGCTAGTGTTGCCGGAGGAAACACCGTGATTGATGGTTCTGGTACCGAGCGAGCCCGCTGCGTGCTCGCGCCCAACCCGTCCCCGATGACGCTGGACGGCACGAACACCTGGATCATCGCGGAGCCGGGGTCGTCAGCTGTGCTGGTAGTCGATCCCGGGCCGGAGGATGAGGACCACCTGCGGCGGGTCATTTCGGTCGCGGGGGATCGCCGGGTGGCACTGATCGTGCTGACCCACGGGCATCCCGATCACTCGGCCGGGGCGGCGCGGTTCGCTGAGCTGACCGGCGCGCCGGTCCTCGCCCTTGACCCCGCGCAGCGACTCGGTTCCGAGGGGATTGGCGACGGGGACGTGCTCACCGCGGCCGGGTGCGACGTGCGCGTGGTGGAGACGCCTGGACATTCGGGTGACTCGGTGAGCCTGCTGATCCCGGCTGACGGGGCGCTGCTGACCGGCGATACCGTGCTCGGCCGCGGGACGACGGTGATCGCTCCCGACGGCTCGCTCGCGGATTACCTGCGTTCGCTGGACGCGCTGCGCGCGCTGGCTGATGACCTTCGGGTGCTACTGCCGGGCCATGGCCCGTTGCTCGCCGATCCGGCGGCGGTCCTCGACGACTACATCGTCCACCGGGCGGAACGCCTTGATCAGATAAGGGCGGCCCTAGCGGCCGGTGACCAGACCCCGGCGGAGATAGTGGCCCGGGTCTACGCTGATGTAGACCCGGCGGTATGGCCAGCGGCCGAATCGTCGGTCCGTGCCCAGCTTGAGTACTTGAACGGGCTTTAGCGTTAAGCGGGCGCGCTTGCGCAGTCGCTCCGGGTCCATGATCAGGACGGAGCGGGCGGAAATCTGCAGCCAGCCGCGGGCCGCGAAATCGGCTAGGGCCTTGTTCACGGTTTCCCGCGACGCCCCGACGAGCTGAGCGAGCTCTTCCTGGGTCAAGTCGTGGTGCACGTGCAGCCCGTCGGACTCCTGGGTGCCGAACCGCTCGGCTAGGTCCAGCAGGTTCTTCGCAACCCGGCCGGGAACGTCAGTGAATACCAGGTCCGCAATCACGTCATTGGCCCGGCGCAGCCGCTGAACGAGCGCCCGCAGCATGTGGGTCGAGCCTTGCGGGTGCTCGGTTAGCCACGGCAGCAGCGCGTCCTCACGCAGCGACGCCAGCGTCGCGTCGGTTACCGCGCTCGCGGTCGACGTACGCGGCCCCGGGTCGAATAGCGACAGCTCACCGAACATGTCGCCCGGCCCGAGCACGCTCAGCAGGTTCTCCCTGCCATCCGGGGCCGCCCGGGTGAGCTTGATCTTTCCATCGAGCACGACATAGAGGCTGTCCCCCTCATCGCCCTCGTTGAATAGGTGCTCACCACGGGACAGTTTGACGTCTGTCATCTGCCGCCGCAGTGTTCGGGCGCCTTCATCATCGAGCGCGTTGAACAGGGGTGCTTGCCTCAGCACTCCTTCGGCGTCGGTCACCGGTCCTCCTTGTTCCTTACTTTGCCCGTACTAAGTGTGGATCATGCGGACCTGTGACACGTGCGTTCGCCGTCAGCCGTGGTCCGGTGTTACCGGATAAGCCTGGAGAGCTAGATCACGATAAGGGATATGTCCATTACACTAAGTGATTAACCTGAACGCCACGGGGAAAAGGGAGTTCGAATATTGGAGCTTACGCGCATCCCCCGACCCGTCCGACACGCCGTCGTCGTAACCGGAGCCCTCGCCCTAGCGGTCGTACCGCCCTGGGGGCGCGCGATGCAAACACCGGGCGGTCCGCCGCTGCTGACCCGGTATGTCCTAGGTGACGATCCGGCACCCCCGACCCAGGCGCAGATGGAGGCCGCGGCCGCCGCGGTTAGCAAACGAGCCGCGGCCTTGCAACAGCAGCAGGACCAGCTTGGCGTGGCGAACACGCGGCTGGTCCAGCTCGCGAACCAGGCCGAGGTTCTCACCGAGCGCTATGACCAAGCCGTGCTGGCTCAGCAGCAGGCCGCCGCGGCTTACCAGGCGGCGCAGGCCAGGCTCGCGGCGGCTACCGCCGCCGCTCGCCTCGCCGATCGCCAGGTGGCGGCGCAAGCGGCGGCGGACTTCGAGATGGCGGGCGGAGCGGGCCGGATCTCCGCGATGCTCGGTGACCAGGCCGGGCCGCAGCAGTACCTCGACATGGTCGGCCTGGAGCAACTACTCGCCCAGCACGGCTCGGAAGTGTTCGCCGCGCGGCAGGCCGATGACGTGGTGGCCAGCGTATTCCGCGGCCAGGCTCGGGACCTGCTGATCGCCAAGCAGGCCGATGTGCGAGCCGCGGCGGAGCTGCGGACCGCGGTTCAGGAGGCGGTGGCGCGTCAGCAGGCCTTCGTGGCCGCCGCCAAGTCGCGGCGGAGCGCGCTGGCCGGCCAGCTCTCGAGCGCGCGGGCCCGCCAGGCGGTGCTGCAGGCCGCCGCTCAGGCCGCCGCGGCGGCAGCGGCCGAGGCAGCTCGGCAGGCGGCGAGCGCCGCCGCCGCCGCGGCCAACGTCAGTACGGCTGCTTCCAGCGGCTCGGCGCCATCTTCGTGGGCAGCCGGGTCGGGTGCTTCCTCGACGCAGGGCGATATCGCGGCCAACTGGGCGCTGACCCAGCTGGGAAAGCCGTATCAGTGGGGCGGCGCGGGGCCCGACAGCTACGACTGCTCGGGGCTGACCATGCGCGCGTGGGATCAGGCGGGTGTTCAGCTGGGTCACTGGACCGGGTGGCAGTGGGTGTCCGGCCCGCATGTCCCGCTGGACCAGCTCCAGCGTGGTGACCTGCTGTTCTACGCGACGAACACCTCCGATCCGAGCACGATCCACCACGTCGGCATCTACATCGGCAACGGCATGATGGTCGACGCCCCCTACACCGGCGCCTTCGTCCGGATCGACAGCATGTACCAGCCAGGCGGCCTAATCGGCGCCACCCGCCCCGCCGCCAGCTAACGCCCCCGGTCGCGGCCCCGCGGTCGGCGGCCCATGGATGTCCCATCGCTGGCGCTCCAGCACCAGCGATGGGACATCCATGGCGTGCCCAGCGGCCCTGGCGCTTCCGCGAGGCGGCCCGTGCGACCGTTTTGCGGGCATATGGGCCTTCGACTGGATGGGTTGGCGGCCCCGGAGGCGCATCTGTTTTGTTCGGCTGTTCTGTTTGAGCTTGGCCGCCCCCGGGCGTGTCTGCGGCGGCAGCATGTCGCCGGTTTTTTCGTATATATCCGTCGACCAAGGATAGTGCGAAGAGTTTTCGTACCCCCAGGTGCAAATATCCTTCGCGTTATCCCGGAAACCCCGGGCTGCGTGACCGGGGAGGTCGCCGACTGCCGGTATCGCGGGCCGGGGAATCTCGCAGCATGACAGGTGCGCCCCCAGTCGGCGTTGCCGTCTGGGCGGAAAATAGCTATGCAAAGTAATCAGTTCTAACTGATAAGGTCGAACTGTCTACTCGCGTGCGTGCGCATGGCTGGTCAGTCGGTTGCGCACCGACCAAAACGAAGCCGATCACCGAGGCGCACGCCTGGTAGACCCGCAGGAGTCCTTCGAGAGGAAAACCTTCATGATCGACCCCCGTACGACGGCGCTGCTCGTGATGGATTACCAGAACGGGATCGTCGGCTCGCTTGCCGGATCCGAGGATCTGCTTGACCGGGCGAGCCAGGCGATCGCCGCGCACCGGCAGCGGGGCGGGCATATCGGATTCGTCAGGGTCGGCTTTGACGACGCCGACTTCGACGCGATGCCCGCGCATAGCGCGATGGCGAGCAGGATCACGCCGGAAAGCCGGGTCGCGTTGCACGCCGACTCTCCGCATACCGCGATCCACGACTCGATCGCCCCGGAGCCCGGTGACATTGTCGTACGCAAGACCCGGGTGGGTGCCTTCTCGACGACCGACCTGGAAGACCAGCTCCGCGAGCGCGGGATCGACACGCTGCTGCTCGCGGGCATCTCGACCAGCGGCGTGGTGCTGTCCACCGTGCGGGACGCGGCCGACAAGGACTACCGGGTGATCGTGCTCGCCGACGCCTGCGCCGACCGCGACCCGCAGGTGCACAGTGTGCTCACCGAGAAGGTGTTCCCCGCGCAGGCGCGGGTCATCACGACCGATGAGGCGGCGAAGCTCTTCAGCGAGTAGCGTCCCTGGCCACCTGGAACGGAGCGAAGCTCTGCTGGGTAGGCATCAGCTCGATGACGTTGATGTTGACGTGCGGGGGCTGGGCAGCCGCCCAGTACACCGCCTCCGCCACGTCTTGCGGTGTCAGCGGCTGCATGCCCTCGTACACCTCGGAAGCCTTGGCCGAGTCGCCGCCGAAGCGCACCAGCGAGAACTCGGTCTGGGCCATGCCCGGCTCAACGCAGGTGACGCGTACCCCGGTGCCGTGCACATCGCTGCGGAGGTTCAGGCTGAACTGCCGGACGAACGCCTTGGTGGCGCCGTAGACGTTCCCGCCGGGGTAGGGGTAATCCGCCGCGATCGAGCCGAGGTTGATCACGTGCCCGCGGCCGCGCCGCACCATGCCCGGCAGCGCGGCGCGGGTGCAGTAGACCAGCCCGGAGCAGTTGGTGTCGATCATCTGCTCCCACTCGGCCACCGACGCGCGCTGGGCCGGTTCGAGGCCCAGCGCGAGCCCGGCGTTGTTGACAAGCACATCAATCTCGCCGAGCCCGCGAAAAGCCTCTTCGACCGCGGAATCGTCCCGCACGTCAAGCATGAGCGGTTCCGCGCCGGTCTCCTTGGCTAGCTCCTCCAGCCGGGAGAGCCGCCGGGCGGCGGCGATCACTCGCGCGCCTTCGGCGGCGAACCGCCGGACGATCGCCGTGCCGAAGCCGCTGCTCGCGCCCGTCACCAGCACGGTCGTCATCTCAGTCCTCCGGTGAACCGGCGTCGCGCGCGGCGAGGTACTCGGCGTAGCGCTTGCGGCAGGCCTCGACCTCGGCCTCCGCCGCGGCGCGGTCCGCCCAGTTGGCGCCCTGCACCGACTTGCCCGGCTCGAGCTCCTTGTAGACCTCGAAGAAGTGCTGGATCTCCAGCCGCTCGAATTCGGAGACGTGGTGGATGTCGCGCAGGTGCTCCATCCGCGGGTCGTGGGCGGGCACGCAAAGTATCTTGTCGTCCGGCCCCTCCTCGTCCCGCATGCGGAACATCCCCACTACGCGGGCCTCGATCAGGCACCCAGGGAACGTCGGCTCCTCCAGCATCACGAGGGCGTCCAACGGGTCGCCATCCTCGGCGAGGGTGTCCTCGACGAACCCGTAGTCAGCGGGGTACCTAGTAGACGTGAACAGCATGCGGTCGAGCCGGATCCGCCCGGTTTCGTGGTCGACCTCATACTTGTTGCGCTGTCCCTTGGGGATCTCGATGACTACTTCGACGTCCACATCAACTCCTGCGTTTAGCTGCTGATTTCAGTTCATTGTCCCCGATGGGAGCGGTACGCTGCGACGCCGGGGGCAGCAAACGGACCGCGGGCGGGCGGACAACGTGCGAGGCCACCGGCCCGCGAGAGGGGAAACCAGTTGCGCAGCACCCGAGTGGTGACCTTGGTCACGCTGGCATTGCTCTGCGTTTTCACGTTGACAGCTAGCGTGTCGGTCGCCCGCATGCTGCCCTCGCGACTGGCGGCGATGAAGATCCCGACCGCCGCCCCCGGGACGACGCGTACCGTGACCAGCGTACTGCAGGCTGCGTCGTCGGATACCGAGGTGCCGACCTCAGCCGGGCTGAGCGGCGCTCTGCAGAGCGCGCTCGACGGATCGGTATCGGCCGCCGATGCCGAGATCATGGTGGCCAACGGGAGTACCGGCAAGGTGCTGTACGACGACAAAGGCGCGACGGAGGCGGCCCCAGCCTCGACCACGAAGCTCCTCACCGCGACCGCCGCGCTCGCCGCGCTCGGAGCGGACGCCAGGTTCGTCACCAAGGTCGTCTCGACCGGTTCGGGCATCGTGCTCGTCGGCGGCGGCGACCCGGACCTCGCCGTAAACAGCTATCCGTCCAGCGACTACCCGCAGCCAGCCACCCTCGCCGACCTCGCACGCAAGACCGCGGCGGTGCTTAAGAAGGAGGGCAAAACGACGATCCCGCTCTCCTACGACACCAGCCTCTACTCGGGTGCGCTGTACGCGCCCGGCTGGACCTCCTCGGACGTGACGAGCGGGAACGTCACCCCGATCGTTTCCCTCGAGGTCGACCAGGGCCGGCTGACCGCCTCCGGCGCGCCGGAGGACAGTGACGACGCGACGAACTTCCGGGCGCGCACCACCAACCCGGCCGGCATGGCGTACCAGGAGTTCGCGCAGCTGCTGAGCGACGATGGCATCAAGGCCTCGGTCGCCGACAGCAGCGTCACGGCGCCCGCGTCGGCCGCGACGATCGCGAGCGTCTCCTCGCCCACCGTCGCGCAGCTCGTCCAGCAGATGCTTACCGAGTCCAACAACGTCATCGCGGAGAACCTGGGGCGGCACGTCGCGATCGCCACCGGGCGCCCGGCCACCTTCGCCGGCGCCGCGGCGGGCGTCGAGGCGGAGCTGCGGCACCTTGGCGTAACCGGCGGGGTGAAGCTCTACGACACCAGCGGCCTGTCGCCCAACGACGGCGTGGCGCCCGCAGCGCTGATCCAGACGCTTTACGCGGCGATGACAGAAGCGGGCCTGCGCTCGGTGACCACCGGACTGCCCGTCGCCGGATTCGACGGGACCCTGTCGCCTGGTGAGAGCATCTTCGGCGCCATTTCCGGCACCGCCCGCGGCGTCGTGCGGGCGAAGACCGGCAACCTGGACACCGTCGCCACCCTGGCCGGGATCGTCACCACCCAGGACGGCCATGTGCTGATCTTCGCGATCATGACCGGGGGCTACCCGGCCGGAGACCTCCAGTCGGCTGCCAACGGCATAGACGCCGCCGCCGAGTCCCTGGCCCGCTGCGGCTGCCGGTTACGGCGGGGCTTGTCGATGTGACATCGACCGGCATAGAGCCCGGTCGATGTCACATCGACCGGGGCGCGACCGGGCTGCGACCGGGCTGCGATCGCGGTTCGACCGCGGTGCGTACGCCGAGTGGCGGATGCGGCGTAGCCTAAGAGGATGGCGAGCGGACAGATGATCGACTGGGATCTGGCCATCTCCACCGGAGCACGGTGGGCACGGTCAGGTCCGCAAGTGAGCCTCAGCGAGGCACGGCAGACGGTCGCCGAGCTGCGTGGGCTGGCAGGAGCCGTCCAGACTCCGGTCCGCGAGCTCACCGGCCTGTACAGCGACGGCCCGCAGGGACCGGTCGCGGTTGTGGACCGTCCCGGCTGGATCCGGGCCAACGTCGGCGGATTCCGCGTCGTGCTTGACCCGCTCGCGGACCGGCTGGCCGAGCGCGGTAACTCGATGCCCTCGGTGCTGAACGCGGTTGGTTCCCGGGTGACCGGCGTCCAGGCCGGGCTGATCCTTGCCTACATGTCTGGCCGGGTGCTTGGCCAGTACGAGCTTTTCCTGCCACCGGGGGAGTCCGGTGAAGACGGAGTCGGGCGACTCACGCTGGTCGCGCCGAACATCTCGCTGGTGGAGCGCGAGCTTGGCGTGGACCCGCATGACTTCCGCCGCTGGGTCTGCCTGCACGAGGAGACGCACCGGGTGCAGTTCACCAGCGTCCCCTGGCTGCGCGAGTACGTGCAGGGGCAGATGACCGAGTTCCTGCTCGCGTCCGACATCGACCCCAGCCAGATGCTGTCCCGGGTGCGGGACGCGGCAGGCGCGGTGGCGGGCGCGGTGCGCGGGAGTGCGGGCTCCGAGTCGTTGCTCGAGGCCATCCAGACGCCCGAGCAACGGGAACTGATGGACAAGCTGACCGCCGTTATGACATTGGTGGAAGGTCACGGCGACTACGTGATGGACGCGGTCGGACCCCAGGTGGTTCCGACCGTGGCCGACATCAGGGAGAAGTTCAACGCCCGCCGGGGTAACTCCGGGCGGGTGGAGCAGACGATCCGTCGCCTGCTGGGCATCGACCTGAAGATGAAGCAGTACGCAGAGGGCTCCGCGTTTGTGAGCAAGGTGGTCGAGGAGGCGGGGATGGCCGGCTTCAACAAGGTCTGGACGTCCCCGGAGACGCTGCCCACCCGCGAAGAGATCACCAACCCCGCCGCCTGGCTGGCCAGGGTCGGCTGACCGAGCCAAAGGTCCGCCCGCGCTGCCTGGACTGAGGAACGAGGAACGAGTGACGAGGGAAGGCAGCGCAGGGAGCGGGCAGGGGAGGCGGGTGGGGGGCCGGAGGCGAGCGGAAGCCGAGGTCTGCCACGCTGTACGCGGGATGGTGTCGGACCTGGAACCCGGATCGCTGGTGCTCGTGGCCTGCTCAGGCGGGGCCGACTCGCTCGCGCTGGCGGCCGCGCTCGCCTTCGTCGGGCCGCGGGCCGGGCTGCGGGCCGGCGGGGTGACTATCGACCACGGGCTGCAGGCGGGTTCCGCTGAACGGGCCGACGAGGTCGCGGCGAAGCTGCACGGGCTCGGGCTTGACCCGGTGCTCGCCCGGCGGGTCAGCGTGACCGGCGGTGGCGGGCCGGAAGCGGCCGCGCGTACGGCAAGGTACGCGGCGCTGTCGGCGGCGGCAGCGGATACCGGCGCGGCAGCGGTGCTGCTCGGGCACACCCTCGACGATCAGGCGGAAACCGTGTTGCTCGGGCTGGCCCGCGGTTCCGGGGCGCGCTCGCTGGCGGGCATGCCCGCGGTACGCGGCTTGTTCCGCCGCCCGCTGCTCGGGGTGCGCCGGTCGGTGACCGCCGAGGCGGCGGCTGACCTCGGACCGTGGCAGGATCCGCACAACGGCGACCGCCGGTTCGCCCGGGTCCGGGTAAGGCTGGACGCGCTGCCCGCCCTCGAGGCCGCGCTCGGTCCGGGAGTCGCGGAGGCGCTAGCCAGGACCGCCACCCAGCTGAGGGCCGATAACGAGGTGCTGGACAATCTAGCTAGCGGGCCAATGGAAACGGCGTTCCTCGCCGCGCAGCCGGAAGCCATCAGATCGCGGCTGCTGCGGGACGCGGCAGTGGTGGCGGGCTGTCCGCCCGGGGCGCTTACCGCCAGGCACGTGGGCTGGCTAGGTGCCCTGGTGACAGACTGGCACGGCCAACGCTGGATCGACCTCCCAGGAGGGCTGCGTGCGTTCCGCCGGGACGGCGGAATAATGTTCGAGCCAAAGGCGCGCCGCGCTGCCTGGACTGAGGAGCGAGGAGCGCCAGCGACGAGTGACGAGGGAAGGCAGCGCATCAAAGGCGCGCCGGAGGCGAGCAGTGGATAGAGAAGATGTGGGTCTGGCGCTCAAGGATGTGCTGATCAGCACCGAGCAACTGCGGAAGCGGATCGGTGAGCTGGCCGCGCAGATCGACGCGGATTACGCTGGCCGCGAACTCCTGATCGTCGGGGTGCTGAAGGGCGCCGTCATGGTGATGGCGGACCTGGCCCGGGCGATGCATCTGCCGGTCGAAATGGACTGGATGGCGGTGTCGTCCTACGGCTCGGGCACCAAGTCGTCTGGCGTGGTTCGCATCCTCAAAGACCTAGATACCGACATCAGCGGGCGTCATGTGCTGATCGTCGAGGACATCGTGGACTCCGGGCTGACCCTGTCGTGGCTGGTGGGCAACCTCAGGTCACGCAATCCGGCCTCGGTGTCGGTCTGCGCGATGCTTCGCAAGCCCGCCGCGGTCAAGATGGACGTGGAGGTAGGCTATATCGGATTTGATATAGCTGACGAGTTCGTCGTCGGGTATGGACTTGACTATGACCAGAAGTACCGGAACCTCCCCTTCATCGGGACGCTGGCGCCGGATACCTACGGGGCCTAGGAATGCGTCGGGTGCGAAAGGGCGTTGACAGTTGCGAGATGTGCTGACAGCGCACGACCGGGCAGCCGGCGCGGGCGCTGCTAGTAACGGCTGTGCCGCTGCACGAGGGCGGCTGGCCGGTGTACCGTCGTATATTCGGTCTCGTCGGTGGTCGGCGGGATGTGAGGCTGGTCAGGAGGGAACGGCCCCGGGCCGAAGGGGTCGCTCGTCATGGAGTTGAAGCGCATATTCCGCGGGCCGCTTGTCTTGGTGATCATCGCGGTGCTGCTCATGCTGTTCGTGCTGAATTTCGCCAATTCCGGCAGCAGCTCATCGGCGGTTGACACATCCAGGATCGTCCAGCTGATCGAACGGGGCAATGGCCTCAAGTCGGCTCAGATCAACGACTCGTCCCAGACGATCCTGCTCACCATGGACAACGGGACCGTCTACCAAGCGGATTGGACCGGCGGCCAGGGCATCGTCCTGCAGCAGGATCTGCAGAAGCTGTACGACTCAGGCAAGCTGACCGGCGGCTACAACGTCCAGATCCCGAAGACCAGCGCGCTGGTGACGATCCTGGAGGACTTCCTCCCGTACGTGATCATCGGACTGTTCTTCTTCCTGATGCTGTCCGCGATGCAGGGCGGCGGCTCCCGGGTGATGAACTTCGGCAAGTCCCGTGCGAAGCTGATCACCAAGGACACTCCGAAGACCACTTTCGCTGACGTGGCCGGTGCCGACGAGGCGATCGAGGAGCTCCAGGAGATCAAGGAGTTCCTGCAGAACCCAGCCAAGTTCCAGGCCATCGGGGCGAAGATCCCCAAGGGCGTGCTGCTCTACGGGCCGCCTGGTACCGGCAAGACGCTGCTCGCCCGGGCAGTCGCGGGCGAAGCGGGCGTGCCGTTCTACTCCATCTCGGGCTCCGACTTCGTTGAGATGTTCGTCGGTGTCGGCGCGTCCCGGGTCCGTGACCTGTTCGAGCAGGCCAAGGCCAACGCTCCGGCCATCGTGTTCGTCGACGAGATCGACGCCGTTGGCCGGCACCGTGGTGCCGGGCTCGGCGGCGGGCACGATGAGCGCGAGCAGACGCTGAACCAGATGCTGGTCGAGCTTGACGGCTTCGACACCAAGGGCGGCGTGATCGTGATCGCCGCCACCAACCGGCCGGACATCCTGGACCCGGCGCTGCTGCGTCCTGGCCGGTTCGACCGGCAGATCGTCGTCGCCCAGCCTGACCTGGCGGGCCGCAAGGGCATTCTGCGGGTGCACGCCCGTGGCAAGCCGATCGCTAAGGACGCCGAGCTGGACATCATCGCCCGGCAGACCCCCGGCTTCACTGGCGCGGACCTGGCGAACGTGATCAACGAGGCCGCGCTGCTGACCGCGCGCAACAACGGCAAGCAGATCACGATGAAGAACATGGAAGAGGCCATCGACCGGGTGACGGCCGGGCCGCAGCGCAAGAGCGCGATCCTGTCCGAGTCCGATCGCAAGACCATCGCCTACCACGAGGGTGGTCACGCCCTCGTGGGACACGCGATGGCGCACGCCGACCCGGTGCACAAGATCACGATCATC
The DNA here is from genome assembly GCA_050012355.1 of Streptosporangiaceae bacterium. Taxonomy (GTDB): domain Bacteria; phylum Actinomycetota; class Actinomycetes; order Streptosporangiales; family Streptosporangiaceae; genus JBEKHI01. The sequence continues at coordinate 14,694 of JBEKHI010000050.1, read as the reverse complement.
CCGCGCGGCCGCGCCCTGGGCTACACCCAGTCGCTGCCGACTGAGGACAAGTTCCTGGTCAGCCGGGCCGAGATGCAGGACCAGCTCGCGATGCTGCTCGGCGGCCGGACCGCGGAGGAGCTGATCGTCCACGAGCCCACCTCGGGCGCGGCCAACGACATCGAGAAGGCCACCTCGATCGCGCGGAACATGGTCACCGAGTTCGGCATGTCCGAACGGCTCGGCGCGCGGAAGTTCGGCTCCGGCGACAGCGAGCCGTTCCTCGGCCGTGACATGTCGCACAGCCGGGACTACTCCGAGGAGATCGCGTCCGCGATCGACGAGGAGATGCGGCGGCTGATCGAGTCCGCGCACGACGAGGCCTGGGACGTGCTGACCGAGTACCGGGACGTGCTTGATGCGCTGGTGCTCCGGCTGCTCGACCAGGAGACCCTCTCCCGCAAGGAGGTCATGGAGATCTTCGCGCCGGTCCAGAAGCGGCCGCGCCGGGGCTCTTACACCGGGTACGGCAAGCGGCTGCCGTCCGACCGGCCGCCCGTCGTTTCGCCGAAGGAGCTTGCCTCACTGCGGGTGGCGAACGGGCAAAACGGCTCAGTGAACGGCCAGCCCGCGCTGGGCCAGCCCGGGATGGGTAGCACCGACGACCAGGTCACCGATGGCGGCGCCTGAAGTCGATCATCCCCGCATTGAGCGTGCCGTAAGGGAGATACTGCTCGCGGTCGGGGAGGATCCCGACCGCGACGGTCTCCGCGACACTCCGGCGCGGGTGGCCAGAATGTATGCCGAGCAGTTCGCTGGGCTGCGGCAGGGGCCGGAAGACGTGCTGACCACGGTCTTCGACGCCGACCACGATGAGATCGTGCTGGTCAGGGATATCGAGATGTACAGCATGTGCGAGCATCACCTCGTGCCGTTCTTCGGCAAGGCGCACATCGGTTACATTCCGAATGAAAAGGGCGAGATTACCGGTTTGTCGAAACTCGCGCGGCTGGTGGATGTTTACGCTAAACGTCCACAGGTGCAGGAGCGGATGACCGTCGACATCGCGGACGCGCTGGTCCGGATACTCGAGCCACGCGGTGTCATCGTGGTGCTCGAAGCCGAGCACATGTGCATGTCCATGCGCGGGGTGCGCAAGGTCGGCGCGAAGACCGTCACCTCCGCGGTGCGCGGTGTTTTCCGCGAGTCGCGGACTCGCGCGGAGGCCATGTCGCTGATGTTCGGCCACAGCTAAGGCACGCAGCTAAGGCACGCAGCTAAGGCACGCAGCTAAGGCACAGAGCTAATAAATAGGCCGAACCATCCGGGCATGCCGCGCGTCTAATCGGTTAGATGTACCTTGGCTATGGACGCGAGAGCGGTCATGGCATGCCGTGACGGGGGTAGGACATGGCTCTACGGCGCCAGTTCGTGAACAGGGACCGGATTTCAGGCACAAGATGAGCGAATCCACCACGGTAGGACGACCAGATAGCGCCGAACGCCAAGCGCGTACCCGCGCGAGCAGGGGAGCGTGGATACCCAACGTCGCTGGGCTGCTGTGCTTCCTGATCGGGCTCAACGACGTGCTGGCGGTGCTCAAACCGGACTGGCACGCCAAGCTGCACGGGGTCAGCGCCTTCGTTCCTGGCACGCTGACCAACGTCGGCCGCACCGCGGACGTGATCGTCGGTCTCATGCTGTTGCTGCTGTCGTACGAGTTGCGCCGCCGCAAGCGCCGGGCCTGGCAGGCGGTCGTGGCGCTGCTCGCCTTCGACGTGGCGATCCACTTCCTGCACGCGCCCAAGGTCTACTACTCCGCGATCGTGGCGATCGTCCTGCTCATTGCCCTGCTGTGCTTCCACGATGAGTTCTACGCCGTCGGTGATCCGCATACCCGGTGGAGCGCGCTGTGGGTGTTCTTCGGGCTGGTGATCGCCGACCTGGCGATCTCGCTCGGCTACCTGTCCACGGGTGGCCTGTACGGGAACTGGCCGCTGCCCAGCCGGATCGAGGACGCGATCTACGAACTGGTCGGAGTCAGCGGCTCGATCACGTTCTACTCCGACGGCCGCGGCGACTTCTACCACTTCCTGACCAGCGCGCTCGGCCTGTTCACGCTGGTCGTCACCGCCTACCTGTTCTTCCGCCCCGCCCAGCGGCGGGCCCGGCTGGCCCCGGCCGACGCCGAGCGGATCCGCGAGCTGCTCGCCAAGCAGGGCGACCGCGACTCGCTCGGTTACTTCGCGCTGCGCAAGGACAAGAACGTCATCTGGTCACCGACCGGCAAGGCCTGCGTCTGCTACCGGGTGGTATCCGGCGTGATGCTGGCGGCCGGGGACCCGATCGGGGATCCCGAGGCATGGCCAGGTGCGATGGGCGCGTTCCTTGACGAGGCCGACCGGCACGCCTGGCGGCCCGCGGTGATGGGCTGCAGTGAGCTGGGCGCGGAGGTCTGGTGCCGCGAAGGTGACCTCACCGCACTGGAACTCGGCGACGAGGCGATCGTCAACATCGCTGACTTCAGCCTGTCCGGCCGGTCGATGCGGAACGTGCGGCAGATGGTCAGCCGGGTCGGCCGCCAGGGCTACGTGGCCGAGGTCCGCCGGGTGAAGGACATACCGGCCGAGGAACTCCGGCTGATGTTGAAGGTCGCCGACAACTGGCGGGACACCGCGACCGAGCGCGGGTTCTCGATGGCGCTCGGCCGCGTCGGCGGACCCTATGACGGGGACTGCGTGATCGCTACCGCCCACGAGAACGGGGTGCTGCGCGCGATTCTGCAGTTCGTCCCCTGGGGCTCGGACGGGCTCTCGCTGGACCTGATGCGCCGCGATCGCTCCGCCATGCCGGGACTGAACGACTTCCTGATCGTGGAGACGATCAAGGCGTGCAGCGAGCTGGGGGTCAAGCGAGTCTCGCTGAACTTCGCCATGTTCCGCGCCGCGCTGGAGCGGGGCGAGCGGATCGGCGCTGGTCCGGTGCTCAAGGCCTGGCGCTCGATCCTGGTGTTCATGTCGAAGTGGTTCCAGATCGAGTCGCTTTATAAGTTCAACGCGAAGTTCAACCCGGTCTGGCAGCCGAGGTTCTTCGTGTTCCCCAGCGGCAAGGACGCGCCGCGGATCGCGGTGGCCGCGCTCGAGGCCGAGGCGTTCCTGGTGTGGCCGAAGATCTCGCTGCGCCGGCTGGCGCGCGCGCTCGGCCTAGGCTGGGTCAGGCGTCGCCTGCAGGCGATTCCGAATGGTTAACGGCCTTCCCGACGCGGACCGCTGCCTGGTGATGGGCGTGGTCAACGTCACGCCCGACTCGTTCTCCGACGGCGGCCAGTGGTACGGGGCCGAGGCGGCGATCTCCCGCGGCCTGGAACTGGTGGAGCAGGGCGCGGACATCGTGGACGTGGGCGGCGAGTCGACCCGTCCCGGCGCGCAGCGCATCACCGTGGAGGAAGAGCTGCGTCGCGTCGGCCCGGTCCTCACCGAGCTGGCCAAGGCCGGAGTGCCGGTCAGCGTGGACACCATGCGCGCGCAGGTGGCCGAGTTCGCGCTCGAAGCGGGAGCGAACCTGGTGAACGACGTCAGCGGCGGCCTCGCGGACCCTTACATGCCCCGGCTGGTGGCTAAGGCCGCCGTGCCGTACGTGGTCATGCACTGGCGCGGCCACAGCCACGACATGGACTCCCGCGCGATCTACACCGATGTGGTGCGCGAGGTGCACGACGAACTCGCCCGCCGGGTGGACGCGGTGACCGCGGAGGGTGTGGACCCGGCGCTGATCGTGCTCGATCCCGGGCTCGGCTTCAGCAAGCAGCCCGAGCACAACTGGCGGTTGCTCACCCATCTGGACGAGGTCCGCCAGATCGGCGGGGTCAGTTTCCCCGTCCTGGTGGGCGCGTCGCGTAAGCGGTTCCTCGGCAAGCTGCTCGCCGGTCCCGACGGCGCGCCGCGGTCGTTCGTCGACAGCGACCCGGCGACCGCGGCGGCAACCGCACTCGCCGCCACCGCGGGCGCCTGGTGCGTCCGGGTACATGAGGTGCCGCCGAACGCGGACGCGGTACGCGTCGCGGCCGCGTGGACCGCCGCGCGATGACCCCGGTCATCATCGCCCTGGGGAGCAACCTCGGGGACCGGCTAGATATCGTGCAAGCTGGCGTCGACGCGATAACAAAGCTGCCGGGGGTGGAGGTCATGGGAGTCTCACCGGTCTACGAGACCGCACCGGTCGGCGGGCCGGAGCAGCCGGACTACCTCAACGCGGTGCTCGCCGCGCGAACCACGCTGCCGCCGCCCGAGCTGCTTGACCGGCTGCACGAGATCGAGACAGCCGCTGGGCGGGCCCGAGAGGTCCGCTGGGGCGCTCGCACACTGGACCTGGACATCATTGCCTACGGACAGGTGCGCAGCGACGAGCCGGAGCTGACGCTGCCGCATCCCCGGGCCGCCGAGCGGGCCTTCGTGCTCGCGCCCTGGCATGACCTGGACCCGTCCGCCGTGCTGCCAGGCAGCGGCCCGGTGGCGGACCTGCTAGCGGCGCTGGGCCCCGACCACGGCGACGTGCGCCGCACGAACCTCACGCTGCGGGTCCGCACGTGAAACCCACCCGTCCGCTCACGCTCATCGGTATCGCGGCCGTCTGCGCGGCGATCACCTGGAGCATCCTGGAGATCGTCTACAACAGCCTCCCGGTCCTTCCGTGGACGATGGTCCCCGCCCTGCTCGTCGCCGCCGGCGCGGAAGCCTGGGCCGCGCGTGACCTGCGGACCCGGATCCGCAAGCCCGACGCCAAGCGCCCGGTACCGGTCCCCGAGTACACGATGCGGATGCTCGCGCTGGCCAAGGCGAGTTCGCTGGCGGGCTCGGTCATCGGCGGGGTCGCCGCCGGGTTTGTCTTCTACACCAGTGGCTCGTGGGACGTCCCCACCCCCCGCCAGGACCTGATCACGGCGGCCGTCATCTTCGGCGCCTGCGTTGTCCTGACCGCCGCGGCCTTCTTCCTCGAGAACAGCTGCCGCGTCCCTGATGCCCCGCGTTGACCTGGGCTTTTCGCTTCAGGTATAAGAACGACTACACATTGTCGACCGAATCGACTACTCTCTGTCGATGGCAGCTCACATAAAGGAGTCGCCGTGTTAACCCCCTGACCCTCGATGAGAGGAGCAACACGTGCAGATGAAGACCCGTGTCGTTGGAATGCTGGCTGTATCCGGTGCGGCGGTCGCCCTGATGGGCGCCCCGGCATTCGCGAGCAGCGGCCCCGTGACCAGCGGCAACGGCTCGATCCTGAGCGGCAACCAGGTCATCGCCCCGATCTCTATTCCGGTCGACGCGTGCGGAAACGCGATCGCCATCCTGGGCGTCGCCAACGCTAGCTGCGAGGGGGGCGCCAGTGTCAACGGTCCCCTGCTCGGCTGGGGCTGGTAGTCGCGACTAGTTCGCCGTAAACGGGGGCGCCGGATTCCTATGGGGGATTCCGGCGCCCTTTCCAACAGGCTTTAAGCTGAGCACCGTGAACAGCCCGGACAATCACCCAGCACGGCTCCGGACCGGCGTGATCGGGCCCGGTCGCGCCGGTGTCGCGCTCGCCCGCGCGCTGGCATCCGCCGGACACGAGGTGGTCGCCACCACGCCCGCATCGCAACAGTCGATGGATCGCATCCTGGCTAGCTTTCCGGCCATCGAGGTGACCGAGCCGGCCGGCGTACTCGAAGCGTCAGACCTGGTGCTCGTCACCGTCCCCGACGACGTGCTGCCTGGCCTCATTTCCGGTCTGGCGGCCACGGACGCGCCCTACGCGGGCCGCCTGATCGCGCACGCCAGCGGACGGTACGGCACCGGCGTGCTCGAACCCGCGACGCGCCAGGGCGCGCTGCCGCTCGCCCTGCACCCGGTGATGACCTTCACCGGCCGGGATGACGACACCGAGCGGATGAAGGACGTCAGCTTCGGCGTGACCGCGCCCGAGCAGCTCCGCCCGGTGGCCGAGGCACTCGTCATCGAGATGGGCGGCGAGCCGGTCTTCATCGCGGAGGACCAGCGCGCGCTGTACCACGCGGCGCTCGCCGGCGCGGCCAACCACCTCGTCACCCTGGTGGCCGAGTCCGCCGACCTGCTCGGCCAGGCGGGTGTGCCCAACCCGAGCCGCATGCTCGGCCCGTTGCTGTCGGCCGCGCTGGACAACGCGCTCAGGTTCGGCGACGCCGGTCTCACCGGACCGGTGGCTCGCGGCGACGCGGGAACGGTCGCCCGCCACATTGAGGCGCTCGGCGAAGCCTCGACGGGCGCTCGGGCCGCTTACCTGTCGCTGGCCCGGCTTACCGCGGAGCGCGCGCTGGCGGCGGGCCTGCTCAAGCCGGAGGACGCCGAGCGGCTGCTGGACGTCCTCGGCGGCGCGGCATGACGCGACTGCTCACCACCCGCGCGGAACTCGCCGCCGCCCGCGCGGACGCTCACGGACCCGTCGTGCTCGTCCCCACCATGGGCGCGCTGCACGACGGCCACCGCGCGCTGCTGCGCCGCGCCTGGGCCGCTGGCGGTAATGCTAGCCCGGCGGGGGGCCGACCCCCCGCACCCCCCCGGGGCACTGTCATCGTGAGTGTCTTCGTGAACCCGCTGCAATTCGGCGAGGCGGCTGACCTGGAGCGCTATCCCCGCACGCTGGACGCTGACATGAGCGTTATCGAGGCCGAGGGAGGGGATTTCGTATTCGCCCCGCCGCTCACCGAGATGTACCCGCGCGAGCAACGGATAACGGTGGATCCTGGGCCGCTAGGAACGGTCTTGGAGGGCGAATTCAGGCCCGGTCATTTCGCGGGGATGCTGACCGTCGTGCTCAAGCTTTTCAGCCTGGTCCGTCCGGACGTAGCGGTGTTCGGCGAAAAGGACGCGCAGCAACTCGCCCTGGTCAGGCTCATGGTCGATGATTTCGGCTTGCCCATTGCCATCGAAGGGGTTCCCACCGTACGGGACGCTGATGGCCTCGCCATCTCCAGCCGTAACAGATTTCTTTCCATATCAGAACGGCGAGCCGCGCTCTCCCTGCCCCGCGCGCTGTCCGCGGGTGCCGAAGCCGCTGGTGACGGCCCCGCCGCCGTGCTCGCGGCGGCTCGGAAGGTGCTGGCCGACGGTGGCGTGAGCCCGGAGTACATCGAGCTTGTCGACGGGGATGAATTCACCGTCGTTATGGAAAAATATCGAGGAACGGCGCTGTTGCTGATCGCGGCGCGCGTGGGTCAGACGAGACTAATCGACAATATTCGGGTTGAGATCGATGCTGCTAGCAATTGACGTCGGGAACACTAATACGGTGCTTGGCGTGTTCGACGGAGAAACGCTCGTCGAGCACTGGCGGATCGCCACCGTACCGGACCGTACGGCCGACGAGATATTCGTCGTGATGCGCGGCCTGATCGGGCTGAGCGCGGCGGTGAAGGACACGGACATCGCGGGCATCTCCTTGTGCTCGACCGTGCCCTCGGTGCTGCACGAGCTGCGGGAAATGTGCACGCGGTATTACGCCGACCGGACGACGATCATCGTCGAGCCCGGGGTCAAGACCGGCGTGCCGATCCGGTACGACAACCCCAAGGAGGTCGGCAGCGACCGGATCATGAACGCGCTCGCCGCCGTCCACCTGTATGGCGGGCCGGCGATAGTCGTGGACTTCGGGACGTCGACGAACTTTGACGCGGTGTCGGCGCTCGGCGAGTTCGTCGGCGGGGCGCTGGCGCCCGGGATCGAGGTCTCGGTGGAGGCGCTGGCCCGGCGGGCCGCGCAGTTGCTGAAGGTGGAGTTGTCCCGTCCGCCGCATGTGATCGGGAAGAGCACGGTGGACGCGCTGCGATCCGGGATGCTCTACGGGTTCGCCGGGCAGGTCGAGGGCATCGCGCGCCGGATGCGCGACGAGCTAGCGCCGGAAAATCCGGACGGCGTTACCGTAATCGCCACCGGCGGGCTGGCGCCGCTGATCATCAATGAGGTGCCGCTCATCACCGCCCATGAGCCGTGGCTGACGCTGATCGGGCTGCGGCTGGTTTATGAGCGGAACGCTCAAGACTTATTCGGTAGCCTCTGGGCGTGGCTGAAGAAAATATCCCGGAGCAGGTCCGTGTCCGGCTTGGCAAGCGAGAAAGGCTGCTCGAGTCCGGCACCGAAGCGTATCCCGTCTGGTTCGACCGGACGGCGACCGCGGCGGAGCTGCGCGCCAAACACGGATCACTTCCGCCCGATACGTCCACCGGCGAGGTGGCGAGCGTCGCCGGGCGGGTGATGCTATCGCGGATCGGCGGGAAGCTGTGCTTCGCGACGCTGCGCGACGGCACCGGCGACATCCAGGTGATGATCTCGCTGAACGGTGTCGGTGCCGACCAGCTCGAGGCGTGGAAGCGGGATGTCGACCTCGGCGACCACGTGGGCGTGACCGGTGAGGTGATCACGTCGCGTTCTGGCGAACTGTCGGTGCTGGCCTCATCCTGGGTGCTGACCGCGAAGTCGCTCCGGCCGCTGCCTGAGAAGCACGCGGGCCTGTCCGACCCAGAGGCCCGGGTGCGGCAGCGCTACGTGGACCTGATCATCAATCCCGGGGCCAGGCAAGCCGCTGAGCGCCGCGCGGCCGTGATGGCGTCGCTGCGAACCTCCCTCGCGTCCCACGGGTTCCTCGAGGTCGAGACGCCGGTGCTGAGCCCGCTGCACGGGGGAGCGAATGCGCGGCCGTTCATCACCCACTTCAACGCTTACGATTCGCAGGTCTACCTTCGGATCGCGCTCGAGCTGTACTTGAAGCGCCTGGTCGTCGGCGGGATCGAGCGGGTCTACGAGATGGGGAGGATCTTCCGCAACGAGGGCGCCGACGCCACTCACAACCCCGAGTTCACCATGCTCGAGGCTTATCAGGCCTACGGCGACTACCACACGATCGGCGAGTTGACCCGCGAGCTTGTGCAGCAGGCGGCCCTCGCGGCCCTTGGCACCACCGTGGTCACCACGCCGGATGGCACCGAGGTGGACCTCGGTGGTGAGTGGCCGTATGTCACCGTGCATGGCGCGGTCTCGGCCGCGACCGGGGAGGAAGTGTCGCCCGACACCACGGTCGCGGTGCTGCGCAAGCTATCGGAGCGGCTCGATGTGCCCCTGCAGCCGGACTGGAACCAGGCGCAGATCGTGCTGGAGATGTACGAGCGGCTGGTGGAGAAGAACACCGTTCAGCCGACGTTCTACTGTGACTTCCCGGTAGAGGTCTCGCCGTTGACCCGTCAGCACCGGTCCGACCCTCGTCTCGCGGAGAAGTGGGACCTGGTGGTGTTCGGCGCCGAGCTTGGCACCGGCTACTCGGAGCTCGTCGACCCGGTGATCCAGCGCGAGCGGCTGACCGCCCAGTCGCTGCTCAAGGCCGGCGGCGACCCCGAGGCGATGGAAATCGACGAGGGCTTCCTGCGGGCCCTGGAGTACGGCATGCCTCCGTCGGGCGGAATGGGCATGGGCGTCGATCGCCTGCTGATGACGCTCACGGGCGACAACATCCGCGACACGATCCTGTTCCCGTTCGTCCGTCCCGAATAACCCCGCCCGGTCCCTGAAGCCGGTGGGGGCTCTGGGAGCGCTCCTGGGCGCTCCCAGAGCCGCCGAGAGCCCTTCACGGCCTCGAGGGCAGCGATGACTCATGGCTGCCCCTCTAGGGGCGTCGATGACTCATCGCTGCCCTTCGGGCGTCGGCTGTCAGGAGATGCGGACGGCGCCTACGTAGGCGCTCCAGTCGATTTGCTGGACCTGGACCGGCTGGCCGAAGGTGGGGGCGTCAACCATTAGGCCGTTGCCGACGAAGATGCCCACGTGGCTTTCGTCGGCGAAGAAGAACACCAGGTCGCCCGGCTCTAGGTCCGCTTCCGACACGTGCGTCCCCAGGTCCCACAGGCTGCCGGTGTAGTGCGGTAGCGAAATGCCTTCCTGGGCGAACGACCACACGACCAGGCCTGAGCAATCGAATTGGCTCGGCCCGGCGGCGCCCCATACGTAGGCGTCCCCGCGCCTGGTGAGCGCATAACGCAGGGCGATGGCGCCCACGGTGTTCTCTGTCGGCAGCGTGAAGGTCGGGTACGAGCCGGTGCTGTCGAAGATCTGCATCGCCTGCTCCATCGCGGAGCTGTTTATCTTGCCGATCTCCTGGTCAATAACCGAGGTCTTCGCGTTCAGCTGGGTCTGCAGCGTGGTCGCGTCCGCGATCTGCTGCTCAGCCGTGGTCCTGGCGCGTTCCGCCGCGAGCTGGGCCGTGTGCACCTGCGTGTAGCGCAGCCCGGCGTTGTTATCCAGCTCGGTGACCGTAGCGGCCTCGTTGAGGAATGCGTTGGGATTCCCGCTGGTGAGCAGTTCTAGTGTCGGGTCTGACCCCAGGTCCATGTAGCTTTGCGCGGCAAGCGCGGCCACCGCTATCTGAGTTGAGTTAACCGACTTCTCGTCACGAGCCGCGGCCTGCTCCGCCAGCTTGGCCTCAGCGCGGGCCTGAGAAAGCTGGATACGCAGACCGTCAATTTGCTGGCCAAGAGAGTCGATCTCGTTGGACAGCTGACGTGCCTGCGCCACAAGTGAAGTGAGGGAGGGCTGCGGCTGGACGGTCTGAGCTCCTCCGATACCTCCGGGCAGGACAGCCACCAAGGCGGCGGTCCCGGCCGCGAGCATCGCGACTCTCCTGACTGTAAGCACATCGATGGACGATATTGGATTCACTGGCCGCTGCCAACCAACTCCGAAGAAGTTTTGCTCACAAGTAACTTCCGGCGGCCCGAAAAGCGGGTCTGAGGGCCGTATGCGGCACCGGCCGCGGCCGGTCGGCTCCGCTGCCCCCAACCCCCACCCACCTCCCCTCGCCCACTTCACTCGCCCGCTACATAGGCTGCCGTACAGTGGTGCAGCCATGGAATACAAGGTGAGGCCCGCTCGGACGTCCGACGTGCCGGCCATCCGGGCGCTGATCGACGCGAACGTCGCCTCTGGACGGCTGCTGAACAAGCCAACGGTCACTCTTTACGAGGACATCCAGGAATTCGTTGTCGTCGATCCCCCAGAACCAGGTCCGGTCGTAGCGTGCGGCGCTCTGCACGTTATGTGGGAAGACCTTGCGGAGATCCGCACAGTAGCGGTGAGCGAACGTTGTCGTGGATCTGGAGCCGGCGGACTGGTCGTGAACGAGCTACTCGGCCGAGCACGCGAACTGGAAGTTGCACGAGTATTTGTGCTGACGTTCGCAGTCTCGTTCTTCGTCAAGCATGGTTTTGCGGAAATCAGCGGTACTCCCGTCGCGCCTGAGGTGTACGCGGAGTTGCTGCGTTCCTACGATGAAGGTGTCGCGGAGTTCCTAGACCTCGACCGAGTCAAGCCGAACACTCTGGGTAACGTCCGTATGCTGCTTCGCCTATGAAGGAATGGCCGGGATTGTCGTCCCCGGCGGTGTCCCCCTTAGAGCGGCCTCATAGAACAGTGGAGTACCGTGGAAGAGCGCCAGTGAGATCGGGCGCTTGCAGTGATCCGTGTCACGGTGATGCGCTCATCCGATACGGACCAACACGATACCGATCATGACGATACTGACACGGTAAGAAGGTGTAAGGCGTGCTGCAGGACGTGGCGGCTCTGGCACCGCCGCTGATCATGTGCGTGGCTATTTTGTTGGGTGTCCGCTGGTTCCTGCGTCGCGAGATGGCGCCTCAGCGAGGCGGCGGAGATGAAGAGACCAGGCTGGATAGCGAAGCCGGGGGCTCTGCTGCCAACACCGCCTTGGCGCAGGCTGAGGGAGCTTCCCGCCCTGCCGATCATCGCGAAGATGCGTGATATTTCACTCAACAAAGGCCTTTAAGGCGCTTTTGGGGGCGCGGTATCCGCTTCCCTCGGGTCTGTGTACCGACCGTCGTCGCCGCGATGAATGAAAACGTGGCGATGGCGGTTAACCAGCGACCAGACGGTCGATTACGCTCAGTGTCCGGATCTGAGGGCTCTCGGAGATGCTCGACGAGAACATCAACTGCGAAACTCCCACCCCCGAATTGTCAAAAGCAAGTAGTGGGGTATATCTTTGGCAACCGAAATAGGTTGCTCCGCAGAAGGGCTGTTTCCATGGCACAGAAGGTACAGGTGCTTCTCGTCGATGATCTCGATGGGAGCGAGGCGACCGAGACCGTTAGCTTTGGTCTCGACGGCTCCACCTATGAGATCGACCTTAGTTCCGGTAACGCGAGCAAGCTCCGCAAAGAGCTGTCCCAGTACGTGGAACATGCGCGCAAGTCAACATCGGCAGGGCGGCGGCGTCGCGCTCGTACCGGTGCCGGTCGCGAGCAAAGTGCGCGAATCCGCGAGTGGGCCAAGGCGCACGGTTACAAGGTGAATGAGCGAGGCCGTATTCCGCAGAACATCGTCGCCGAGTACGAGGCCGCTCACTAGCACTGGTCTGACCGGACGGGCCGGGCTTGGCTGATCCCCTCCGTTCGATTATTCCCGCTCCTGAGTCAGCCGCCCGGCTACGGATCCGGGCGGCCTCAGGGTTGGAACTTTCTCTCTCGTCAAGTCTCTGTCTCCGCCGGATCCGATGGCGATCCGGCGGGTGCGTCCAGAACCTTCCGCCGTTCGCTTGTGGCGTACCTGGAACATCGTTGCCACTCCAGGGGGTTTCATGGGATGAAGGCGCGCTGTCCGGGGAACGTCTTGTGTGTACCTGACGCATAATGCGTTGAGTACCACGGCGTCGGGCACGCGGCTACCATGCGGAGCAGGCGGGCATGCGGGGCCTGCTAATCCCCGCTGTGTGAGGAGAGCGAATGTTCGAGAGGTTTACCGACAGGGCGCGGCGGGTTGTTGTCCTGGCTCAGGAAGAAGCCAGGATGCTCAATCACAACTACATCGGGACTGAGCACATCCTGCTGGGCCTCATCCACGAGGGCGAAGGCGTCGCGGCCAAGGCTCTGGAGTCACTGGGCATCAGCCTGGAAGCGGTGCGGCAGCAGGTCGAGGAGATCATCGGCCAGGGCCAGCAGGCGCCGTCAGGGCACATTCCCTTTACGCCCAGAGCGAAAAAGGTGCTGGAGCTGTCGCTTCGCGAGGCGCTTCAGCTCGGCCATAACTACATCGGGACCGAGCACATCCTGCTTGGCCTTATTCGCGAAGGCGACGGTGTAGCCGCCCAGGTGCTAGTCAAGCTCGGCGCGGACCTCAACCGGGTCCGGCAGCAGGTCATTCAGCTGCTGCACGGATACCAGGGCAAGGAGCCCACCGCCGCTGGTGGCGCTACCACCGAGTCCGCACCGTCGACATCGCTCGTTCTCGATCAGTTCGGCCGGAACCTCACCCAGGGTGCCCGCGAGGGCAAGCTGGACCCCGTGATCGGCCGTGAGAAAGAAATCGAGCGGGTCATGCAGGTGCTGTCCCGCCGGACCAAGAACAACCCGGTACTAGTCGGCGCCCCTGGCGTCGGTAAGACCGCTGTTGTCGAGGGCCTGGCGCAGAAGATCGTCAAGGGCGAAGTCCCGGAGACGATTAAGGACAAGCAGCTGTACACGCTCGACCTCGGCGCTCTGGTGGCGGGCTCCCGTTACCGCGGTGACTTCGAAGAGCGGCTGAAGAAGGTGCTCAAGGAGATTCGCACCCGCGGCGACATCATCCTGTTCATCGACGAGATCCACACGCTGGTGGGCGCTGGTGCGGCTGAGGGTGCTATCGACGCCGCGTCGATACTCAAGCCGATGCTGGCCCGCGGTGAGCTGCAGACCATCGGCGCGACCACGCTGGATGAGTACCGCAAGTACCTGGAGAAGGACGCCGCGCTTGAGCGCCGGTTCCAGCCGATCCAGGTGGCCGAGCCGACGATCGCGCACACCATCGAGATCCTCAAGGGCCTGCGTGACCGGTACGAGGCGCACCACCGCGTTTCGATCACCGACGGCGCGCTGGTGGCGTCGGCGCAGCTTGCCGACCGCTACATCAGCGACCGGTTCCTGCCGGACAAGGCCATCGACCTGATCGACGAGGCAGGCTCGCGGATGCGCATCCGGCGGATGACCGCGCCGCCGGACCTGCGTGAGTACGACGAGAAGATCGCCGCCGTCCGCAAGGAGAAGGAGTCGGCCATCGACTCCCAGGACTTCGAGAAGGCGGCCGCGCTCCGCGACACCGAGAAGCAGCTCCTGGCCAAGAAGGCGACCAGGGAGAAGGAGTGGAAGGCGGGCGACATGGATGTCGTCGCCGAGGTGAACGAGGAGCTCATCGCCGAAGTCCTCGCCACCGCCACCGGCATCCCCGTCTTCAAGCTCACCGAGGAGGAGTCCCAGCGGCTGCTTCGCATGGAAGACGAGCTGCACAAGCGTGTCATCGGGCAGAACGACGCGATCAAGTCCCTCTCGCAGGCCATCCGCCGTACCCGGGCAGGCCTGAAGGACCCGAAGCGTCCCGGTGGATCGTTCATCTTCGCCGGCCCGTCCGGTGTCGGTAAGACCGAGCTGTCCAAGACACTGGCGGAGTTCCTGTTCGGTGACGAGGACGCGCTGATCCAGCTCGACATGTCCGAGTACATGGAGAAGCACACGGTCTCCCGGCTGTTCGGTTCCCCGCCCGGCTACGTGGGTTACGAGGAGGGCGGCCAGCTCACCGAGAAGGTGCGCCGCAAGCCGTTCTCGGTGGTCCTGTTCGACGAGATCGAGAAGGCCCACCCGGACATCTTCAACTCGCTGCTGCAGATCCTTGAGGA
>JBEKHI010000049.1:0-29980 GCA_050012355.1 Streptosporangiaceae bacterium | reverse complement strand
GGACCCGGATCAGCGTCCCGTCCAGCGAGCACACCGCCAGGCCGCCCGCGGCGGCCGCCCGCCAGCCCCGGGCCTCGTGCTCCCGGCGGGAGGCCTCCAGCACGGTGGCCTGCAGTTCCTCCAGCGGCCCCGGGCCAAGCGCGCTCCGCCAGTCGCCCAGCGCCCGCTCCGGCGCGGCCTGCCACGGCCTGGCCCGCGGAACCCCGGCCAGGTCCCCGGCCAGCGCGATGACCGCGTCCCGGACGCCCGCGTCCGGCATGAGCGTCATCAGCACGATGGCCCGGATCACGAAAGCCCTGGTCAGCAACCGCTCACGTTCGCCCTTCACGAGCCGGCGGTCCAGCACCGCCCGCTCCGCCGCGCTCTCGATCACCTCCGGCCCGGCCCAGTCCTCCAGCCACTCCTCAAGCGGGCCGAGCGTCGCACAGGCGGCGGGGCTGCCGGCTGCCTGGACCCGGCCGTCACGGCGGACGACCGCGGGCGCGACCACGACCACCTTGCAGAACACCACCGCCTCGCCGGACCGGATCCGCTCCGTGCCCCCGACGACCAGCGCCGACACGCTGCCAGGCGCGAGCGGCGCGCTGCTCCGCAGCGGCGGCGCTACGTCCTCCAGCCTGACCGCGAGCATCAGCCCGCCCTCTGCGAAACCGTCGCCGGCACCAGGCACAACAGGGTACAAAGACACAAGAGGCTCCTGTGGATGAAGACAGATCTAGACAATCTCTCTTCTACAGGAGCCTCGCCCGTCTCACAGGAAACAGGAGCCTCGCCCGTCTCACAGGAAACCCGCGCAACTCGCCGCCAGCCAGCGGAAATCACCCAGCGTCACGAAAACAGGAACTGGCCTCAAGACACTTCGGTCTTAAGCCCGTGGCATTGAGCTCCGGGGTCGCAGGGGCGGAGCGGGAAGCCAGCCGTGGTACGGCGAATCAGGGTCGGATGGCGGCGGGATCTCCGTCCGCTTGCACGCGGCCCCGAATGCGGCCATCGCGGCTTTACATGGATTCGTGTTGACGCGTTTGTTGGTGATCCGGTAGGTCTTGATGCCCCGGTTCCGCAGTACCCGGTTGCGTCGCTGATCGCGTTCTCTTCGCTCAGGTGCTTTGTGTTCCGGTCCGTCAACCTCGACGCACAGTGTCGCGTAGGGGCAGTAGAAGTCGAGACGCAGTGCGCTGAACGGCACCTGAGGGTAGAACAAGAAGGGCCCAGGGCATTGTGCGAGGTAATGGTAGAGCTTCGCCTCGGTAGCGGTCATGGGCACCTCGCCGTAACCGAGGATCCCCGCCGCGTCCTGTCTCCACCGGTCGCGAGTGTCGGCGTGCCGATGCTGACGGCGCGCCTTCCTGGTCAACTCGCGATGTGGCCAGAAGTCCTCAAGCCGGGCCTGCCCAGTCGGCACGGGTGGTCCAGCCGGTGTTTCGCCGTCCACTGGGGGCGGAGGCTGAGTCGCCGTGACGGTCAACCCAATCTCGACCCTGGTATTGGTGAATCGGGCGCTGCCGGTTACCACGCGCCCTGATACATGCTCGGCGATCACGACAGGCTGCCAGAGGGCCGCGTAGTCGCGACTAAGGTATCCGGCTACCCGACCTGCGGCGATGACCGCGACCGCGTCGCTGTCGTGCGGGTTATCGGGCTCAGGGTAAAGGGCCACGGAGAGACCCATCGGAGCGTAGGTGCGGAGCCGGGTGAGCACATCCTGGTAGTGAGGTGTGCCTACCACCCTGACGGCCACGGGCGGGCCGTGCTTGGACTGCCACCATCCCGGTAGTGCCAGATCCGGTCCTAGGTCGCGTTGATGCCACAGCACGAGTGGATTCCTCTCGCGATGTTGCTAGGAGATGTCTCGTGTTTCCCATCCCGGGGGAAGCTTGGGCAGGCCGATCAGGGCGTCGAGGCCGAGGTGTTCCAATAGCAGGGCCTTGAGCTGCCGGCCCTCGATGATCTGTATCCTGTTGCCGTTGCGTGCGGCGAAGTCGCGGCTCGCCTTGCCGACCCAAGATGTGGTGACCATAATTCCCTTGGCGGCGTCCATGTCTTCCATCACGCCGGCCAGCGCATGTATGGCTTCCAAACCGACAATGCCGCTGTAACGCTTGGCCTGGATGACGCACAGCCCTCCGACGATCGGATCCTCGTTGATCGCGACTCCGTCGACGCCCTCGTCCCTGGATGCCTGGGTGACCCAGGACTTCATGCCGATTGCCTCGAACAGTTCCCTGATCAGGTGCTCGAACTCGACTGGCTTGAGCGCTAGGAGGTCAGGGCGGCTATCCAGCCCAGCGGCGACGCTCATCTCGTCCACGAACTTGTATTTCGACAGATCGAATTGCACGACCGGGCGCACTGGTTCCAGGTCAAAGGGGTGTGGGGAGACCACCGCGTTGAGATAACCGGTCAGGCAGGCCTTGGGGTCCAGTTCTGGTTCGTCTAGGACGATCTCGCCGAAGGGTTCGCGCTCCGCGTTCACGCTTAGAAGCAGCGGCCGGATTGCCTTACCCGTCGCGCGGTCCTTGGCGGAAACGTACCCGTTGAACACGATCCCCCTGACGAGGGATATGGGCGTGACATCGAACGCCTCGGCGAGCGTCCGTAGCGCCACCCTAGCGAGCAGTTTCTCGTAGAGCTTGTCGATCTCTGCCTTTTTGCGCGGTTCGGGGTGGATCGTGTCCTTGGTCTTCAGGTACCGGTAGCCCGTGACGGAGGGAACTACCTCCTGGCGCGGCAGTTCATATTCCACGAGCAGTTCCCGGGATTCGGATATGTACTGTGCCGCGCAGGAGCCCTCTAGGCCGTCGGGGTACACCGAGGTCGCCAAGGCACGCTGGATGACATTCACGAAGGCCTCCGCGCCGCGCGCGTTGAACGCATCCTCGGCGTGAAGGCTGCGTCCGGCAAGGTGACGGTTGCGGTCCAGTAGCAGCCGTTCGAACGCCGCCACCTTCGCCTGCACGGCTTCCGTCCGGAACTCGGCTTCGGCCATCCGTCGCTGCACCGCTAGGCGCCGCTCCTCGAGCTCACGGCGCTGCTGCTCGCGCGCATCCACGGTGGCTTGCCGCTCGCGCTCGCGTTGCTCCTGCGCCGCGAGCCGCTCTGCTCGCGCCACCTCCTGCTGGCGCGTCCGCTCGGCCTGTTGCTGTTCCCTCGCCTTCACCTGAGCGGCGCGCTCTTGATCGCGAAGCTTCTGGGCGGCCTCCCTGGCCAACTGTGCTTCGATCTTGCGCTGTTCCGCCTCCCAGGCCTTTCTGGTGCGCTCTTCCTCCTTCTGGCGTTGCAACTGTGCCTTCTTATGCGCCTCGTACATCTGCGTGATCAGTGACTTTCGTCTCGGCATCACGTCCTCCTGGCGGGCAGACTCAGCGCGCAGTTACGACAGAGCGCTCTCTAGCTCATACTTAACGTAACGTGCGAACTCGATTGGGCCAATACCGGTTTTCGCGTAGTCGAGAGCATGCAGGGGTGACCACGTCAGGGAAGCCCTCCTTCGGCTCGTGGTGTCGGCATGCCGCGAACGAATTGCGTTCCAATCGCTCCTGCGTGGTCTCGTCGACGATTTGACGGCATCCGTGATCGAGCCGACGGGGGACACGATCCGCCCGGCCACGTGCACAAAAGGGCCGGTCTGTTCACGTCGGCCGGATGTCTGAGCTGGTCACGCCGGACTGATGCAGGCGGTCGTGTCATGGTTCGCGTGCATCGGTGGAAACCTGACGCCAATCGGGTCGCTCGGCGAGCAATACGCGGACATGAGTGATGTACTCGCGACCTAAACGCGGGTCCAAGTCGGGGCGAGAAACGCCTGCCCGCAGATGGAGAGGACCTTTGCCGGGCAGGACTGCTGAACCGTCTGGCGAGCTTCTCCGTTGTCGTCAGTATGCGGAAATTAGCTATCGATCCGGATACACAACGTTCGGGTCTCGTCTCGCATGGTTACACTAATCGAGTCATTCGGTACGCATTCGGTACATTGCGCGGCGATGGCTCGGGCACCCGGGACGAGGGCGGGAAGCGAGGTGGCCGCGATGGCAGATGACGAAGTCGGAGTCGAGCCTGGGCGGCTAGCTGAACTGGCGACGGCGCTGGAGAACCTCCGGGATGTCCTTGCTGGTAACGCGCCGGTCATCGTCAGCACGCTGGAGGAGTACTGGAACAGTGGGACGGGGACGCCGGTCAATCTGTCGCCGCTCAAGCAGGCCCAGGCCCAGTCGGTCAAGGACGCCGCTGACATGCGCGCCCGCTCGGACCTGGCCCAGGCGTGGGTGGACCACGCCGACGTCTGTCTCACGACGGTCACCATCCCGTGGGACTCCAGCAAGCAGCAACTCGACGCCGCGAGCGCGGCGGCCGACGCCAAGATCCTCGCCGCGGCTGAGGGGAAGAACGACCTGCAGGCCCGGGCGCAGATCCTGGCCGTTCAGGCCGATATCCAGGACCACCTTGATGAGAAGGACATGACCTGGCTGGGGGCGTTCTATGGCGAAGCGTCCCCGCAGGTCGCCAACCTAGCGTCAGTGCTGAACAAGGAAGATGGTACCGATACGGTGCTGCTGTCTTCCGCCGACGAAAAGATCCTGAATACCTACGCCAGCGGCCTGGCCCTGTTGTCCCGGACAGGCAACCTGACTCAGCCTGTCATTGACAAGTACACCGGCGCCCCGGACCTGTGGTCGGTCGCCATGCTGGTCAAGTGCGGGCCTGGCGGATCCGCGTACGGTACCTCCACCTCTTGGGCACGCGGCTCCAAGTCGCAGATCCAGCAAGGCTTCCTGGCCCAGGTGACGGACGCGGTCTACACCGCCACCGGCAACGGGACGATCACGCTGCCGGTGGACTGGATCAAGGCTGGGAGCTCCGCATCCGCGTTGCGCGCCATGCCGCAGACGATGTCGCAGTATGACCCGCTCACCGCGATGCTTCAGACCGACGCGCAGAACAAGACAGCCGTCGGCCAGGTGCTCGCGGGCACGGACGGTGTCGCGATCGCTAAGACCCTGGAGCAGACCCCGTTCCTGAGCTACATGCAGAGCTATCGCGACCCGGCGCAACTGGTGTCGGCGGGCTGGTCCGAGCGCACTGGTGAGGGCTTCCGTACCCAGCTGTATAACCAGCAGGTCATCGCGAGCTTTCTCACCGCGGCGACGGACGACCCGGCGAACGTGAACGACTCGCCGCCGCGCGGCAATAGCCCGCTAGCCTGGCAGGCCGCCCAAGCAGCCATCCGTATCGTCGACAACGCCCCAGACCCCAGCCAGGTAGTCGTAAGCGAACCTGTCCGCCAGGCCATGCTCACCACTTTCGGCCGCTATCTCCCCGACATGGCGATCTCCGATGGTTTTGACGCGACCGAGGCAGCAAAAGCGCCGCAGCTCGTGCAAGGTACATACCAGCTGTGGCTAGACGGCAAGGACGCCGACGGGCCAATGGTGGCCTTCGAGCAGCAGATCGAATACGACTCAAAGGATGCCGGAACCCTTCAAGGAATAGTGGTTTCCGCACTCGGCACTCAGTTTGGCCTCCAAGCATCCGGAAAGGACCCGAACACCGCCTTCTCTAGTGACCTGGCAGACGATCTGGCCACCCTGTATGGGCAGACCATCACGCAGCAGCAGAACCTGCACTACAGCCCACAGCAGGCCAAGGATGCCGCCGATACCGAGATCAACACGATCATCGCGGTGGGTGAAGCGGCCGCGGGAACGATCAGCATTGGCGGCACGGCGGTCACTGCGGCCAAGGACGCTCTTTCCATCAGCGTGCCACTGATACCGCAGTTCTCCACCGACAATGCCTCGAACCAGGCAGCCGCCGACCTCAATGCTTACGCCCAGGATGAGAGCGTCCTGGACATCCCGATGGTCCAGGGCCTGATCAAAGCGGGAGTGGTTGTCCCGCCCGACGGGGCGAATTGGTACGCCAACGGCCGGATCGATCCGACCGGGGACTATGTGCACTGGTGGGATGAGCACAAGGGCCTGTTCATCTACGACCTGCCGACCACGAACGATCCACAAGAAGAGAAGCTTGCGGCCAACCCGACCAACAGTTACACGATGGAAGGGTGGCGGAACACGCTGGGCGTCGTGAACATGGACCTGATCCGCCAGATGCAGACTGAGGAAGGCAACTGAACCGCGATGATCGTCAAACGGAATGTTGGCCTGCTAGCCCTGGCCGGCTGCCTCGTGCTAGCGGCGGCGTGCTCGTCCTCCGGGTCGTCTGCCCCGAGTCATCCGACATCCACCATCTTGGGTGAGCCCGGGTACGATTCTCAGTTTGCTGACGCCGCACTGGTGGAATGCGCGCTCCACAGGGGCCTGATCACAACAGCTATCATGGCGAACCCGAAGTTGACGTATCCACCCCGCAACTGGTCCAAGTGGTACGCGGGCGGGCGTGTTACATACAACATAGACTTTGCCCAATGGTGGAATTCTAATCTGGGCCTCGTAGTCGCTGGCGACTCATTGATGGACTGGGCGGCTCTCACGGCCAAGCAGCAGAAGCTGCCCTCTCAGGTCTGCGGCATTTCCGCGATACCGAGTCCTTCGCCGACGCCATTACCGATGCTCTTCACCACCTCGGCCGGAGCTCACTCATGAAGGTCGCTCCGCCACCGGAACTTCAGCCCGTGCTATGGACACGCGACGATGCGGGACGGGTCATGGACAGCCCGTTCTCGAAGAGAAGATCCTTCGTGGTGCCGTATGCGACGCTCGATCCCGACAGCGTCATGGATCCACTCACCCCAATCCCATGCGTGGTACCCGTATCGGCTTCGCAATTCCGGGCAGGGCAAGTGGCCTGATCCGGCGATGAACGGATACCTCGCCGTCACCCAGGCCGTGGGCAGGCTCGCCTCGGCGAATCCGCTCAACATCCAGCAAACCCCGGATTATCCCCGACGACCCAGCTGTCTGGTAAATGATCCGGTCTTGACTCACCCTCTCGGTGAACGACGCCCTGGACCGCTTCCTCGACGACTTGCCCGAAGCTGCTGCAGCCGACCGTCGCCGAATTTAGTCTTGGCGGATGGCTGCGGCGGATTCCGGCAATCGCGGCGGGTGCGGCTGCCTTGCCGTCTTCCTCGGGACGATCGCGTTCGCAGCGATTGCCGAGGTGATCGTCCAAGGCGCCGCGACGTCTCATCCTGGCTTCTTTGTCAACCGGCCCGGCTGGGCCGAGGCATCCGCGTTCGTCTCCGGGTTCCTCTCCGTCGTCCTCGGCCTGATCTGGATCGCGCTGTTCACGCGCTTTTATGATCGGGACAAGACCATCGCCTGGGTGCTCAGCCTGCTAATCGCGCCGGCGCTTATCGTCTGCGCGGGCTTCGCGCTGCAGGCCCTGCCGCCGCGCTTCAGCGGGGACTGTAACTACGACTCCGAGGCGCAGACTTGCGCTTACATACATGCGCACCCGTTCGCGGTCCTCGCGCTGTTTGTCGGCGTGATGGCGGGAGCGGCGGTGTTCATCTGCGCGCTTGTCTACCGGTCTAAGCGAAAAACAGCCAAGCCAGCGGCTCGGTAGATGGCCAGGCGCCGCAGGACTTGGCTTCCCGCAGTGCCGTCTCTGATCCGTCCCACCGCCATCTGTAGACGGCGGCGAGCATGCCCCTCGGCAAGTCCCGCGCTGAGACTAGTGCTCTCATGGCTACGGCCGGGCACCCGCAATTGACGCCAGCAGTCCCGAGCGCGAATCATTGTCCCAGGTAGACCGCACTGGCGAGGGGGCACATGGGCAGCATCCGGGTGTTCATCGTGGACGATCATTCGATCGTCCGCCACGGGCTGACGTCCTATCTCGGTGTCACCGGCGACATCGAGGTCGCCGGCGCGGCGGCCGACGGAGCCGAAGCGATCGAGACCATCACGAGCCTAGCCGCCGCAGGCCGAAGTCCGGACGTTGCCCTAGTGGACCTGGTCATGCCAGGGCTCGACGGGATCGGTGTCGCACAGGCACTGCGGCGGTTGCCCGAGCCACCCCGCGTCGTGATCCTCAGCAGTTTCGGCGACGTAGAGCACCTGCGTTCGGCGTTGCGGGCGGGTGTGTCGGGCTATGTCCTCAAGTCCGCCCCGGCCGAGGAGATCGCGCGGGCTGTGCGTGAGGTGCATTCCGGAAGACTGCACCTGGACGCCGCCTTGTCCTCGAGCCTCACCGAGGCGGTCGCGCCCTCCGGGAGCGTGGTGTCGCTCACCGAGCGTGAGCGGGAGGTGGTCGCCCTAGTCGCGAAGGGCATGGCGAACAGGGATATCGCGACGACCTTGTTCATCAGCGAGCGCACCGCGCGCACCCATGTCAGTCATCTGCTCGGCAAGCTCGGGCTGGAATCGAGGATGCAACTCGCCATCTGGGCGCACGCCAACGGCTTCCCCCTGGCATCGCCAGACGAACTCGCGCCGCCAAAGCCCCAGCAGCGACATTTGTCGCGGTCGATCCCGCGACCGATGCCCGTTCCCAGGGCCCCCAGCGACGGCGAATGATCGTGGCTGAACAGGAGGAAACATGGACGAGTTGCTAGGCAAGGTCGCCTTCATCACCGGATCCGCGAGCGGCATCGGACTGGGGATCGCCCAGGCCTGCGCCCAGGCGGGCATGAAGGTCGTCCTCTCGGACATCGACGAGGCCGAGCTAGAGCAGGCCGCCGCCGGGCTGAAGGACACCGACGTGACGACGGTCCGGCTGGACGTCACCGACCGCGACGGCTGGGCCCGCGCGGCGCGTGATGTACCGGGCCCCGTGCAGCTACTGGTCAACAACGCCGGAGTGAGCACCAATGGGATGCGGTTCGAGGAGATCGGGCCGGAGCTGTGGGACGCGGTGGTCGCCATCAACCTGACCAGCGTCTACAACGGCGTGCACTACTTCCTCGACGGCATGCGCGCAGCCGGCGGCGGACACATCGTCAACACGTCATCGATGGGCGGCCTGGTCGGATTCCCTGGTCTGTCGCCGTACGCCGCCACCAAGTCAGGCGTCGTCGGGCTGTCGGAATCACTCCGGGCCGAGCTCGCCATACACAACATCGGGGTCAGCGTGCTGTGCCCAGGCGGTGTCCGGTCCCGGCTGTGGCGCACCTCCCGCGCGGTGCGCGGGCTCCCGGACACCGACATCCCGCCGGATGATGTCAGCGGGCAGTCCGCCACCGCCGCGATGCTGCCGGAGGAGGTTGGCCGCCGCGTGCTTGACGCCGTTATCGCGAATGAGCCCTACATCATCACCCATCCGGAGATGCGGTTCGTCGTAACACAACGTAACGACTCGCTCATGCGTGGATTTGACCGCGCGGAGAAATTTACCATGTAGCAGGCATAACGCTTATCCTGGCCCTACCGTGCCGTAGCCGAGGGTGTTTACGGCCGGTAGCGGGAGGCGTGGTGGGAACGGCCGTACTTGACCGGGACGGGAAATACCTGGAACTGGATGAGACCACTCGAAAGATCCTCGGGAGCAAGGTCGGTTCGGTCAGCTTCGCCCGCGTTCCCGCCGACGCGCAAGAGGTGCGGGAGGTCTGGTGGCTGGAACAGCGTCCCGAGATCACGCCGTCGCCCCTGGCCTGTCAGCTGGTCGCAACAGAGCGGAGCGACCGCTGGCTGCTGAACATCACGCCGTCACCCGATAACACCCGGACCAGGGAAACCGTACGACGATACGCGGAACGGGCGCTCGAAGAGGTCGCGACCCACGACCTGAACGCGACGGTCCACACGCTGACCGGCGTGCTTCAAGACCTGTGCGAGTTCGCTGGCTGCCTCATCGTCTTGATCGACGAGCAGACCGGCGAACCGGTCTTCGCGGGCGGCGAAGGGATGGCCCGCGAGCACCTCGCCGCGTTGGAGGAGAACCGGCGGCGGGGAGCCCCCATGGTGATCTGGCAGGCCTTCGCGGAGAGCCGGGTCGTCGTTAAGCGCGACTGGGTCCGGCATGTCCGGCAGGACCCGCGGCTGGCACCGATCCGGCCGTACATCGAGCTCCGGCCGGATCCCGGCTTGTCGTACGTAGCGGTGCCGCTGCGGTGCGCGGGCAGACGGCTGGGGGTACTGACCGGGACTGTTCTCGACCCCGCGCTGATCACCGCTGGCAGCGTGCGCTTGTGGTGGGAACTGGCCGACCAGACCGCCTTGGCGTTGCGGTACGCGGAGGCGTTCCGCACCGCCCGCGGCGTCGGCGGCGACCGGGAACGGCAGCGGCTGAACGAGGAACTGCACGACACGGTGGGCCAGGATGTGTTCGCGCTGAAGATGCTGGCCGCCCGGGCCGAGGTCGTCGCGTCGCGAGCCGGCGCTCCTGAGGTCGGTGGCCAAGTGCGCGAGCTGCGCGTTCTGGCGGACAAGGTGGACTCCGGGGTCCGGGCGCTGATCGGTGAGCGGCGCCGAGTCGGGCCGGGGCTACCGCTGTCGCAGCAGCTGACCGGCCTGGTCGGGGAAGTGAGTTCTCGTTCCGGCGTGAGCATCGAGACCCTCGTCAGCGGCGAATGGGATCATCTGAGCACCGAGTGCGGTGAAACGGTGGTCCGGATCGTCCAAGAGGCACTGCACAACATCGAGAAGCACGCCCACGCGAAGACCGCTTCGCTAAGCGTCACGACGGATGACGGGATGCTGCTGATCGAGGTTTCCGACGACGGCGAGCGGTTCGACCCCGACGCGGTCAGCTCGGCCAGTTTCGGGCTGGCCTTCATCCGCGAGCGGGCGGCCGGATACGGCGGATCGGTGGATGTCAGCACCCAGCCCCGAACCACGCTGCGGATACGGCTACGACCGGCCTTCGAGTCCGAGTGGGAGGCGGCCATCCGCGGGTGAGCCGGCCGCGACAGATGTCGCGGCCGGAACCGAGTCGGATGACAATTCCCAGGTGGCGTCCGGTTTGCGAATGTGAAGCCATCAGGCCGAACGTTCGAAGGAGAACCGTACATGCGAACGCCGCATCGTCGTATCAGGACCAAGCTGGAGGCAGGCGAACGCGTCTTCGGCGTCACGATCCAGCTCCCTAGCCCGGACATTGTGGAGATCGCCGGATACGCTGACGTGGACTTCGCCTGGATCGACGCCGAACACGGCACCATGGACCTCGGCGACATCGCCCTTCTCCTGCGCGCCGCCGACGCGTCCGGCATGGACGCGATCGTCCGTGTCCCTGACCACAATCCGAGCTTTATCCAGCGTGTCCTCGACGCTGGAGCAACCGGCATCATGGCACCCCACGTGCGGACGGTCGCCGAGGCGGCGGGCGTCGTGGCGGCGGCGAAGTTCGGGCCGGAAGGGATTCGCGGCGCCTGCCCGTCCACCCGCGCGGTCGGGCACATCAGCACCGACTGGCCAGCGGATTACCACCGGGCGAACGCCGACGTGCTGATATTCGGGCTGATCGAGGACCCCGAAGGCGTGCAGAACGTCGAGGCGATCGCCAGCGAATCAGGACTGGACGGCCTGCTGTTCGGACCGTTCGACCTCGCGCAGACGGCCGGCCTGGAGGGCGATGTCGCGCACCCCGACATCAGGAAAATGCATCAGCGGGTCACCGCGGCTGTCCAGGCGGCGGGAATCGAGTACATCGCCATCCCGGGCTGGGAACCCGGGGACCTGACATCGACCGCCGAGTACGCGCGGATCTTCAACATCTCCGGTGACCGCGGCGCTCTATCCATCGCCTTTCGTACCGCGCTCGCTGACGCGGTTAAAGGGCTGTCGGCATGAACCCCGACGATGTCATCGGATACTTCAAGACGCTGTCGAACTGGGGCCGGTGGGGAGACGACGACCGGCTCGGCACCCTCAACCTCATCACGCCCGAGGTACGCCGGAAGGCCGCGTCGGAAGTGCAGACCGGGGACGTCATCTCGCTGTCTCGCGACATCGACCCGGAGAAGCCCGACCCCCTAGGCTCCGGCATCGCGGTCGTCCAGCGGTTCATGGGCATCGGCGAGGTCTCGCACCACATGGGCAAGGACGCCTGCCGCTTCGACGCCGTGACCGAGTACGTCGGGATCGCCGCCCACGGGTCCAACACCCACCTCGACGGGCTCGCGCACTACTCCTGGGACGGCAAGAACTACAACGGGTTCGACGCCGACGAGACCACCTCACTCGGCGGCGCGCGGAAACTCTCAGTCCACCATGCCCGCGACGGCATCGTCAGCCGCGGCGTTCTGCTCGACATCTGCGCGCTGCACGGGGTCGAGTGGCTTTCGCCGGGCTATGCCATCGGCCCGGACGAGCTTGCCGCCGCCGAGAGCCGCCAGGGCGTCACTGTGGAACCGGGGGACGTGCTGCTGATCCACACCGGGCACGTCGCCCGCACGCTGGCACTAGGGCCAGCCCCGGGGGCCGGTATCGCTCCTCAGGCTGGGCTGAGCGCGGCCTGCCTGCCATACCTCAAAGACCGAGATATCGCCGCGCTCGGCAGCGACGCCATCCAGGACGTGCAGCCGTCCGGCTTCGACGGCTTTGAACTGCTGCGGCCGGTGCACAACGTCAGCCTGGTCGCCATCGGCCTGTGGCTCATCGACAACATGGAACTCACCGAGCTCGCGCGCACCTGCGCGGCGAGCAGTCGCTGGACGTTCTTCTTCGCCATGTTGCCCTGGCGGATGACCGGCGTCACCTCCAGCGCGACCAACCCCATCGCGATGTTCTGAAACGGAAGGAGCGGAGACGATGTCAATGCCGACAGTCTCCCCTAGCGCCGCCGCCGTCGACCGAAGACTAAACGCGGCTGGCGTCGAGATCGAGACCGCCGTCGCCGTCATGGGCTGTCTCATCATCATCGGGGCCGACGCGCAGGGTCTGTCGCTAATCCCGCTGGTGTCCAGCCTCGAGAAGACCTATACGCTCACACAGGGCCAAGCGTCCTGGATCCTGTCCGCGCCCGGCGTGGTCGCGGCCGGCTGCATCCCGACGTTCGCCCGGCTGGGTGACCGGTTCGGCATGCGGCGGCTGGTCCTGGCCAGCCTGGTCATCGCCTTCCTGGCGAACCTGCTCTGCGCGGTAGCGCCGTCTTTCGCGATGCTCGTTACCGCCCGCGGCATCCTCGGAATGAGCGCGGCCCTGCCGCTGATCTACGCCATCCTCCGGTCGCGAGGGACCAGCGAACGGCGCACCACCCGGGGCGTGGCCCTCATCACCCTCGCCTCCGGTGTGGGCGTCGCGGTCGCGTATCTGCTATCCGGCGTGGTCATCCAGGCCAATGGCAACGTGCGGACCGTGTTCTGGGTGCTGACCGCGCTGGCCGGGATCACCGTGGTGGCCGCCTGGTGGATCCTGCCCGACACCCACTCCCGGTCGTCCGACCCGATCGACTGGCAGGGCGCCGGGCTGGTGTCGGTCGGCCTGCTCGGTGTCGTGCTGGCGATCACCGAGGGCAGCACCTGGGGCTGGTCGTCGGCGCCGATCCTGACCTCGCTCATCGGCGGTGTCGTGGTACTCGGCCTGTGGGTGCTGCACCAGACCAGGCGGCGCTATCCGCTGGTCAACGTGCGCCGGGTCTGTAATCGCGTCGCGCTGCCATCGTTCATCGTGGTCGCGGTCACCGGGACGATGGCCGGTTACACGAACCTGGCACAGTCCACTTACACCCAGATGCCCAAGATCGTCGGCTACGGACTGGGCCTGACCGTTCTCCAGTCCGCCTTCGTGTTCTGCGCGATCGCGATCGGCGAGGTGATCGGCGGCAGCGTCGCCGGACCGGTGATCAGTCGCTTCGGCCCGCGGAAGGTCATGGCCGTCGGCTTGGTCATCATCGCCGCCAACTTCGCGGTTCTCGCGGCGAGCCACAACGGCGTCTGGCACTTCGTCGTCTGGGACTTCGTCTGGGGGCTGGCGTTCGTCTTCGTCTACTCCGCTGCCAACGCCGCGTTCCTGGAAGATGCCACCGCGCCCGAGGCCGCCATGTACGTCTCCGCCAACACCGTGATCTCCGCCGCGGCATCCGGTGTCGGACCGGCGATCTTCACAGCCATCCTGACATCCCGCTACATCGCGCACACCCCCATACCGGATCCGGTCGTCTTCACCCACATGTGGGTCTACGCGGCCATCGCCTCGATCGTCATCGGCGCCGTTGCGCTGCTCGTCCGGCGGCCGCAGTTCGTCCCCGCCGAGGAGCCGGCCGGAGCGGCGCACATGGAGTCCGTCCCGCCCGACCCGGCCACCGCCTGAAAGGACTTCCAATGGACGATCTCACGGGAAAGGTCGCGGTGATCACGGGTGGCGCCCGTGGCGTCGGTCTCGGCCTAGCCAAGGCGTTCGCCGGGCAAGGGATGCGCCTGGTGCTCTCGGACATCAATACGACCACGCTCGACGAAGCAGTCGCGACCTTGCGCGCCTCCGGCGCGGAGGCGATAGGCGTCACGGCCGACGTCTCCGACACCGCCGCGGTCAATCATCTTCGCGACGAGGCATTCGCCCGGTTTGGCACGGTGCACGTGCTGTGCAACAACGCCACCGGCGGTGGCGGCGGCCCGTTCTGCGAGCCGATCGACGTGTCGGTATGGGAGACCGCGATGTCTGCCACCGTCTACTCGGTGCTACGGGGCCTGAACGCCTTCCTCCCCAGGATGCTGGACCAGGGCGACGGCCACATCGTCAACACGGCCTCGAGACAGGGACTGGTGCCCAGCCCGATCCTCGGCTCGTACCCGCCCGCCAAGTCGGCGGTCATCGCCTTGTCAGAAATGCTGCACGCCGAGCTCGCCGAACGCGGATCACCAGTCGGCGTCACCGTCCTTACGCCTGGGGGAGTGAAGACCGAGGGCATCCTCGCCTCGCTCGCCCTGCACGAAAGCGGCCAGCGAGACGACCCTGCCATGCGTGAGTTTCTCGCCTCCCGCGTCGCCGCGGCCGTCGATCCCGTCGACCTTGGCCGCCTCGTCGTCCGTGCCATCAGGGAAGGAGCCCTTTACGTCAACACGCACGGCGAGACCCTCAAATGGCTACAGGAACGCGTCGACCGCATGGTCGCGGACTCCGAAAAGATCGGGTATCTGGTTGGTACAGACACAACATCCGACCATAACGGCGCGGCGGGCATCCCCTGAGCCACCCGGCAACTCCCGCCTACTCGGAGGATTGCCGGAGCCGCTCTAGCGCCGTGGTGGCCTTCCGCTCGGCTGCCTCGGCACGGCGGGCGCGCAACCTGGCCTGTGCCAGTTCGTCCCGCGCGGCCGTGACGCGCTCCTCGAGATCCCGGACGACCGACTCTAGGCGATCCTCTTCGGCTGTGGCGGAGGCGGTGATGACCGCGGCATTCGCCACCGCTCGTTCTGCTTCCTGAATGCGCTGCTGGCGGCGATTGCGATCTTCCGCCTCCCGCAGCGGCGTGGGAGGCGGCTTCGGTGCCGACGGGGTGACAGCGGGTGCAACGGGCCCGGTCGGCGTGAACTCGCCGAATCCCGCCCAGTGAACGGGACGCGTCAGTGTCCCGGTGGCCAGCTCCGCCGCTACCTCCGGGTCAGCGATCGCGGCCGACAGCGTCGCCGACACGTCCTCGCGCAAGGCCGCGGGCGAATCGGTCACTGAAGCGAGCGCGAGCTCGGTGAGGGAGTCCACCAGCGCCGATCGCGCCGCGGACAGTTCGCGAAGCCGAGCGCCGTCGCGGGAGGAAGCCGCTGACCGGAGGCCGTCGCTCAGCTCCGCGAGCTGGGCCGGTACTTCGGGATGCTCCCGTATCAGGCTATTCAGCAGCCACGCCGGGCGGGTGGGCTTGCGCAGCGCCGCGATCCGCTTGGCCGCGTCGGGATCCCCAGCCGCCCGTGCCGCCTTCACCAGTTCGCCGCGGCGAGCGGTGAAATCGTCGGGATCCCTGCCGTATAGCTCGGCGGCGGCCGCACCCGCCCGGTCGGTCATCGCAAGCCGGAGAACAGGTCGGTTTCCGGCACCGGTGCTCCGGTGGAGTCGGCGGCGCGGATGAATGACTCGAAGCCGAACGCCTCGCCAGCCACCGATGGCGGAATCTTGGCGAACCAGGATTCGGCGATCTGGCTATTATGCGCGAGCAGCGCTTCACGCTTGCGGTCCAGCACGCTCCTGATGTCGACGGTGGTGGTGATGCGCGCCTCGGATTCGGCGGCGGCGCGGGCGGACGCGCGTCCCTCCTCCGAGTCGTTGTCCCAGCTAGGGACCTCCTCGCCGGCCTCGCGGAGCGCCTCCCACACCTTGGCGAACGAGCTGGTGCGCATCGCTGACAGGTACAGCTTGGCGGGGATTCCGGACTGCTTGAACGCGGCCTGCGCCGCCTGGCTGGCATGCACGTGATCGGGGTGCTGGTAGGGGCCCTTGTCGTCGTAGGTGATCAGGACCTGCGGGCGGTACTTCTCTATCAGCCCGGCGATGCGGTCCGCGACCTCGGGCAGCGGCACGTTACTGAACGCGTCAGGGCGGAATTTGTACTCCCAGTCCGGCATACCGGAGTCGTGGTAGCCGAGCGTCTCGAGCTCACTGACGCCGAGGATGGTGGCCGACTCGCGCAGCTCGGCGAGCCTGATCTTCGCCACAGCTTGCTCATCGTGTCCCGGTTGGCCGGGTTTGATCCCGCCGGGGGCATCGCCGAATTCACCGTTCGTGCAGGTCACGACGATGGTCCGGACACTCTCATCGGAATAGAGCGCCAGCACGCCCCCGGTGCTGGAGGCCTCGTCATCGGGGTGAGCGTGCACCGCCATGAGAGTCAGTGGTTCTGTCATGGAATCAAGCTTGCCCGAGTCGCGCCACTACCTGGGAACCGGCCCGCCGGCCACGCGAGGAGGAGGCGGGGGTCCTGGTCGTGGTTTTGCTTCGCGACGGAAGGGTGCAGGGGGCTCCCGAACCGGGCATTCGTGTCATCTCGCCCGACTGTCGGGCTTGGTGATTATGGTCGGTGCGGCCTTACCAAGAAAAGAGCCTGAGTAAGGCCGCACCAACCATCATCAGCACAGTTCAGTGGTTGGGGGCTGTCCGTTCGCTGCGGTTTCCGGCCGGATGATGGCCGGTGCGGTGCGGAGGGTGTCGAGGACCGCCATGCCCTGGGCGACGATGCCGGTGAGTACCTGGCCGACGCCCTCGGTGCCGTTGAGGACGGTCAGGTTAGAGTCGGCCAGCCCGCGGGCGGCGGCCTCCACCACCTGCGGCAGCATCTCGACTAGGCGGCTCGCCGCGATTAGCTCCTGGTTGCCGTCGCGCAGCGACGCGGCCCGCAGCGTGTTGGCATCCGCTTCGGCGGCGGCGAGCGCCCGCTCGGCGTCCGCCTCCGCCGAGGCAGACGCCCGCCGGGCGAAGCCGTCGGCCTCGGCGAGAGTCCGCTTGCGGTAGGCCTCGGCGTCGGCCGGGCGGCGGACCTCGGCCTCGAGCTTCTGCGCGGCGAGCTCGGCTTGCCGTTGCGCGAGCACGGTCTGCTGCTGGATGACCTCCTGTGACGCCTGTGCCTGGGCCAGCGGGCCCGCCTGCGCGGCGCGCGACTTGGCCTCCTCGGTCTCGGCGAGGTAGCCCGCCCGTTTGATCTCCGTGTCCCGTTCGAACTGGGCTTTCATCGCGGCGGCTTCCAGTTCGCGCTCGGTTGCCTCCTGATCCGCTCGTGCCTGGGCGATCCGGGCCTGGCTGGCGATGTTGGCGGCGTGCGGCGCGGCGAGGTTCTTGATGTAGCCGGTGGAGTCCTCGATCTCCTGGATCTCCAGCGCGTCGACGACGATGCCGAGCTTCTCCATCTCGGTGTGGCTGCCGTCCTTCACCTCCTGCGCGACCCGGTCCCGTTCCCTGATGATCTGCTCGACGGTGAGCCCGCCGACGATGGACCGCAGGTGCCCGGCGAAGATGCGGCCGACGAGGACGTCCATCTTGTCCTGCTCGGACAGGAAGCGGCGGGCAGCGTTGGCGATGGACGCTGAGTCGTCACCGACCTTGAACGCGGCGACCGACCTGACGTTGATCCGGATTCCCTGATTGGTGATGCATTCCTCGGTGATCTCCGCCTCGCGCAGCGCGAGGGAGAGCAGCCGCGCATTGCGGATCACCGGCAGCACGAACGCGCCGTGGCCGGTGACGATGCGGAACTGCGTCTCGTCCGTGTGCTTGGATCCGGAGATGAGGAGTGCCTCGTTCGGTGCCGGAACTCGCCAGAAGAACATGACTTACCGCCCCCTTTATAGGGTGACCTGGCTTACTGGAATGGGGTGACGAAGACAGAACGGGCCGAAATGCACTCGACGACCACAACCCGCCGGTGCCGGGCTATCGGCTCGTCGGACCAGGCGGCGAACGCCTCGCTGCCGCCGCGTACCGGGAGCAGCACCTCACCTGGCCCGTTCACCGGTATGGATACGGTTACCCGCCCGACCTTGCCGAGAAGATTCTCCCGCGCGCCAACGGACACTTAGTCCCCACCGGCTCTCTGTTCGCTATGCCCAATTCACGGTATAGCACCGCATACGCGGCGCGCGCGAGACCCTAACGGCGTCCTAACGAGAAGGCTGCCCGGCTGGATTGTCACGGTTAGGGTGCGGGCCAAAGGACCTGGGAGAATGTCGCCGTCTGCCTGCCGGGGGAGCGGCTTGTCCGAGGTGATCTCGACCCGAGTGGCGGGAAAATGCTCCAGGTGGCCGTCGCCCCGAAGCACCCGAGAGGCCAAGCCGACCCAGCCGAACGGCCCGTGCGGGGCCAGTACCCCCACGTCGAGCATCCCGTCATCCACCCGAGCATCCGGCAGGATAGTAAAGCCACCAGGCAGGAGTCCGCAGTTGGCCACGACGATGGAGCGCGCCGTTCTGGTCAAAGGTTCTTGATTGTCGACCCGGATGGTGAAGTGAGCGGGCGCCGAAGCCAGGTGGGCGACGCCGGACAGCCCGTAGGAAACCCAGCCGAGGTTGCGCTTGAGGCGCGCCGCGGCGACCACGGCGGCGTCGATGCCGATGCCCGCCATGGCGGTGAAGGTCATGCTGTCGGCGGTGGCCAGATCGATCCGGCGATCCTGTCCCTTGAACGCGGTATGCAGGGCGGTGACCGGGTGGCGGGGGAGCCCGAGCGCGCGGGCGAGCAGGTTAGCGGTCCCCAGCGGGACGATCCCCAGCGGCACGCCGCTGCCGGCCAGCGCCTGGGCGCAGCTACGGACCGTCCCGTCCCCGCCGACCGCGACGGCCAGCGCGGCGCCGTCAGCGACAGCGCGGCTGGCCGCCGCGACGCCGTCCGACGCCGTGCTGGTCACCGTGATGCAGGGCTGCCAGCCGGCCCGTTTCGCGAGCGTGCCGCACGCCACCTGGAGCCGGGGACTGGCGTGGGTTCCGTTGACGATGAAATGTGCGGCGGGGCCCACCAGCTACGAGTGCTCAGACAGGTGCCAGTGGAACGGGCTGATCAGGGTGTCCACCTCCGGCGGTCCCCAGGTTCCCTTCGCGTAAGGCTTGACCGGCGGTGGTGATTGCAGCAGCGGCTCGGAGATCTCCCAGAGCCGCTCAATCCCGTCGGCGCTGGTGAACAGCGACTGGTCGCCGAGCATCGCTTGCAGGATCAGCCGCTCGTAGCCTTCCAGCGCGTTCGCCTGGACGAAGGAGTTCTCGTAGCTGAAGTTCATCGACGTCCTCCCCAGGGTTATCTCCGGCCCCGGCTCCTTGGCGAGGAAGTCGATGCTGATTGACCCCGGGTCGGCGAAGTCGATGACGAGTTCGTTGTCCGTGCTCGCGGGCAGGTGGCCCCGGTGCACGTGGAACATCCGCAGCGCCGGCTCTCGGAAGCCGAGCGTGATGACCTGGCGGCTAGCCGCCAGGGACTTGCCCGACCGCAGGAAGAACGGGACGCCTTTCCACCGCCAGTTGTCTATCTCGGCCCGCACCGCGACCATCGTCTCGGTGTCGGAGTCCGGTGCGACGCCCGGTTCCGCGCAGTATCCCGCGTACTGCCCGCGCACGACGTGCCGGACGTCCAGCGGCTGCAGCGAGTCGTAGACCTTCGACTTCTCCTCGCGCAGCGGCTTGGCGGACAGCGACGTCGGCGGTTCCATCGCCACGAAGCCGAGCACCTGGAGCAGGTGGGTGACCACCATGTCCCGGTAGGCGCCGGTCGCGTCGTAGAACGCCGCGCGCCCCTCGATCGACAGGGTCTCAGGGACGTCTATTTGGACATAACGCAGGTGGTAATTGTTCCAGATCGGCTCGAACAACCCGTTGGCAAAACGGAACGCCAGGATGTTGTCGACCGACTCCTTGCCGAGGAAGTGGTCGATCCGGAATATCTGGTCCTCGGTGAAGACCTTGTGCACCAGGTCGTTCAGCGCGCGGGCCGAAGCCAGGTCGGTACCGAACGGCTTCTCGATGATGACCCGTGACTCTGGCGACGCGAGCCCCGACGCACCGAGTTCGCCGACAACCGAGCCGAACGCGACCGGCGGGACGGCCAGGTGGAACAGCCGCCGCGGCGACCCCCCGATGGCTTCCTCGGCGGCCTTCACCGCGGCCTGCAGTGGCTGGCTGGCGCCCGGGTCGGCCACGCCGAAGGACAGGTTCGCGGCGAAGGCGTCCCAGGCCGGGCCGGTCGGCTTAGTGTTGCCGAACTCGGCCACCGCGTCCTTCGCGTACTGCCGGAAATCCTCCTCCAACAGCGCGAACTTGGCGGGCGCGGACCCGATGACCCGGTACTGCTCGGGGAGCAGTCCGGCGACCGCGAGGTGGTACAGCCCGGGCAGCAGCTTCCGTTTCGCCAGGTCACCGGTCGCGCCGAACAGGACGATGACGTGGTTTTCGGGCCGAGTATTCACGATTTCTTCTCCGCGTGGCCGCCGAACTCGGACCGCATCGCGGACAGCACCTTGGCGGTGAACTGGCCGTTGTCGCGGGACTCGAACCGCTCGTACAGCGAGGCCGAGATGACCGAGGCGGGCACGCCCTCGTCGATCGCCGCGAGTACCGTCCAGCGGCCCTCGCCGGAGTCGGAGACATGTCCCGAGAAGTCCGACAGCTGGGGGTCTTTCACCAGCGCGGCGGCGATCAGGTCGACCAGCCAGGAGCTGACCACCGAGCCGCGGCGCCACACCTCGGCGACGTCGGAGACGTTGATCTCGTACTGGTACGCCTCCGGCGTCCGCAGCGGCGTGGTCTCCGCGTCGATCTCCTGCTGGTGCAGGCCGATGTCCGCGTGCTTGATGATCGACAGGCCCTCGGCGATCGACGCCATCATGCCGTACTCGACGCCGTTGTGCACCATCTTGACGAAGTGCCCGGCGCCCGCCGGGCCGCAGTGCAGGTATCCCTGCTGGGCGGTTCCACCGGGCTTACGCCCTGGCGTCACCGGAGCAGACGACTCACCGGGCGCGATCGTCTTGAAGATCGGGTCCAGCCGGGCGACGGCCGCGTCGTCGCCGCCGATCATCAGGGAGTAGCCGCGTTCCAGGCCCCAGACGCCGCCGCTGGTGCCCACGTCGACGTAGTGCAGTCCGTGGGCCGCGACCGCCTTGGCCCGGTCGATGTCGTCACGGTAGTAGGTGTTGCCGCCGTCAATGACCGTGTCGTCAGCGTCCAGTAGCGGCACGATCTCGTCCAGCGTGGACGCCACGATTCCGGCCGGGAGCATGAGCCAGACGTTGCGCGGCTTCTCCAGCTTGGATACGAAATCGGCGAGTGAGGAGGCACCCACCGCGCCTTCGGATTCCAGCGCCTTCACCGCGTCCGCGTTCACGTCATAGGCGACGCAATGATGACCATCGCGCATCAGCCGCCGGACCAGGTTCGCACCCATCCGGCCAAGACCGATCATGCCCAGTTGCATAGGCTTGTCAGTTGCCATTTCATGCCCCCTTCAAGGACCGGTACCGGCGTATCAGCGTATTCGTGGACGAATCATGATCCAACGCCGGCTCAGAGGTCGCGGTGAGCTCGGGGATGATCTGCTGTGCGAGGATCTTGCCGAGCTCGACGCCCCACTGGTCGAAGGAGTCAATACCCCAGATCGTGCCCTGAACGAACACCGAGTGCTCATACAGCGCCACCAGCGAACCGAGCACCCGCGGCGTGAGAATCTCCGTGAGCAGCACGTTGGTCGGCCGGTTGCCCTCCATGACCTTGTGCGGCGCGACGTTCGCGGGGGTTCCCTCGGCGAGGATCTCGTCAAGGGTCTTCCCGAAGGCCAGTGCCTGTGCCTGTGCGAACACGTTGCTCATCAGGTCGTCGTGGTGGTCGCCGAGCGGGTTCAGTGACTTGCCGAACCCGATCAGATCGACCGGGATCAGTGAAGTTCCTTGGTGAATGAGCTGATAGAAGCTGTGCTGCCCGTTAGTTCCCGGTTCGCCCCAGTACACCGCGCCAGTGTCGTAGTCCACGCGCTCGCCGGTAAGCGTCACGTGCTTGCCGTTGGACTCCATCGTGAGCTGCTGCAGGTAGGCGGGAAAGCGCTTCAGGTACTGCTCGTAGGGCATGACGCCGACGGTCTGGGCCCCGAAGAAATCGCGGTACCACACCGCGAGCAGACCCAGCAGCACCGGGAGGTTGGACTCAAGCGGCGCCGACTGGAAATGCTCGTCGATCGCGCGGAACCCGGCCAGTAGCTCGTAGAACCCGTCCGGGCCGAGTGCGATCATGGTGGACAGCCCGATCGCGGAGTCCATCGAGTAGCGACCGCCGACCCAATCCCAGAAGCCGAACATGTTGGCCGTGTCGATACCGAATTCCGACACCCGCTCGGCATTGGTGGAAACCGCCACGAAATGGTTCGCGACCGCGTCCTGCGAACCGAGGTTGGTCACGATCCAGTCCCGCGCCGATCGCGCGTTGGCCAGCGTCTCCAGCGTCCCGAAAGTCTTAGACGAGATGATGAACAGCGTCTCGGCGGCGTCCAGATCCCTGGTCGCCTCCACCAGGTCGGTGGAGTCCACATTGGAGACGAACCGGAACGCCATGTCCCGCCTCGTGTAATGCTTCAGCGCCTCATACGCCATTACAGGACCAAGGTCGCTGCCCCCGATCCCGATGTTCACAACGTTCCGTATCGTCCGGCCGCTGTAACCTTTGAATTCACCAGAACGAAGTCGCTCAGTGAAGTCGGCCATCTTCCTCAGCACGGTGTGCACATCGCCCACGACGTCCTGGCCGTCGACGACAAGTTTCTCAGACTCCGGCATGCGCAGCGCCACGTGGAGCACGGCGCGGTTTTCCGACACGTTGATGTGCTCGCCGCGGAACATGGCGTCGCGTCGTTCCTCGACGCGGGACTCCTTGGCCAGTTCGACGAGCAGCCGGAGGGTCTCGTCGGTCACCCGGTTTTTCGAGTAATCCAGGTAGAGCCCCGCGGCCTCCGCGGTCAGCCGTTCACCACGTCCCGGGTCCTCGGCGAAGAATTCCCGCAGGTGGCGGCCGCCGATCTCCGTGTGGTGCCGCTCTAGTGCTTGCCAGGCCTTGCGTTCCCGCAGCGGAACCGCTGCCATCGGATTTCTCCCCTCGATCGCTTCTGTCTGCCCAACCCAGATCGTTTCATGCCCGCCGGTTCCGTCGCTCGCCAACCCCGTCCACCTGGCGGGCGACCGTACGCACGGCGGCGTTCCCGGGAAGGTCCTCGACAAGGACTGGTTGGCCGGTGCCGTCGGACAACGGGACTCGCCAGTTAGGGTATTCGTCCGTAGTGCCGGGAATGTTCTGCGGCTGCCGTTCGCCTACCGCATCGGCCAGCGAGACGCAGACCAGCAACGCCGGAGATTCCGCGATATATGCGTACAGCGCGGCGGTGAAGTCGGTGGCGTCGGGGGTCTGACCGCGCGGCAGCAAGCCTCCGCGGGCTAGCGCGTCCAGCCAGGAGTCGAGTGACCGTTTCGCGTCGGCCCGTTCGTCATCCTCGGATCGGGTGAGCAGCCCGAGCTTGGCGCGCTGCGTGACATAATCGCCGGTCAGGAAGGCGGCGGCCGGCGGCAGGTCGTGGGTGGACACGGTGGCCAGGCTGTCCCGTCGCCACTTTCGCGGCGGCAGTGGCGTCCCGTCCCGCGACTGCTCGAACCACAGCATCGAGGTGCCGAGGATGTTCCGCTGGCTGAGGAAATTCCGCAGCCCGCGCTCGACCGTGCCGAGATCCTCGCCGATGGCCAGCGCGCCCGCCCGCGCCGCCGAATCCGCGAGGACACCCGCGGTGGCGGACTGGTCGTAGCGCAGGTAGGTGCCCTTGTCCGGCGTCAGGCCCTCCGGGATCACCCACAGCCGGGACAGGCCCATGATGTGGTCGACGCGCAGCGCGCCCGCGTCCCGGCACACCGCGTCGAACAGGTCGGCCAGCGGCTGGTACCCCTGCGCGGCCAGGACTCCCGGATGCCAGGGCGGCAGCGCCCAGTTCTGCCCGAGTTCGTTGAACCCGTCCGGCGGTGCTCCGACCGTCAGCCCGCCGACGAGTACTTCCTGGTCCGCCCAGGCGTCGAAACCACCAGGGAAGGTGCCGACCGCGAGGTCGTGTACGATCCCGATGCTCATTCCGGCGTCCAGCGCCGCGCGCTGCGCATCCGCCGCCTGCTCCGCGACCTGCCACTGCAGCCACTCGTGGAACGCGACCAGCTGGGAATGCGCGTCGCGGAACTCCGCGACCTCGGCCGACGACGGATCGCGCAACCGAACCGGCCAGGCACGATAGTCGTGACCGTGCGTCTCGGCGATCGCGCACCACGTCGCCCACCCGGTCAGCGCCTGGCCCTCACGGACCCGGTACGCGTCCAGCGATCGTTGCCGGGCCGGGATCAGCGGGACGGTGAAGATCTGCTCCAGCGCTTTCCTCTTGGCGGTCCAGACCGCGTCCCGGTCGATGAGCGCGGACGTCGCGCTGGCTGATCGGAGGTCCTTGGGAGCGTCCACCCGCCGTTCTGAAAATTCTGGAATGTCCTCGACGCGGAGATAGAGCGGGCTGAGGAAGCGACGGCTCATCGGCGTGTACGGCGAGGCGGTGATCGGCGGCACCGGCTCGGCGGCGTGTAGCGGGTTGACCAGCACGAAGGACGCGCCGAGATCGCGCGCCGCCCAGGTAGCGAAGTCGGCCAGGTCTCGCAGGTCGCCGTGACCCCAGGAGTCCCGGGACCGCAGCGAGTACAACTGGACGGCGAAGCCCCATGCGCGGTTTTGTGGCAGCGGAGCGACGGCTGTGAGCTGGGGGTGCTGGGGCGTTTCGGCGGGCGGCGGGCCGAGGGCGTCAAGGACGGCGGCTAGCGTCGCGTCCCGCACGTGGTGAGTGCGGCCTCCCACGGTCCACGACGTCGCAATGCCGTGACGGCGGGCATTCCGGCGTAGTTCGGCGCTTGTCACTCATCCAGTCTGCCAGGTCTTGCGCTATATAACGATGAGTGCGAATCTGATTACCGAACGGAGTCGAACGAGGGAGGCGCGAGACGGTGGCGGACGCGTTCGTATTGCCAGAGTTCTACCTGGCGTATCCAGCACGGCTGAACCCCAACCTGGAAAACACCCGGACGCACAGCCTGGAGTGGGCGCGCGAGGTAGGCATACTCGACGACCCGAACATCTGGGACGAGGCCGCCCTGACGGCCATGGACTACCCGCTGTTGTGCGCGTACACGCACCCCGACTGCGACGCGCAGACGCTTGACCTGGTCACCGACTGGTACGTGTGGGTGTTCTTCTTCGACGACCACTTCGTGGAGAAGTTCAAGTACAGCCACGACCAGGTCGGCGCGCAGGCGTACCTCGACCGGCTCGAGCTGTTCATGGGCGACGACCCCCCAGAGGTATCGAATCCGGCCGAAGCCGGGCTCGCTGACCTGTGGGCGCGGACGGTGCCCGCCATGTCGGAGGCGTGGCGCGAACGGTTTCGTACTAATACGCACAACCTGATGGTCGAGTCGATGTGGGAACTGGAGAACATCGACGCCAAGCGGATCGCCAACCCCATCGAGTACCTGCAGATGCGCCGCCGGGTCGGCGGGGCGCCGTGGTCAGCCGGCCTGATCGAGTTCGCGGCCGGGGCGGAGATACCGGCGCGTTTCGCGGGCGAGCGGCCGCTCCGGGTGCTGACGGATACGTTCTCGGACGCGGTGCACCTGCGCAATGACCTGTTCTCCTACCAGCGGGAGGTGCAGCAGGAAGGGGAGAACTCTAACGCGGTTCTGGTGTTCGAGCGGTTCCTCGACATCCCCACCCAGGACGCGGCCGAGCTGGTCAACGACCTGCTGACCTCCCGGGTGCAGCAGTTCGAGCACACCGCGCTCGCCGAGGTTCCGGCGTTCCTGGCCGACCGGGCGGCGAACGGCGAGGAAGCCGCGGCGGTGGCGGCTTACCTGAAGGGCCTGCAGGACTGGCAGTCCGGCGGGCACGAATGGCACGTGCGGTCCAGCCGGTACATGAACTCCGCGGCGGCCGGACAGCAGACGAGCACCGGTCTCGCGCGGCGGGCCCGGCAGTTCACGTACGTACCGTTCGAGCCGGTCGGTCACCTGGTCGTGCCGCCGCTCTACATGCCGTTTGAGTTCCGCACCAGCCCGTACCTGCCGGGTGCGCGGGAGCACGTGCTCGGGTGGGCGCGGTCGGCCGGAATGCTGGATGAGGGAATCTGGGACGAACGGCGGTTTCGCGGTTTCGACTTCGCACACTGCGCCGCGATGATTGACGCAGGTGGCACCGAGGAGGCCGTCGACCTGACGTCGGACTGGCTGGCGTGGGGCACGTACGCCGATGACTTGTATCCCCGGCTCGACCTGTTTCGTGCCAGGACACAGCATGAGCGACTGCGGATGCTGCTGTCGGAGCAGCCGCCCGAGCCGGTGAACGCGCTCGAGCGCGGGCTCGCCGACGTGTGGCGGCGGACCTCGTCATCGCTGTCGGCCAGTGCGCGGCAGAGGATGCGGGCGGCGGTGCTCGACATGACGGAAAGCTGGCTGTGGGAACTCGGCAACCGGGCGGTGAACAGGATCCCGGATCCGATCGATTACGTCGAGATGCGGCGCGATACGTTCGGCTCGGACCTGACGATCCTGGCCGGCCGGCTAGCCGCCGACGACCCGGTCCCGGACGAGATCTACCAGTCCCGGGTGGTCCGGGAGATGGTGACCGCCGCGCAGGATTACGCCTGCTTCACCAACGACCTGCACTCCTATCAGAAGGAGATCCAGTTCGAGGGTGAGCTGCACAACATGGTGCTCGTCATGCAGCGGTTCCTCGACGTGGACCGGTGGACAGCGGCGGACATCGTGGCGCGGCTGATGCGCGAACGCATGGAACAGTTCGAGATGCTCGTGGAGACCGGGCTGCCGAAGCTATTCAAGGAGTATGACCTGTCCGCTGAGGCACGTGAGGAGCTGACCCGCCAGGCGAACCTGCTCAAGGACTGGATGGCAGGGGTCCTGGAGTGGCACCGGCGTACGCCCCGGTACACCGACGCCGAACTGCGCCGGACCCACTACGGGTTCACCCTGCAACCGACCGGCCTAGGCACCGCCGCCACCAGGTTGCTGCCCGCGGTGGCGGCGTCTGAGCCGGTGGGGTAGGGGGTACTGACATTCTGTCGAGCCAATTACCATACGGTCATGAGCGACAACGCGGTCAACCTGGTCCGGCACGACGACGCTGCCACTATCGAGCTGAACCGCCCGGAACGGATGAACGCCTGGAGCGATCAGCTGTCCGCCGAGCTTCTGACGGCCGTCCAGGCTGTCGCGGAGGATCCGGCTGTCCGAGCGGTGCTGATCACTGGCGCGGGCCGCGCGTTCTCGTCTGGTGCCGATCTCAAGGAAGGCATCGAGCTTTTCAAGTCCGGGAACTTCGATCCGTACAAGATACTGACCCAGCGGTATCACCCGATCATCTCCGGGATCCGGGAGATGCCCAAGCCGGTTGTCGCCGCCATCAACGGTCCGTGTGCGGGAATCGGGGTATCTCTCGCGCTCGCCTGTGATCTCGTGGTCGCGACCGAGTCGTCGTATTTCTCGCTCGCCTTCGTCAACATCGGGCTGGTGCCCGACGGCGGGTCGAGCCTGTTCGTGCCGTCGCGGGTCGGGTTCACCCGGGCGGCGGAGATGGCGCTCCTTGGCGAGCCGGTTGCTGCCGAGCAAGCCGTCGAATGGGGCCTGATCAACCGGGTGTACTCCGACGAGGTCTTCGCCGACGAATCCCGCGCGCTGGTGGCTCGGCTAGCCGCCGGTCCGACCAGGTCCTATGCCGGGACGAAGCGCCAGCTCAACCGCTGGCTGTATTCCGCTATGGCGGATCAGCTCGAGTTCGAGGCCGGCATCCAGCGTGAGATGGCCGTTTCCGGCGATTTCGCCGAAGGCCTGGCCTCCTTCACCGAGAAGCGCCCGCCCAAGTTCACCGGCGCGTAACGGCCCTGATTGCTGGTTAGCGCCGCATCAACCAGCCCTCTGAGCGGAAAGTCCCTCCCTCAGCCGGTGCGCGGCAGCGGAGCTTTGCTGGTGGGTGCTGCACTACCAAGAAAAGCCTGCCTCGTCCCGGGGGGGGTCGCGGTGGCGTGAAAGTCGGGTGGCTGCGGGCCGTAGGCGGCTGGGCTGGCTGCCGCGCCCGGCGGCCCTAGGTCGGGTGCTGCTGGTGGTACTGGTGGTGCTCATGGGCGTGGTAAAGCCGTCGGCCTGGGTGTGCCGTTGCTGGGCGGTGCGGCGCTGCCCGCGCTCTTTTCTGGTCAGCGTCGCACCGCCCAGAATCGGTCCGCTGCCGCGCACCGGCCGGGGGAGGGACTTTCCGGTCAGAACCTGGGTAATGCAGCACCCACCAGCAACGGGGTACGAGCGCCAGCAACACTTGAACCGTTAGCACCACGACCTGCACCGAGAAGCGAGGAACCGGCATGACCGCTGTCGCCGTGGTGAGCGCGTTCCCGGCCGGCCGCGGCAGCGACGCCGCCGCCTTGGTCTTCGAGTACATGGCAGCCACCCAGGCCGAGACCGGACGGCCGGTGCCAGCTGACAGCGGCGAGCTTCCGGCTGTGCTCCAGCGTGAATGCGACAGCCTGCACGACGTCTACCGCCCGCGGGAGACACGGCCGAGGTCAGGCGGCTCTACGTCCGCCCGGCCCACCGTGGTAACGGGATTGCCCGCATCCTGATGAGCCACGCCCACCAGCACGCCGCCCGGCACGGCATAACCAGGCTGATCCTGGATGTCGTGCCCGCCCGCACAGCCGTCATCAGCTTCTACCGCCGCCTCGGCTACACCGAAACCGAGCCCTTCAAGAATGAGTCGCCCATCCCGATGACCTACCTGGAGCGCACCATCACAAGGCCCGGAGTCCACACTAGGGAGCGAGAACAGTAAGCGCGGCTTCTGCGCATTCGTCGTCTTGCCCAGGCGTCATTCCGCCGCTTACCGCCAGCGCACCGAGGATGGTGTCCCCCCGCCGGATGAGGGCCGCGCCGGCGCCCGCCAGGATGGGCACCCGCACGGCTCGATCCAGCTGGGC
The DNA here is from genome assembly GCA_050012355.1 of Streptosporangiaceae bacterium. Lineage (GTDB taxonomy): Bacteria > Actinomycetota > Actinomycetes > Streptosporangiales > Streptosporangiaceae > JBEKHI01. The sequence goes on along the minus strand of JBEKHI010000049.1, from coordinate 650 downwards.
GAAGAAGCCAGGCGAGGTCTCCTGCATCTGGCGCAGGGCGGCGCCGTCGCGGCGGAAGAGGGCGACGCTGGCCGCTTTGGTCTCGGCGATCTGGGCTGAGAGCGGCGCTGCGCCGTTCATGCGGCCGAGGGACTGCAGGTGTCCGCCTTCGTCGACGACCGCGACCGTGACCAGCGCGCCTATCTTGGCGGCGCGCTCGTGTGCGCCGGTGATGACTGTCTGAGCCTCTTGAAGCGTTAGCGGCATTGTGATCCCCTGAGTTATATGGACAACCGTCCTTGCATGAACGAACGTATCGCTAGAGACAGCCGCGGCACAAGTACGCGAAGCTAAAATGACCGGGCGATGGACGACAGCGCAGGCGGCCTGGGTGCAGGAGTATCCCGGCCTCTACAAGGTGATGCATGAGAGCAAGGTCGGCATGCCTTTCAAAGAGGTCCTGTTCACCCGCACTGCGGCTGCGGTGCAGCGCTGCCTGGACGCTGGGGTTGCCTCGCCAGGGGACGCCGCCACCGTCGCACTCGATCTCCGGACGGCCGTCATCGGCATGCTGTCTCTGCGGATCAATGAGCCTGACCTGCCCTGGCATCCCTTCCCCGAGCAAGCCGACCGGTTCCTCTCCAAGCTCGTCGGACTCGCGTCGCTGTCCA
>JBEKHI010000048.1:0-30524 GCA_050012355.1 Streptosporangiaceae bacterium | reverse complement strand
GACGCCGGCTTCCTGGGGGCCGCGCAGATCGACAAATTCGGAAATATCAATACAACGGTGGTGGGTGAGGACTACCGTAGTCCCAAAGTCCGCCTCCCCGGGGCCGGCGGCGCGCCCGAAATTGCCGCGTCCTGCCGGGAGGTTATCGTCATCGTCCGGCAGAACACGCGGGCCTTCGTGGACAAGGTCGACTTCGTCACCTCGGTCGGCTACGGTGGCGGCCCGGGCGACCGGGAGCGACTCGGGCTGACTGGCGCGGGGCCGAAGCGGATCATCACCGACCTCGGGGTGCTAGAACCAGACCCCCGGTCGCTAGAGTTCATATTGACAGGCCTGTATCCAGGCGTGACACCCGAGATTGCGCGGGGAAAGACCGGCTGGGACCTGAGGATCGCCGACGACCCGGAGATCATCGCCCCGCCGACCGCTGTGGAGCTTGACGCGCTCCGCCGCTTTCAGGGAGGGACCCCATGACCACGGACGTGACCTCTAGGTCCGGACTTGTCCTGCCGACCACAGTACTGCCTTCTTATGCCAAGCCGCCCGAAGGCAACCATCCGCCGCTGGACTTCTCCGGGTACCGGTCCACCGGGCTCAGACACCCGAAGCAGCCGCTGATACTGCTGCCGCAGCGGCTCACCGAGGTAACCGGCCCGCTGCTGGGGGCCGACCTGATCACCCCGAACGACTCGGACCTTACCACCCAGCACGACGGCGAGCCGATCGGCCAGCGGATCATCGTCAGCGGCCGGGTGCTCGACTCCGGTGGCCGTCCGGTCCCGGACACCTTGCTCGAGATCTGGCAGACGAACGCGGCGGGCCGCTACCGGCACTCTCGCGAGCATCACCCCGCGCCGCTCGACCCGAACTTCGATGGCATCGGCCGGTGCATCACCGACTCGGCGGGGCGGTACCGGTTCGTCACGATCCAGCCGGGGGCCTACCCATGGGGCAACCACTACAACGCCTGGCGGCCAGCGCACATCCACTTCTCGCTGTTCGGCCGGGCGTTCACCCAGCGGCTGGTCACTCAGATGTACTTCCAGGGTGATCCGCTGCTGCCGCTGGACCCGATCTACAACTCGGTGCCCGACGAGAAGGCCCGCGAGCTGATGGTCGCGCGGTTCTCCATCGACGACACCCAGCCGGAGTGGGCGCTCGCCTATAAGTGGGACATCGTGCTGCGCGGCCGGGACGCCACCCTCTTCGAGGAGCCGCACGAGTGAGCTCTTACGTCACGCCGTCGCAGACGGTCGGTCCCTATTTCGCCATGCGGCTGCCGTGGCCGGATGGCCCCTACGTGGTGTCGCCGGACGAGCCGGGCGCGATCACGATCTTCGGCCGGATGTACGACGGCGCCGGCAACGTCATCCCCGACGGGCTGGTGGAGACCTGGCAGGCCGACCCGGACGGCCGGTTCGCGCACCCGGACGATCCACGCGGTCCGGTGCCCAACGGGTATCACGAGTTCCGCGCCTTCGGCCGCTGCGAGACCGCGCCCGACGGCTCGTTCAAGATCGTTACCCTTAAGCCGGGCCCGCTGCCAGCCCCGGATGGGGGGACTGAGGCGCCGCACCTGGACGTGTCGGTGTTCGCCCGCGGCATGCTGGACCGCTGCGTGACCCGGCTGTACTTCCCCGACGAGAAAGCGGCCAACGCCGCCGACCCAGTGCTGGCCTCGGTGCCCGCCGACCGCCGTGCCACCCTGATCGCCAAGACGGTGGAGGACGGGCAGTTGCGCTGGGACATCCACCTGCAGGGCGATCAGGAGACCGTCTTCTTCGATGTCTGAGGCTTCCCTGGAGGGCCCAGCGGACGCACCGGTCCTCGTGCTAGCGAACCCGTTGGGAACCACGTCCGCCATCTGGGATGGTGTCGTGCCCGCGTTGCGGGAGCGGTTCCGGCTGCTGCGGTTCGACCTGCCAGGGCATGGCGGCCGGGCCGCGCGGCGCGGGTCCTACACGCTCGCCCAGCTCGGCACCGAGGTGCTCGGCCTGCTCAACGAGGCGGGCGTCGGCCAGGCCGGGTTCGCCGGGGTGTCGATCGGCGGGATGACCGGGCTGTGGCTCGCGGCGCACGCACCCGACCGGATCAACTCGCTCGCGGTCGTCTGCACGGCGATCGAGCCGGTTCCATCGGCGCAGGCCTGGCGGGACCGATCCGCGCTGGTGCGCGCTTCCGGGATGGCCGCCATCGCCGAGATGGTCGTGCCGCGCTGGTTCACCCCCGGCTTCGTGGCGCGTTCGCCCGATCGGGTGGCGGCGGTGCTCGACATGCTGAAATCCTGCGACCCGGAAGGGTACGCGGGCTGCGGCGACGCGATCGCCGCCATGGACCTGCTGCCCGTGCTGGGCTCGGTGCGGGCACCGACGCTGGTCGTCTCCGGCGCCGAGGACCCGGCCGCCCCGCCATCGCACGGCGCCCGCACCGCCCGCGCCATCCCCGGCGCCAAGTTCACGGTGATCCGCGGCACCTCGCACCTAGCCGTCTACGAGACCCCAGGTCCCGTCACCGCCGCGCTCCTCTCGCACTTCCTCTCCAACTGACCCGGGCCGGACCCCGGCGCCCCCGCGTCTCGACCCCATGGATGTCCCATCGCGGGCGCTATAGCCCCACCGATGGGTCATCGATGGCGCGGGGGAGAGCCGTTGCCGGGCGGCTAAAAAAGTGATATCACTTTTTTAGTGGCGTCCTACAGGGGCGGGCGCCAATGCGTCAGAGGAGAGAGCAGATGCAGACCTCATACGGCAACGACGCGATAATCATCACGACCACGGAGAACATCCGGGACGCCAAGGTGGTGCGGACGGTCGGCCAGGTGTTTGGGCTCACGGTACGGTCGCGCAGCCTCGGTGGCAACATCACCGCCTTCCTCAAGGGCCTCGTCGGTGGCGAGATCAAGTCTTACGTCACCCTCAGCGAGGACTCCCGGCGTCAGGCCATCGACCGCATGGTGCGGAACGCCGCCGCTATGGAGGCGAACGCGGTGACGATGATGCGCTTTGACTCCACCGAGCTCGGACGGGGCGTGAGCGAGATCGTGGCCTACGGCACCGCCCAGGTCATCGACCGCCATCCCGCTCCCGCGGGCGAATGAGGAGCTGGTCATGGTTACGATCGTGATCATCGTGGTGGTGGTCGTGGGGATCGTCGCCGCGCTGTTTGGCTGGGACCGGTACCGCGGTCCGCGCAAGCGGGCGCCCGGCGAGGACGATCCGTTCCGGCCGACCGACGAGGTGTTCATCGACCCGGAGAGCGGACGTCGTACCCGCGTCTGGTACGACCAGGCTTCCGGCCGTCGTGACTACCGTTCCGAGTGATCTCAGGACCGGCCGATGACGGGTTCGACGAACGGGAGCTTGCCGGGGGTCTTGGCCTGGAGGAAGTCGTAGTCGCATCCTTCCGGCGCCTGGGTGACGTGCAGCCGGTGCAGGACGGGCCAGCCGCGCAGGTCAGACGGCTCCGGCAGCAGCGGCTCGCGGCCTGACAAGTCGGCCTCGGCGTCGAGCGTTCCCGCGTACGCGTCCAGCGAGATGATGTCGCCGTCGCGGAGCAGGGACAGCGGACCGCCGACGGCGCTTTCCGGCGCGACATGGAGTACGACGGTGCCGAAGGCGGTGCCGCTCATCCGGCAGTCGGTGATCCGCAGCATGTCGGTGACGCCCTCGGCCAGCAGCTTCGCCGGGATCGGGATGTTCCCCCACTCCGGCATGCCGGCGCCGACCGGGCCGCAACCGGCCAGCACCAGCACCGAGTCCGGCGTGACCGCCAGTTCCGGGTCGTCGATCCGGCTCCGCATCTCCTGGTAAGAGTGGAACACCACCGCCGGACCGCTGTGGCGCAGCAGGCGAGGTGACGCGGCGGCCGCCTTGATCACCGCGCCGCCTGGTGCCAGGCGGCCCCGGACGGCCATGAACGCGGGCAGCGCGGAGACAGGATCAGCGAGCGATCGGATCGGCCACGGCTGGTCCTCACCGGCGAGCGCGGCGCGCACGGCGGGCACTCCGCCGGCCGCCGCGAGGTCGGACATCAGCCCGGTGCCGATCGGCTCGATGTCCGCGATCACCGGCACCGTGGCGCTGACCGAGGCGAACTGTTCCAGCGGGAGCGTGATGCCGCGCCGTCCAGCCACCGCGCACAGGTGGATGAGGGCGTTCGTCGAGCCGCCAATGGCGGCCAGTATCGTCATGGCGGCGGCGAACCCGTCCGGCGTCAGCAAGCGCGACGGGCGCTCGTCGGCCGTCACCAAGGACACGATCCGGCGTCCGGCCTCCTCGGCCAGGGTGGCCTGCAGCGGATCGCCGGTGGCGAGGACCGCGGATCCGGGCACGGTCATGCCCAGGGTCTCGGCCATGATCGCCATCGTGGACGCGGTGCCCATCGTGTTGCAGGCGCCGAGGCCCTGGCCCAGGCAGGTTTCCAGCTCCGCCCAGCCGAGATCGGACAGTGTCCCCGCCCGGTGCTCGTCGTAGAACCGCCACAGCGCCGTACCGCTTCCCACCGAAGATCCGCGGAACATAACGGGGGTGCGGAATCCTCCGGTCACGATCAGCGCCGGGATGTCAGCGGACGCCAGCGCCATGAGGTACGCGGGAACCGTCTTGTCACAGTTGCCGAGCGCCACGACACCGTCCAGCGGCTGCGACCTGATCGTCTCCTCGACCTCGATCGCCAGCAGATTGCGGTAGAGCATGGCGGTCGGCTTCATCAGGTCTTCGGACAGCGACATGACCGGGAAGTCCAGCGGCAGTCCGCCCGCGGCCGTCACGCCGCGCCGGACCGCGTCGGCGAGGACGGACAGGCCGCGGTCGCAGCGGTTCAGGTCACTGGCGGTGCACGCGATGCCGATCAGCGGGCGACGCCCGGCCGAGCGCTTCAGCCCGGCCGGGCGCAGCGCCGCGCGGTGCTCGAGGGCGACCTCATCGTCGCCCGACAGCCACGCGTCACTCCGCAGAGGCCGCGACGGCATCCGCACGCTCCGATTGCTCTGAGTACCGTTCCCGCCTGGTCCGGAAGAACGGCGCCTTGGTTATCGCCTTGGACAGAAAGGCCAGCGGGATGCCCACCAGGAACAGGACTAGCGCCAGGATCCGCACCGGTGTGGCGGTCCCGGGCATCGACTTGACGATCACGTAGATCAGTGTCGCCGCCCCGATCAGCGGCAGCAGCAGTCCCAGCAGGAACTCGCGGATGTCTTTGAACAGCACGGACCTGTAGTACCAGATGCTGTACAGCGAGATCACCACGTAGTAGCCGGCGAACAGCAGACCGCCGGTGGAGTCGATATAGACGATGGTCTTCTCCAGGCTGCTGCTCGCCAGGTACAGCAGCAGCGCGATCACCGGGATCACGCCCATCACGATCAGGCCAGCCACCGGGGTACCGAACCGCCGGTTCACGTTGGCTAGCCGCTTCGGCGCCGTGCCGTCGCGAGACAGGCCGAACATGATCCGGCTCCCGTCCACGATCTGCGACTGGATCGTGGTGGCGAACGACGCGATGACCGCTAGCGCGACGAGATCGCTGAACGCCTTCGGCCCGAGCCGTCCGGCCAGGTACGGCAGCACGTTGCTGGCGTTGGCGGTGATCGCCGACGAGGGTGCGAGACCCTGCAGGCACACGAAGAGGAAGACGACCCAGAGCGTGCAGAACGTGATCGAGATGAGCACCGAGCGGCCAGGGTCGCGCTGGCGCTTCTGTTCGTCGCCGAGGTAGATGGGGGAGTCCCAGCCGCCGAGCAGGAACGTCGCGATGACCACCCCGGCGATCAGCCCGGTCGAGCCGCCCGGCGAGTGCGACGTGGTGAACCAGGACCACGTCGGGTGGGTGATGCCCGCGGTGTGCGAGCTGAGTTCCTTGGTCAGCCCCCAGACAGCGAGTATCCCGATGACAATGTATTCACAGAGCACGACCCAGCCCTCGAACCGGATGGTCACCTTGACGCCGACCACCGCGATAGCCACCACGAGCAGGCAGACCACCGTCGCCACTATCCAGGTGAGCGGCTTGTTGGAGGCCTGACTCGGGGCGATCAGGCTAAGCACGGTGGACCCGATCAGCGTGATGTTGCCGATGTTGGAGGTCAGCGCCGTCATCAGGATGAGGATGCCTACCGCGAACCCGATGATGGGGGACAGGCCGCGGGCCACCCAGCGCACCGGCGCGTCAGCCGATGCCTGCCAGGCGTTCAGCCGGTGGTACGCCACCGCGCAGCACAGCATCGCCGCGCCGGCGATCAGCAGCGCCAGTGGCGAGGCCAACCCGGAGGCGCCGATCAGCGCGGCCATGGTCAGCGTGGTGGCGGCGGTCGGCGCCACGTTGGTGATCGATGCGATCCAGTCGCCGCGAAGCCCGACGGATTTCGCCCTCAGCTCGGTATTCATCTAGTAGGACCCTCCCTGATCAGATAGACAAAATTGCAGGTCTTTTCCCCGCTGTCATTGGCCAATCGGCGGTGTTCGTGACCGGGCGGGCCCCGGCGGAACCGGCCACGAAGGTGTCCTCGGACTTGGCGCCCCGTATCGTCGGATTCCAGGCGAACGCGTCGCCTTCGGCTATCGGCTGGGCGGCGTGAGCGGTGCCCGGCACGACGTCGAACTCCCGCGACAGGTAGCCGATCGGGCCACCCTGGACGTGCTCGCGCCACTCCTGCGGGAACCCCGCGCGGCGATAGGCGGCCTGCCCGGCCGCTACCGCGTCTCCCCAGCTGGCGCCGGGCGAGGTCGCCTCGATCATCGCGGACTCCACCTCGCAGACCAGCAGGTGCCTGGCGGCGAGATCCGGATCCGGAAGCCCGGCCGCGGCGGTCCGGGAGCAAGCCACGTTCAGGCCGGCGCGGACACCGACGATCACCGCGAGCACATCCCGTCCGGTGGGGGCGGCCGAGGGAACCGGATGCCGGAAGGCGCGGCGGCGCGCGGCACCGCCGACGAGCAGTACGGAGGGAAAGATCAGCCGCTCTTCCAGCGCGGCGGCGATGCGCGCCGCGAGGTCGCACTCCCGCTCGTCCGGGTGCCAGCCGCGCAGCGCGCCCTCGAGCGCGGCCGCGGAGTCGGCACCGAGGACTGCCAGCCGCTCCTGCTCAGCCGCGGTCAGCGGCATCCGCAGCCCGTCAGGGTCGGTGGCCAGCTTGAGCCCGGCGGCCCGCTTCGCCACCGCTCCGGCCAGCCCTTCCGGGCTGTACCAGGGCGTCACGTACAGCTCGAATCCCGCCAGGTTCTCCTCGGCCCGTAGCCGGGGCTCTTCGATGTTGGTGGTGACGAGAATGGCGTCGTCGGTGGTTATCAGCGCCCAGACCAGCGCTGGTTCCTCGTTGCGCACGACCTGGTCGGTGAGCCCATCGGTCACCCATGCCACCGCCGGCTGGGTGGTGAACAGCGCACCGTCCTGGCCGCTGGCCGCCAGCCAGGACCGGACCCGGTCGACTTGGCTTGTCATGCGACCGGGACCCCCAGTCCCTTGGCGCCCGGCTGGGACTGGACGAGACCGGGCGATAGCCGCCGCAACCACTCCAGCGCCACCGCCGCGCGGTGCACCTTCTCGGTGGCGTTGGCGCTGGCCACCGCGTCCAGGTGGTAACCGCTCGGATAGACCGGCTGGGCGTTGCGCAGCCCGAACTTGGCGTATAGCGGCGCCCCGGTGCGCACCAGGTCGCCTAGCTCCTGGCCGCGGACGACCCCGCCGAGCGCGTCCGGGGACTCCACGTACAGGTCGATCGGCAGGCTGACCGCGGCACGCATCTCGGCGAGCTCGGCCAGCGTGACATCGGACGGGACGTTGACGGTCGACCCGCCGAGTTCCTCCAGGAGCGCGAGGGTCACGGGGTTGGTCGGGGACATGCTGGCAGAGATCTTCCACACGATGTCGCCGGGCAGCGCTCCCTGCCGCTGCGCCCGCGTGACCGCGCGGAGCAGGCCGAGGTCGGCGACGAGGAAGCTGCGGATGCCTTCTTCGGTGGCCCGGAGCACGTCCTCGAGCGCGTAGCCGAGCTGGCGCAGGCCGCGGACCTGATCACCGTGCGCGCGCCCGTCTTCCGATCTGGCGTGCGCCCCCGTCCCGTAACGCTCACGTGGCCCGACGAACAGGCACACCTCAACGCCGGCCTCGTGGCCGGCCTGGGCCATGTCCCGTAGTTCGCTGGCCCGCAGCAGCACTGCGCCGCTGCCCTGGGACACCCGGTTGACCGTGATGCCCTCTGCCTCGGCGGCGCGCAGCACCGCGTCGAGCACCCGCGGTCCCTCAACGCTGGGGATCTCGATGCGGAACGCCGCGCCGTCCGGGAAGCTACCCGTTCCCGGACCGCCGTCGCTCAGCCCGCGCAGCAGATCGCTGGCCCACGTCATCGTGTTCTGACCTTTCGGCTATACAAAATTATGTCTCTTTCTCCCGAATAAGAGTGACAACTATGAGACGGCAGCGTTATGGTGCATGTCAAGGAAGGGAATCAAATTTTGTTATGCCGAACAAAGGTCAGGAAAGTGAATCGGTACGCTACCGGCTGAACAGTGTCGACCGCGCGCTCGACGCGCTGGAACTGCTCGCCGCGGCGGGGCCTGACGGCATGACGCTGACCGAACTGACCGACCGGCTGGCGGTTTCCAAGAGCAGCGCGTTCGCCTTGCTGCACACGCTGATCGCGCGTGGCTACGTCGCCGATTCCGGCAGCCGGCTGAGCCGCCGGTACCGGCTCGGAATGACGCTGGCCAAGCTCGGGGACGCGGCCTCGGACTCCTCGCCCCTGCTGGGCCTGGCGCTGCCCGTCATGCGGCAAGTCACCGATTCCACCGGCCTGACGACTCGCCTGGTCGTTCCCGACGGCCCGTACGCCGTCGTGGCGGGCCGGGTCGACGCGCCGGGTACGGTGCGGTTCGCCAGCTACCTGGGACAGCGGGAGTACCCGCACTGCACCTCGGCCGGCAAGGCACTGCTCAGCGCGCTGCCGCTCGAGCGGGCCAGGGAGCTGGCCATCGAGGCGGGGATGCCGGAACGGACGCCGCGCACGATCACCGATCCGGACGCGCTCGCGCGTGACCTGGAACTGAGCGCCGGGCGCGGCTACACGATCGATGATGAGGAGGACTCGGAGGGAGTGTTCTGCGTGGGAGCGGCGGTATACGACAGGACCGGTGGCTGCGTCGCGGCGATCAGTGGCACCGCGCTGAAGCTGAACCGGCCGACCTGGCAGGTGGACGAGCTGGGCGTCGCGATCCGTGACGCCGCCGACCAGATCACGGCGGCGCTCGGCGGCCCGAAATTCGCGGAGCGGCAGCGTGGATAAGTACCGGGCTCTTGTCATCCGTCCGCCTGGCTCAATCAGCCTGGAGGACGTCGCCGAACTGGTCCCCGGACCCGGCGAGGTGGTCGCCCGGCCGGTGCATGTGGGAGTCTGCGGCACCGACCTCGAACTGCTCGACGGGGTGGTCGACCCCGCCTACACGCGCTACCCCCTCGTCCCCGGCCACGAGTGGTCGGGGGTCATCGAGGCGACCGGACCGGGCGTGACCGGGCTGGCGCCGGGGACGCCGGTCATCGCCGAGGGGATCGTCCCGTGCGGCGCTTGCGACCTGTGCGCGCGCGGTGACACGAACCTGTGCCTGACGTATGACGAACTCGGGTTCACCCGGGCGGGAGCGGCCGCCGACCAGGTGTTGCTGCCCGCGCGGCTCGTGCATCCGCTTCCTCCGGACGCGAGCCTGCTCGACGCGGCGCTCGCGGAGCCCGCGGCGGTGGCCTGGCGTGGCATCGGGCGCGGGCATCCGCGCCCGGGGGAGGACGTGGCTGTCGTCGGGGACGGCACCGTCGCGCTGATCGCGGCGCACCTGACCCGGCTGTACTCGCCCGCGTCGCTCGTGATGTTCGGGCAGCGGGAGGCGCAGGCCCCGCTGGCGACCGCGCTTGGCGTGACCAGCTTCGAGACCGGGCTCGTACCGGCCAGGTTTGACCTCGTCATCGAGGCGGCGGGGTCCGCGAGCGCGGTCGAGCGCGCGATCGGGCTCGCCCGCCGCGGCGGCCGGGTGGTGCTGCTCGGACTCGCGGGCACCGAGGCTCGCGCGGCGTTCCCGGTGGACGACGTGGTGAACAACGACCTGCTGATCGCGGCGAGCTTCGGGTACACGTCGGCGTCGTTCGCGGAGGTCGCCGCGCTGCTCGGTTCGGGGCAGATCGATCTGCGCCCGCTGATCACGCATCGCTTCCCGCTGAGTCAGTTCGAGGAGGCCTACCGGGCGCTCCGCGCGCCGGACGGCGTCCGCGGCAAGGTCATGCTGGACATCGACCGATGACCCGGGTGCTCAGCGCGGACCTCGCCGTGCCGTCGGGCTGCGAGCTGGCCGAGGGTCCTGTCTGGGACCCCGATCGCGGACTGCTCAGATGGGTGGACATCCTGCCCGGCGTGGTGCACGCGTTCGACCCGGCCACCGGTGCGCATACCAGCTTCCCGGTGGGCGACCCGGTCGGCGCCGTGGGCCTGACCACCAGCGGCGGGCTGATGCTGGCGATGGTGGACGGGTTCGCCATCCACGATGGTGAACGACTGAACTGGCTGCCGGGGTTCAGCACCGACCGCGAGACGGTCCGGTTCAACGACGGCAAACCGGACCCGTGGGGGAACTTCTGCGCGGGCACGATGCCCTGGACGGCCGGCGGCCCCGATCGGACCGACGACGGCCTGCGCGGCTGCCTGTACCGGCTCACGCCCGCGGGCACCGTCACCACGATGGTCACCGATGTCGGGCTATCCAACGGGCTGGACTGGTCCGGTGACCGCCGGTCGTTCTACTTCGCGGACAGCACGGCGGGCGGGGTGGACGTGTTCGGCACCGATCCCGATAGCGGCGCGCTCGGTGAGCGGCAGCGGCTGATAACCGTCACCGAGCCGGGCTGTGTCCCCGACGGACTGACGCTCGACTCCGAGGGCTGCCTCTGGCTGGCCGTCTGGGGAACGGGCGAGGTACGCCGCTACACGCCAGCGGGCACGGTCGACGTGGTGGTCAGGCTCCCGGTCCGGCAGGTCACCTGCATGGCCTTCGGCGGTGCGGATCTCAGAACGCTCTACATCACCACCGGCCGGGAGGACTTCACCGAGGCCGACCTGCTCGCCGAGCCGCACGCCGGCGACATCTTCTGCGTCGATCCGGGAGTCACCGGCCGCCCCGCCTACCGCTTCGCCGGCTAACCCGGCCCCCTGACCCCAGCGATGGGTCATCGATAGCGCTATTACCCCAGCGATGGGCCATCGGTGGGGTGCGGAAGGGTGTAAAGGGATCATTGACAGGGCTTCTTGTCAAGGATAGCTTTACAAGCATGGACCGCGTGGACGTCGAGAGCCTGGCTGACCAGGTGCGCGACGGCGCGCGGCTGCTCGCGGACGCCGCGCAGGGGAGTGATGGGGTGGGGGCCGACCTCACCTTGGTGCGCCTCGCGGCCGACCTGAACGGGCTGGCCGCCGCGACGTTGCGTGCGAGCGTCGAGCGAGCGCGCGCCGCGGGACGTACCTGGCAGGAGATCGGGGACGTGCTCGGCGTGACGCGGCAGGCGGCGTTCCAGCGGTTCGGCAACCCGATAGACCCGAGAACGGGAGTACCTATGAACGCGAGCACTCGGCCGGGGGCGGCCGAGCACGCGACCCAGGTCATCATCGACTGGTTCGCGGGCGACTACACCGCCATGTCGGCGGATTTCAACGAGGAAGTGGCGAGCAAGGCAACGGCCGAGCTCATGGCCGCCGCCCTCGCCCGGATCACCGGGATGGTCGGCGCCTACGAGGGAATGGGCGAGCCGGTCGTCCGTCAGTGGGGCGACATCACCGTCGTCGATATCCCGCTGCGCTATGAGGCGGGGGAGCTGAATGGCAGGGTCAGTTATGACAAGGACGGGAAGGTCGCGGGCGTCCGCATCCTCCCCCAGAACAGCACTGGGGCGGCGTGACCATGGAGATCGCAGAGCTCTCAGTCGGCGCGCTGCTCATACTCGTGATGATCGGCGTGTCGATCCGCGGCTGGCTGACGCTTCCGTCCGACGCCCGGGTCCCGGTGCATTACGGCGTCGGGAGTTACAACAACTTCGTGTCGAAGACCGCCGGGCTAGTTCTCTGGCCGGTGGGGGGCGCCCTCGTCTACGGCATCTTCTGCGGCATCTTCGCGGGTCTCGTGCACCCGCATCACGGGAGCGCGGGAGGTGCGCTGATTATCATGCCCATCTTGCTCGCCGTCCTCATCGCCGCTCAGGTAGGGGCGATCCGGGCAGCGAACAGGGGAGCGGGGACCGGGATGGGCCTGCGATAATTGGGGCATGCCGCTACCTTCCACTGAAGACGTCCAGGCTGCCGCCGAGCGGATCGCGCCGTATCTGCGGCGAACGCCGGTGCTGCGGGCCACCGTTGACGGGCGACCGGTCACCTTCAAGCTTGAGAACCTGCAAGTGTGCGGCGTGTTCAAGATCCGCGGTGCGCTGAACGCGCTGCTGACCTACCGTCCGGAGCGGGTGGTGACCGCGTCCGGCGGTAATCACGGGTTCGGAGTCGCGTCGGCCGCCGCGTGGCTGGACATTCCCGCGACGGTGTTCGTCCCGGAGTCGGTTCCCGAGATCAAGGCTCGGCGGATCACCGGGACAGGAGCTCGCGTCGTTATGGCCGGGGAAAAATACGCCGATGCCGAGGCGGCGGCACGCGAGTTCGCCGCTACGGAGGGTGCCTACTACGTGCACGCGTACGACGACCCGGCGGTGGTCGCGGGGCAGGCGACGCTGGGGCTCGAGATCGCCCAGGATCTGCCGGACTGCGATGTGGTGGCGGTCCCGGTCGGCGGCGGCGGGCTGTTCGCGGGGGTATCCGCCGGTTCGGGACGTCACGTGATCGGCGTGGAGCCCGAGGCGTGCGCGTCGCTGCACGCGGCGGCGGAGGCGGGCAAGCCCGTCGACGCGCCGGTCGACTACTCGACGGTGGCGGCGTCGTCGCTCGGCGCCAGCCGGGTGGGCGAGCTAGCCGTCGAGGCATACCGCGAGCTGGGCGGAGGACTGGCGCTGGTCGACGACGCCTCGATCATCGAGGCACGGGACCGGCTGTGGGAAGAGTTCCGGCTCGCGGTCGAGCCCGCCGCCGCGACCGGGTTCGCCGCCTGGCTGGACGGCCAGGTGCCTGGGGAACTCGCGTGTCTGGTGCTCAGCGGCGCGAACGCCGCCTGGTCGCCGTCCTAAGCGGCGCGCGATCTTGACGGGTCAGGCGGGCGGTCGGAGCGGCGGGTCGAGCAAGCGGAGAACGGCCTCGTCGGCGTCTAGTTCGGCGGCGAGGCCGATCGGGTAGGTCTGGAACTTGCCGCCGTGGCCCACGTTGGCCCAGGCGACCATCGGGACGCCGAGGTCGCCTAGCCGTTCGGTGAGGACCGCCTGCACTTCGTCGCGCGGGCCGCAGTCGGTGAAGGTACCGGTGATGATCCCGGCGACGCCGTCTAGGTAACCGGACCGGCGCAGCTGGGTGAGCATGCGGTCTAGTTTGTAGGGCTCCTCCTCGACATCTTCGAGCAGCAGGATCCCGCCGCGGGCGGGCCACGAGGTGGGCGTGCGCAGCGATGATGCCAGCAGGGTGAGCGTGCCGCCCATGGTGACGCCGCGAGCCAGGCCGCCGGTGACCGTGACGGCGTCCGGGTAATGGAGCTCGGTGGCCTCGGCGGGACGCAGCAGAGTGCGCAATAGCGAGCCGAACGAGTAGTGCGCCTCGCTTCCCGGCGCCGCTACCATCGGGGCGAACAGCGACGCCCATCCGAGCCGGACCGCGACCGCTTCGAGCACCGCGGTGACGTCGGAGAACCCGGCCAGCACCTTTGGTCGTGGGTCGGCGAGCGCGTCCCAGTCCAGGACCTCGAGCGTGCGCTGCGCGCCGTAGCCGCCCTTGGCGAAGAACACCCCGGCGATACCGGGATCGGTGAGCGCCGCCGCCAGGTCGTCCGCTCGCGTCTTGTCCGCGCCCGCCAGGTAGGAACGGAAGCTGCCGGGCTCGCTCGCCGACGGATAGATCACCGGGTCCAGACCGGCGAACCGCAGCATGTCAAGACCGGTGGCCAGTGGCTCAGGTTCGGCGGGGCCGCTGACACACAGCACCGCGACCCGGTCCCCTGGCCGCAGCGCCCGCGGGCGAGCCAGCGACTTCACGCGACCTCCACAAGATGGCAAGCGGCCAGGTGCCCAGGTTCGGCCAGCAGCACCGGTACGTCCTCGGTGGAGCACCGGGTGTCGCCGCTGTCGAGGGCGGCGAACCGTGGGCACCGAGGATGGAACCGGCAGCCGCGCGGGATCGCGGCGGGATCCGGCGCCTCGCCGGCTAGCGGGGCCCGCGCGCCGGGGTCGGCGGCCACCGAGACCAGGGCCTTGGTGTACGGATGTTTCGGGTTGAGCAGCACGTCGGCGACCGGTCCCGACTCGACCATCCTGCCCAGGTACATTACCGCCACCCGGTCGGCGACGTTCCACGCCAGGCCCAGGTCGTGGCTGACGATGACGGCGGCGAGTGACAGCTGCGCGCGCAGGTCGAGTATCAGCCGGAGGATCTCGCCGCGCACCGAGGCGTCCAGCGAGGACACCGGCTCGTCGGCCACCAGCACGGCGGGGTCGAGGGCGAGCGCGCCGGCGATCAGCACCCGCTGCTGCTGGCCGCCGGACAGCTCGTGCGGGTAGCGCGCGTAGAACTCGGCGGGCGGGCGCAGCCCGGCGCGGGAGAGCGCGTCGTGCACCCGGTGGGTGAGCCCGTCCCGCATGCCGTGCAGCCGGGGACCCTCGGCGACCGCGTCGAAGACGTTCTGCCGCGGGTTGAGCGAGCCGCCTGGGTCCTGCAGCACAAGCTGCACCGCCCGCCGATGCCGCTTGAGCGCCTTCGGCGAGTACCTGAGCGGCTGGCCGTCGTACCGGATCTCGCCTTCCGCGGGACGGGCCAGGCCGACCAGGGCACGGCACAGCGTGGACTTCCCGCACCCGGACTCACCGATCAGCGCGAGGATCTCGCCTGGCCGCACCTCGAGGTTCACGTCGTCGACCGCGCGCGCCACGCCGCCGCCGAACCGCGACGGGAACGTCACCCGCAGCCCGCTCGCAGCCAGCACCGGCGCGAATGACGTCGCGGCCGCGGCTGCGGGAGCGGGTTTCACGGCTTCTGCGGAAACTGCAAGGTCCGCGTCCCGGATACAGGCAGACTCGCGTCCGGTGCCGACCGGGACCAGGGCCACCTCGGCGCTGCGGCATTCCGGCAGCACGTCCGGGCAGCGCGGCGCGAACGGACAGCCGGCCAGGTCAGCGGGCGGTTGCTCGCCGGGCAACCCGGCCGGTGCCAGCCGCGAGGCCGGGTCGCCAAGCCGCGGGAACGCGCGGCACAGCAGCCGGGTATAGGGATGTCGCGCGGCGGTGATGACCTCGCTCGCGGGCCCGGACTCCACCATCCGCCCGGCGTACATCACCGCGAGCCGGTCGCAGCAGTCGCCGAGCACGGCGAGATCGTGGCTGATCATGATCATCCCGATCCGTGCCTCGCGGACCCGGTCCGCGAGCAGGCTCAGGATCTGCGCCTGGACGATGACGTCGAGGGCGGTGGTTGGCTCATCGGCGATCACCAGGTCCGGGTCGCAGGCCAGCGCCATCGCGATCATGACCCGCTGCCGCTGGCCGCCGGACAGCTCGTGCGGGTAACTGGCCCGCCTGCTGGCGGGGACACCCACGCTGTCCAGCAGTTCCGCGGCCCGCGTCATGGCGGTGCGGCGGCCTGCCTTGGAGTGCAGCATGATCGGCTCGCAGATCTGAGCCCCGACGGTGCGCACCGGGTTGAGCCCGCTCATCGCACCCTGGAACACCATCGACGCGCCTGCCCAGCGAACCGCGCGCAACCGTCCCCAGCTCGCCGATTCCAGGTGCTCACCGCGGAACACCACCTCGCCGCTGACGGCGGCGGTCGACGGCAGCAGCCGGAGCAGCGCCAGGCCCGTGGTGGTCTTGCCGGAACCCGATTCGCCGGCGATACCCATCACCTGCCCGGCGGCCAGCGAGAAGCTCACGTCGCGCACCGCCGGGGTCGTACCGTAGCTGACCGACAGGTTCCGCACGTCAAGCAGCGTCGTCATCTCACCGCCCGCGGGTTGAGCACGGCCTCGATCGCCCGGCCGCACAGCGTGAAGCCGAGCACGACCAGGAGGATAGCGACACCAGGCGGCAGCAGGTACCACCAGGCGCCCCTGGTCACGGCGCCCTGCCCGACCGCCTGGTTGAGCATCGCCCCCCAGGACACATCGGTGGGGTTGCCGAGGCCGAGGAACGCCAGCGTGGTCTCGGACAAGATCGCGCTGGCCACGGTCAGCGTGCTGGACACCAGGATGAGCGGCGCGACGTTCGGCAGCACGTGGCGCAGTACGACCTGCCGGTGCCCGGCGCCGAGGGCGTGCGCCCGCTCCACGAACGGGCGCGCCTCGACCGCCAGCGTCTGCGCCCGGACGATCCTCGCGGTGGTGGTCCACGAGGTCACCGCGATCGCGATGGTGATCGACGCGTCGCCTTGGCCGAGCACCGCGGCCAGGGCGATGGCCAGCGGTAGCTGGGGGAGCGCGATGAACCAGTCGGTCACCGCCATCAGCGCCCGTCCTGACAGCCCGCCGAGGTGCCCGGCGAGCAGGCCGATCACCGCGCCGATGCAGACCGTGCAGAGGGTGGCGATCACCCCGATCGCCAGTGACGGCCGTGCGCCCCAGATAACAAGCAATAGGACAGAACGACCGGGCTGATCCGTGCCGAGCCAATATCTCCAGCTGGGCGGGGACAGCGACGGACCCGAGGCGTTCACCACGCTGAGATCCGACGAATGGATGAACAGCGGGGAGGCCAGAGCCAGGGCGGTCACCGCGACCAGTATGACCAGCCCGGCCACGCCGCCGGGGATGGTGGCGAACTGGCGGCCGAACCGGCGCACCGGCTCGAGCCGCGACGGCGCGCCCGCGACCACGGCCGTCACTGCCGCCTCACCCGGGGATCGAGGTAGCGATAGACGATGTCGGCGAGCGTGTTCATCACGATCACCGAGGCGCTGAACACGATGAACGTCCCTTCAAGCAGCGGCAGATCGGGGATCTGCAGCGCCTGGTAGGTGAGATAGCCCAGGCCCGGCCAGGAGAACACGGTCTCCACCGTGATCGCCCCGGTGACCAGCCCGCCGAGCTGGAGGAAGATCACGGTGACGGTGGGCAGCAGCGCGTTCGGCACCGCGTGGTCGCGTCGCACCTGCGCGTCGCGCAGTCCCTTGGCCCGGGCGGTGAGCAGGTACGGGCTGCCGAGTTCGTCGATCACCGAGGACCGCATGATCGTCACGTACTGGGCGAAGATCACCAGGGACAGGGTCAGGCAGGGCAGCACCAGGTGCCTGGCCACGTCGAGGATGTGCGACGGCGCGAGCCCGCCGGGTGTGCCGGGCGTGGACATGCCGCCCGCCGGGAACAGCGCCGGTACCGGGCCCACACCCACGGCCAGCAGCGACAAGAGGATCAACCCGAGCCAGAACGTGGGCACTGACCAGAACGTGAGCGACACCCCGGTAGCGACCCGGTCCAGCGGGCTGCCGGGACGCCATCCGCTGCGCACGCCGAGCCACAGCCCCGCTATCAGCGACACGATCATGGCCGACCCGGTGAGCAGCAGCGTCGGCCACAGCCGTTGCCCGATCAGCGTCGCGACCGGCGTCTGGAACTGCCAGGAGTAGCCGAGGTTCCCGTGCAGCGTGTTCCAGGCAAAGCTCCAGAACCGCTCAAGGACGGGCTGGTTCAGGCCGAGTTCCTGGCGCAGGAACGCGAGCTGGGCCGCGCTGACCGCGCGGCCCCTAGTCAGCGTTTCCAGCGGGTTCGCCGGGATCAGGCTGAAGATGACGAACCCGATTACCAGCAGCACGGCGAAGCTGACCACCGCGCCGCCGATCTTCCGTGCCAGGTAGACCGCGGTGTCGCTGGTCACTCCCGATCTCCGGCGGTGCCGCGGCGGCGCACCACGACGAGCACCCCGAGCCCGATGATCACGATCGCGGCGATCGGGATCCCGATGACCAGCCCGGTGCTGGAGCCGCCCGCGGCGGCGGCGACCGGCTTGGCCAGGTCCCAGTTGATGAGGTCGTTCTGCACCGGGTAGAGCCCGGCGGAATCCTGCTTTCCGAACATGAAGTCACTGACCGAGCTGGTGCGCACCGCCTGCAGGTTGTCGGAGTAGTACAGGATGATGTCGGTGTTCGCCTGGTACAGGATGTTCTGCATGGCGTCGACGGTCTGGGCCCGCGCTGGCTCGCTGAAGTCGGTGAACTGCTGGTCATACAGCTTGTCGTAGGACGGGTCGCAGAAGAACGCGTCGGTGTTCCCCGGGGTGGATTGCGAGGTCGGCAGCGTGCCGCAGGTCTGCACGCTGAGCAGGTAGGCCGGGTCGTTGGTGGGGACGTTCCAGCTATCCATCAGGATGTCCCAGTCGCCCTCGGGGAGCACGGTGTTGAGCTGGGTGAAGCTCATCGACTGGACGTTCAGCTTGATCCCGATGGCCGCCAGCCACTCCACCAGGTACGGGGCTATCTCCGAGTCGGTGATCTCGTCGGAGTGAATGCCGAGCCGGAAGGTGAGCGGCTGGTGTGTCTTCGGGTCGATGCGCACCCCGCCAGGACCCATCTTGAACCCGGCCGCGGTCAGCAGCTGGTCCGCCTCCGCCGGGTTGTAGCCCTCCAGCTCGCTGGCGGGTGGCGTCCACCACCATTGTGGCCAGGAGGGCGGCAGGTAGCCGGCCCCGGTGACGCCGAGGCCGTCCAGCACCTTGGACACGAGTTCTCTCCGGTTGATCGCCAGCGCGATCGCCTTGCGCACCACCGGGTCGGCCAGCGCCGGGTTGCCGTTGCCGAACTTCGTGCCGTTCTGAGTGTGCGCGCCGGTGTTCAGCTCGATCGCGTCCCAGATGTTGGACTCAGTCGCGTAGACGCTGACGCTCTTCGAACCGCGCAACGAGTCGTACTGGGTGGCGCTGAGCACGTCGATCTCGTCGAGTTGCCCGGTGCGCAGCGCGTCGACCGCCGCGTCGGAGTCGCTGTAATACTGCACGACCAGCGTCTGGTACGCGGGCGCGTCGGCGTAGAAGTCCTTGTTCGCGGTGAGCGTCGCGTACTGGTCGGGCACGTATCCGGTGAGCGTCCACGGCCCGTAGCCGACCACCGGGAACGAGCTCATGTTCCGGAAGCTCGACAGGTTCTTCACCTGGGCGGCCCAGACGTGTTCTGGGACGACGGGGATGGTGGCGCCGGTGGACAGCAGGTCCGACACCGGGGAGCTGGTCTTGATCACCAGCGTGGTCGCGTTGGGCGCGGTGACGCTGGCGAAGCTGCCCACGAGTGCCCCGTTCGCGGTGCCCGCCGCCGGGTTCGTCATGATCAGGTGGTAGGTCCAGGCGATGTCGGCGGCGGTCAGCGGTGTCCCGTCCGACCACTTCAGGCCGCTCCGGATGGTGAACGTCCAGGCGAGATGGTTCGCGGAGACCGTCCACTTGGTGGCCAGGTAGGGTTCAGGCTCGCCGCTTTGCGACGGGGTGGTGAGCGTCGGGTAGATGGCGTCGAGGACCTCGAGGTCGCCGGCGAAGTAGGCCAGGAACGGGTTGAACGTCGAGAACGACGTGTCGGCCGCCACCCGTAGTGTCGATCCTCCGCTGGAGCTGCTGGTCCCTGCCGAGGCCGCTGACGGGACCGCGGCGAGCGCCGCGAGGAGCGTTACGAGCAATACCCGTGTGATCACATCGCGGAAGTAACGAACGCATCTGGGCTGCACAGCGGCAACGTATGCCAGCCGCGCGGCGCAGCTCAATACCTAAATTGTAAATTTTGTACAAGTCAACAGAATTTTGTGTAATGCTCTTACGATCCCCGCTCAAGGGCGCCGATGACCGCGGGAAACTCGATGTCGATGAGGAGACCGCCGTCGGTGCAGGCGGTGCCGCGCAGCTGCGCGCGGTGGGCAGAGACGATCGCGGCCACGATCGCCAGGCCGAGCCCGAGGCCCTCTCCGGACCCGGCGCTTGATCGGGTGCGGTGGCCATCGAGCCGCTGGAACGGCTGGAACAGCCGGCCGACCTGGTCCGGTGGCACGATCGGACCGGTGTTGCGGATCGTGAGGAAGGCGCGGCCGTCACGCATTCCGGTCGCGACTTCCACCTGGCCGCCCGGCACGTTGTACCGGATGGCGTTGTCCACCAGGTTGGCGATCAGCCGTTCGGTCAGCGCGGGCGAGCCTGACGCGGGTGCGGGGTTGAGATCGGTCACCAGCTTTACGTCCTCGGTCCGGTTGGTCAGCGCGTCGGCGGCCAGCAGGCCGAGGTCCAGCGCGTCGAACCGGTCGAGCCCGCGCTCGCTCCTGGCCAGCGTGAGCAGCGCGTCGATCAGCCGCTCGGATTCCTCGCCGGCGGCGAGCGCGCGCTCGCACGCCGCGCGCAGTGTCCGCGCCGAGGCGTCTCGCTGTCGCAGCGCGACCTCGAGCAGGGTGCGCTGCCGGGCCAGCGGCGTCCGCAGCTCGTGCGAGGCGTTCGCCACGAACTGCCGCTGCGCGCGGAATGACGACTCAAGCCGGCCGAGCAGCTGGTCGAAGGTCTCGCCGAGTTCCTTGAGCTCGTCGTCCGGCCCGGTCATCCCGATCCGCTGATCCAGGTTGCTCGCCGAGATGCGCCGGGCCGCGCCGGTGATGACCCGCAGCGGGCTGAGCACCCGTCCGGCCATCAGCCAGCCCAGTCCGACCGAGACCACCGCCATGATCCCGAGCGCGACACCGGACTCAATGAGCAGCTGATCGAGCGCGGCGTCCCTGGTCTGTCGCTGCAGGCTCGCCAGACACGTCGTCAGATCCGCTGGGGACGGCGGCGTGCTGCCGGTGATCTGGCCGCACGCCGCGCCCCCAGAGCCAGAGATGCTGAAGCTTCCGTTGATTACGCTCACGCCGACCTCGTGCACCGAGCCCCCGCTCAGCTGATGCGCCACCAGCACGTAGGTGATGACCAGCAGGCAGGCGGCCGAGACGACGAAGAGCCCGAGATATACCAGCGTCAGGCGCAGCCGGACGGTACGCCGGGGAAAGGCGAGCGCGCTCATGACGTGATCCGGTAGCCGGTCTGCGGCAGCGTCTCGATGACCGGCGGGTCGCCGAGTTTGCGGCGCAGCCTGCTCATCGTCACCTTCACCGAGGTGCTGAACGGGTCGGCCATCTCGTCCCAGACCCGTTCCAGCAGTTCCTCGGCCGAAACGGCGCGACCCTGCGCGCTCAGCAGCAGTTCGAGCACGCCGAACTCCTTCGGTCCCAGATCGAGTACCCGCCCAGCCCGGTTTACCGTGCGCCGGGCCGGATCCAGTCGCAGGTCACCAGACTCCAGCACCGGAGCGATGGCCGGCTGCGCCCGCCGCAGCAGCGCGCGCAGCCTCGCTACCAGCTCGGCGAACGCGAATGGCTTGGGCAGGTAGTCGTCGGCGCCGAGGCTGAGCCCGTCGACCCGGTCCTCGATCGTCGCGGCCGCGGTGAGCATCAGGACCCGCGCCCGCCGGCCCGCCTTGACCAGGGCGGCGCACACCTCGTCACCGTGCAGCCCGGGCAGGTCGCGGTCGAGCACGACCACGTCGTAGTCGGTGACCAGCGCTCGCTCCAGCCCCGCGTTCCCGTCGGTGGCCACGTCGACGGCCATCCGCTCCAGTTCCAGGCCCGCCGCGATAGCCCGGCCGAGCTCGGCGTCATCCTCAACCACAAGCACACGCATGTACCAAGTGTGCCTGGATAAGGGGTTGCGCGCTGGTTACGCCGGGTCCTGGGTCACCGGTCACTAAGGCGTCGCGATGGCGAAACGCCGGGTGTGCGAGTCAGGGATCCTTCCCGGTCCGGGGCGGAAAGCGATTCGGATGTCTAGCCCCCCGGCTTCGCGGGGAACCACGCGGAGCTCCGCGTTATGCGCCGTGACGATGGCCGCGACGATGGACAAACCCACGCCAAGGCCATCCTGGTCGCCTTCCTGCTGGGCGGTGTGCAGCCGCTGAAACGGCTGGAAGATCGTCTCCGCCTGCTCGGCGGGGATGACCGGCCCGGAATTCGTCACCCGCAGCGTTGGCCGGCCATCCACGTTGCCAGTCTCGATACGCATCCAGCCATCGGCGACGTTGTGGCGCATCGCGTTGTCGACCAGGTTGCTTATCAGTCGTTCCATCAGGGGGAGGTCACCCTCCGTCCCTGCTGGCGACAGGATCGTTTCGATCCGGCACCCTCGGCTGGAGGCGAACGGGCGGGCGGCCTCTATCTGTTTGGAGGTCACCCCCGCGAGGTCGATTTCAACACGGCGATCCAGGCCCCGCTGGCTACGGGCCAGGGTGAGCAACGCCTCGATAAGCCGTTCCTCCTGCTCATTGCTGGCCAAGATCCGGTAGCAGACCTTCCGGAGGTCGGTCCTGGTCGCTTCGGTGTCGGCCAGGGTAACCTCGAGCAGGCTGCGCGTGAGAGTCAGCGGTGTACGCAACTCGTGTGAGGCGTTGGCGACGAACCGCCGTTGCGCCTCAAAGGCGCTGCCGAGGCGGCCGAGAAGCCCGTCGAACGTATCGGCCACGCCCTTGATCTCGTCCGATGGTCCCTCCATATTGAGCCGCCGGTCGAGATTATGTTCCGAGATATCTTTCATGGCGATCATCATCGTGCGGAGCGGGCGCAAGGCTCGTCGAGCCATTAGCCAGCCGAGACCGATGGAGATGAACGTCATCGCGGCGAGCGCGATGCTGGACGAGACAAGCAATTCACGCAGCTCAGCGGCCCGTTGAAGCGCGAGGTCGGTCGTTACCTGTGGTTCGGGCAGACCCAGCGACCCGGACCCGAGTTTGGGAACCGAGGGCTGCGGCGGCGGCGGAATGCGAACCAGGCCGAAGCGCGCGACCAGCGCGTACGTGACTCCCAGCAGAACCGCTCCGGCGGCGAAGAAAAGTATCCCGTAGGTCAATGTCAGGCGTAGCTGGATTGTCCACCGGATGTGAGGCATCCTGAGCCTCGAGAACCTGACCGATGCCAGCATGTCTCTGGCCTCCCGATGCCTTTTGTCCACGCTGCCGCACACCCTAATTGTCGCGAAGAGCGAGTTACAGCGAGGTTACAGCCGGTGTTCCGCTGTGGTAACCCTCTTCGCGGTTGACTTGTCCCCAACGAGACGTAACTACGTCATCTGAGGAGGAACATCATGTCAGCTCCGGCGGGCAGGGCGCACCTGCGCAAGGGCTGGTGGGGAGCGAGTGTTGCCGGGATCGCGGTAGTGGCCGCGATGGTCTACGGCTCCGCTCACATCCTTGCCGCCCCCGAGCAGGACACCGCCAACGGAAGCGTGATCCGGCTCAGTGCTGACTCCGGTCGTAGCGGCACCAACAACAGTAACGAGAGCTTGCAGCGGTCGGCTGAACAATTCACCGCGTGCATGCGCAGCCATGGCGAGCCGGATTTCCCGGGAATCACCATCTCATCCAATGGCACGATCCAGATTGACTCGAGCAGCGTGGACATCGATCTTTTTTCGGCGCAGTATCAGAAGGCAGCCGATGCCTGCGAGAGCCTGCTGCCGTCTGGGAGCGGACTTCCGCAGGCGCCCAAGGCCCCATCGCTGTCCGGGCCGAAGCTGAATATCTCATGCAGTGGCACGGCGTGTCCGGCTAAGCCCGAGGCACCTAGCCTGCCTAGCCTGCCTAGCTGAGCGGAGCAACGCCCTTCGGCAGGTAAAGAGACTGTGGCCCTGGCGGGCGACGATCCGTCAGGGCCACGGCGGGGGCGGTGTCCCGCCGGCGGGACGGCTGGCATTAATTCGATATTGGATATACCATCCGGATGAATTCCGCAGGAAATGCGGTACTCGCAAGGAAAGATGAATTTATCCAGAGAATGAGAAGGTGAGGAAAGATGGATATACCACGTCCGGTGCTACCGCACCCCCCGTCTCCGCCCGTACCGATACCGCCTCCGGATGACCACCCTGCCCTCACGTTCCTTGGCTGGTATCCCAACGCGCCCCAGCAGTCTTCGGCCTACGACGCGGGCATGCGGACATCCCTGCTCCTGCTGCTGCGCCGCGAGGAGCGGCTAAGTCAAGAGGAGATCATCGCGGAATTGACCCGCGCCACGGGTGCCGAACCGGATCCGGCTTCAGTCGGCCGCGTACTTCAGCGGCTCGAGGACGAGGGTCTGGTGATCGGGTCGGTCGAGGAAGGAACTCGCGAGTTCCGGCTGAGCGACGGATCCTGACCACGTGGGTCGCGCGCGGGGTGCGGCGGAGGAGGCGATCGAAGCGGGTCTCGATCGCCTCCGGGCATCAGTCGGGCAGTGACCAGCCCAAGCCATCCGCTGAGGTCACCAAGCCACCGTCGAAGAGCGGGGTTTCCGGCTCGACTTCCTGACCGAGCAGCGCGCGGGTTTGTTCCTTGGCGCCCTCTCGCATGGCCTGCTTGACGATTGAGGTTTTCATCAGCGGCACCATGCTCTGCTCTTTGTTCGCGATGAGCTGGTCGACCGCGCTGGCGAATTCGCTGGTCCGGCTCTTGTAACGCTCCGCTAGCGTCGTCGTCCCAAGAGCGGTCTCGCCGGAGGACACCCCGCCGACCAGGCTGACGAACGACTCCAGATCCGAGTTCGTGCTGTCGGTGACCTTCCTGGCGGACCAGAAGTACGAGCCCTCGTCCTCGTGTACGTCGTAGAAGGACACCAGGAACTCGTAGAACACGCCGTACTCCCGGCGGTATCGCTGCTCGAATTCACCGAACGCGGTTTGCTCGTCGGTTTCCCCGGCCAGGACGCTGTTGATGGAGCGGGCGGCGAGCAGGGCGCCGTAGGTGGCGAGGTGGACGCCGGAGGAGAACACGGGATCCACGAAACAAGCGGCGTCACCGATAAGCGCCATGCCGGGCCGCCAGAACTTGGTGTTCGCATAGGAGTAATCCTTGCGGACCCGGAGTTCCCCGTACGGACCCTCGGTGACGCGTTTGGCGTCGCGGAGGTAGTCGCTGATCATCGGGCACTCGGCGATGAGTGTCGTGAGTGCCTGTTCGGGATCGCCTTGGATCTTGTCCGCGAGTTCGCGTCGCACGACCGCTCCGACGCTGGTAAGCGTGGGGCTTAGCGGTATGTACCAGAACCAGCCGCTGTCAAAGGCAGCGCAGACGATGTTGCCGGAGTTCGGCTCGGGTAGGCGCTTGCCGCCCTCGAAATAGCCGAAGAGGGCGAGGCTGCGGAAGAACTCTGAGTACTGCCTGCTTGCTCCCGCCTGCTGGTAGATGCGGCTCATGTTGCCAGAAGCGTCCACCACGTACTTCGCGCGGATGGTTCCTTCGTTGCCCGCGGCGTCTGTGTAGCGCACGCCGCCAATCCGGTCGCCGTCGTCGATCAGGGCGGTAACGGAATGTTCTTCGCGGACGTCCACGCCCATGTGACGTGCGTGGTCAAGCAGGATCTGGTCGAACTTGCTCCGCTCGACCTGGTAGGCGTGGGAGGTCTCGCCGGTTATCTTCGGTGATATCGAGAACGCGAACGTCCACGGCTCGGGATTGGCCCCCCACCTGAAGGTCCCGCCGCGCTTCTTGGTGAAGCCGGCCTTGGCGAGCTCGTCTGCGACGCCGGTGAGGCGGCAGACTCCGTGGATCGTGGAGGGCAGCAGCGACTCGCCGATCTGGTAGCGCGGGAATTTCTCCTTCTCGAGCAAAACGACGTGGTGTCCTCGCATCGCGACCAGCGTCGCCAGCGTGGATCCGCCTGGCCCGCCGCCCACGACGACAACGTCGGGCTCTTCGTTATTGGTCATCGTCTCGCTCGTTCCATCTCGACTGCCTCGTAGAGTGCCTTGATGTTGGAAGACCCGAATGTGCTGGCGCCTTGTCGTTCGATGATCTCGAAGAACAGAGTGCACCGCGGGTGGGTCGATGCGGTGAAGATCTGGAAGAGCTGGCCGCCGTGGTCTTCGTCGGCGAGCAGGTTAGTTTCCCGCAGGTCGTCCAGCGCGTGGCCACGTACCTTGATCCGCTTGCCGAGCAGATCGTAGTAGACGCCGGGGGCGGAAAGAAAGCGTACGCCGCGCGAGGTCAGTGCCCTGACCGTGCGCACGGCGTCCGCGGTGGAAAAGGCGAGGTGCTGGACACCCGCCCCGTTGTGATTCTTGAGGAAGTCGTCGATCTGGCCTGGATCGGCGGAGGCGTCTGGCTCGATGAGCGTCAGCGTGATTCCTCGGCCTGGGCTCTGCACGACCTTGGAGTTCATCGCCTGGGAGCCCACCACGATCCGTTCGGCGAAGATCTCGCGGAACCCAAGCTCGTTCTCGTAATACTCGACCGTCGGATTCAGGTCACCGATGCCCAGGCATACCGCGATGTGATCTATTTCGATCAGCGCGATGTCAGCCGGCTCTGTCTGGGTGCTGGCCAGCGGCGCGAACCCAGGTGGTAGCCCCGGCTGGTGCTCGACGAGCGTGTGTATGACATCCCCGAACGCCCGGACGCTTCGCGTTTCCGAGGGCGGGTCCGCTAGGTGGAGCGCGATGTTGCCTACTCCGTCGCCGTGAACGGCGACATAGTCAGACGCGGGGTGATCCGGTGAGATGCCCATCGTCAAAACCAGCGTGATCGAACCGAGCCTGAGCGCCACGCTGCGGTAGCCGAGGTCGTCTGATCCGGCGGTGCCCACGGCCGCGAAGCCGTAGTCATTGATCCACGACTGGACCGCGGACTCCAGGTCCGTTACGTAGATCTCTACGTAGTCAATTGTGTCAGCCGAGTTCTCCATGATCTCCTCCCGAGATACTGATTCCTGTGGTGCTGGGTGCGTTAGATCAGCTCGTGATCCATTCGGCCGCCACGGCGACCGCCTGCCGTGGATTCAGGCGGGGATCGCAAAGCGACGTGTAGCGGCGGCCAACCTGCTCAAGTTCGGTTTCGTCCGCGACGCATTCCGTGACCGGATCTGGCGTTGCTTCCAGATGCAGGCCGCCCGCGACACCGCCGGCCTGGACGACGGCTTCCTGGAACGTGCGGACCTCTTGCGTGATGGCCTCGACGAACCGGGTCTTGCGAGACCCTGGGGCCTGTACCGTGTTGCCATGCATGGGGTCGCATAGCCAGATGGCCGGATGACCTGCCTTCCGGACGGCTCCAACCAGTGGCGGCAGCGTCTCGCTGGCGACCGGACCCATCCGAGCTATAAGCGTCAGCCGGCCTGGCTCGCGCCGCGGGTCCAGCCGCCCGCAGAGCTCCAGCAGGTCGGTCTCGGTGGCATCTGGCCCGACCTTGGAGGCCACCGGATTGGCGATCGCTGACAGCAGCGCGACGTGTGCCCCGAGCGGATGCCGGGTCCGTTCCCCCACCCATGGCCAGTGGGCTGAGGTGAGTAGCAGTCGCTCGTCGAACCGGTGAAGTTGCGGCAGTTCATAGTCGAGAACGAGCGCCTCATGGCTCGTCCACAACAAGGGAACAGCCGCATGCTCTTCGGGGCCGTTGAGATATGACGTCATCGCGGCCGCGGCCTCGTGGCATTTCAGGAGGAGTGACGGATCGTGTCGCCGTGCCTCGGTGTCTGGCTCAGGCCGGTTGACGAGCGGTCC
This sequence comes from Streptosporangiaceae bacterium, assembly GCA_050012355.1. Classification (GTDB taxonomy): domain Bacteria; phylum Actinomycetota; class Actinomycetes; order Streptosporangiales; family Streptosporangiaceae; genus JBEKHI01. The sequence continues at coordinate 2,924 of JBEKHI010000048.1, read as the reverse complement.
GCGGTAAGACGGAAGCTCGAGGCCGTCGACAACCTCGTAAGCAGCGGACCTGGGCTTCGCGAACTGCCCGGCTATACGTCCGACGCATAGGACCGGCTTACCGGTATTGACCCGCATCACGTGCGCGATCGCTTGAATCAGGCCAATTTTCCAGCTGAGACGGTCGGGGGTTCGGTCGGCTGGGTCCTCCGCGCAGTCGCCAGCCTGGATGATCTTCATATTTCCCGCGGCCACGTCTCCTAGAAGCAGCCGCAACTGGTCTACGTGGGCCGGATCTATCATGTACGAGGCCTGGGAAATCTTGGTCCGGATCGTAGACAGCTCAGTATGGTCATTCCAGTCTGGCTGCTGACTAGCCGACAGGGCGTAGAAATCGTGTTCTGTTTCTAGGAGCGCTGATGGCATATGAACCTCTGATAGAATGGCGAATCGCCGTTACGGATCCTACGTCGCTAAGTATTAGACCGCCGAAGGTTAGTAAAGCAACTGGATCGCCATATCTTGCGGTCGAATCCGTGCAGCGGAATAGGAATTCGGCGTCAATGACGCGAGTAGAGTATGTGACGGCTTTAAAGTCGGCAAGGTTTTCTCCGGGAAGGCTCGGGCCGGGTTCGCGCGGTTGGACTGTCCCGCCGGCGGGACAGTCCCGTGCGACCGCGCTCTCCACGACCATGGGGCAATGCTCTGGTCCCGGGGCGCGGCATGGGAGCCGCGGTGGGGTAGTGGATCGTTGACGAAGTCCGGAATCGACATCTAGAGTGCCGCTGTGCTCTATCGGGACGCCCTAATCGGCTGCTATTGGTCGACTTGCGCGGAGCGGGGCATGGACTAATTGAAACCATCGTCGTGCGGCGCCTGCCGTTTCTGGCCAGCGGCTATGTGATTCATAGCTATAAGGCCGGTGCTTCGCGCTGCCGTCGAATGGGAAATAGCAAGAAAGGCTTTTTGCGGTATTTGACCGCGAGTCCATGAATGCAGGGGTCGGGAGGCGCTCTCATGCGTAACTGTGACAAGCATGACGCGAACCTTGGTGGTATTGAGGCGGCTGCGCGGACCATGGAGCGCCCGGCGGTGGTGCCGTTGTCTTCCGGGCAGTGGCGGATGTGGTTCCTGCACCGGTTCGAAGGGCCCGGTCTGGCATACAACATGTCGATGGCGGTGCGGCTGTCGGGGGAGCTGGATGCCGCGGCGCTGGAGGCGGCGGTCGCTGATGTGGCGGCGCGGCATGAGGTGCTGCGGACGGTCATCGCTACCGGGACGGACGGGGAGCCGCGCCAGGTGGTCCTGCCGACCGCCACGCGGCCCGCGCTGGTGGTGCGCGAGTGCGATGAGGCCGGGCTGTCTGGCGTGGTGGCGGCGGTCGCGGCTGACGGTTTCGATATCGGCGATGAGGTGCCGTGGCGGGTGGTCCTGGTGCGGCTGGGCCTGGGCGAGTACGTGCTGGTGGTGGTGGTGCACCATATCGCGGCTGATGGCTGGTATGCTGCCCGGCTGGACGGCCGTGAGCCTGGCTGGGTGCCGTTGCCGGTGCAGTACGCCGATTACGCCCTCTGGCAGCGGGAGTTCCTTGGTGATGAGGAGTGGCAGCGGCAGGAGCTGAGTTTCTGGTCGGAGGCGCTGGCGGGGGTGCCGGAGCAGTTGGTGCTGCCGGTGAGCAGGCCGCGGCCGGCGGTGGCTAGTCACCGGGGGCGGCTGCTGCCGTTCGCGGTGGAGGCGGGAGTGCACCGGGGGCTGGGCCGGGTGGCGCGGTCGCGGGGTGCGACGGTGTTCATGGTGGTGCAGGCAGCGGTGGCGGTGCTGCTGTCGCGGCTGGGCGCCGGACCGGATATCCCGCTGGGGTCCCCGGTCGCCGGGCGGACCGACAGCGCGCTGGACGGGCTGGTCGGGTATGTCGCGAACACCCTGGTGCTGCGCACCGACGTGAGCGGCGATCCGGCGTTCGCCGATCTGGTGACCCGGGTCCGGGATAGTGACCTGGCCGCCTACGCCCACCAGGATGTCCCGTTCGAGTACCTGGTCGAGGCCCTGAACCCGGAACGCTCCCTGGACCGCCACCCGCTGTTCCAGACCCTCCTGGTGATGGCGGACGCTCCGGTGTGGCAGCTGCCAGGAGTGTCCAGCAGGCAGGAACCAATCGGTCCCGGTTACGCGTCGTTCAACCTGTTCGACCTCTACATCCGGCTGGAGGAGCGAGGGTCCGAAGATGGCGGCGATGCGGCCGGAATCGATGGATCGCTCTGGTACAGCTCGGACCTGTTCGATGAGCGCGCGGCGCGGGAACTGGCGTCGCGGCTGGTGGGGGTGCTGGGTCAGGTGGCGGCCGACCCGCGGGTAGCGGTCGGGGATGTGGAGGTGCTGCTGGCGGGGGAGCGGGACGCGCTGCTGGCGGCCGGGCACGGTGCCCCGGCCCCAGTCGCCGAGACAGTGGCCACAGCGTGGAAGGCGCGGGTAGCGGCCGATCCGGCGGCGGTAGTGCTGGCCGGTCCGGGCGGGGTCGCGGTCACCGCGGCCGAGCTGGACCGCCGGGCGGCCCAGGTGGCGAGCTGGCTGGCCAGCCGGGGCGTGCGCCCGGGGGACCGGGTGGGTGTGGTGCTGGAGCGGTCGGTGGAGCTGGTGGTTGCGCTGCTGGGCGTGGTGCTGGCGGGCGGGGTGTACGTGCCGGTGGACCCGGCCGACCCGCCCGAGCGGGCCGGCTGGCTGCTGGCCGACGCGGCCCCGGTGCTGATCCTGGAGGCCGGACTGCTGGCTGAGGCCGAACAGGCCCCGGCGGGTCCGGTGCCGGCTGGGCCGGCGGGGCCGGATGCCGGGCTGTACGTGATGTATACGTCGGGGTCGACGGGGGTGCCGAAGGGGGTGCTGGCGACTCACCGGGGGGTGGCGGGGCTGGCGGCTGATCCGTGCTGGGGTGACCTGGGGTCCGGGCG
>JBEKHI010000047.1:0-29439 GCA_050012355.1 Streptosporangiaceae bacterium | reverse complement strand
TCGTCGTCCCGCGTGGAGCCGGTCAGGACTCGCGCGGCCGCGTCTAGCGCCGCGGTGTTGACGAACCGTAGGCGGACGTGGCTGCCGTGAACCTGGCGCTTGAGTTCCGCGGGAGTGCCCTCGGCGACCAGGTGTCCCTGGTCGAGGACCGCGATCCGGCTGGCCAGCTGATCGGCTTCCTCCAGATACTGGGTGGTGAGGAAAACGGTCACGCCGTCGGCCGCCAGTTCGCGGACGATGTCCCGCATCGTGCGGCGGCTGCGCGGGTCCAGGCCCGTCGTCGGCTCGTCCAGGAAAATGATCTGTGGCCTGGTAACCAGCGTCATCGCCAAGTCCAGCTTCCGCTGCATACCGCCGGAATAGGTCGATGCCAGCTTCTGCGCCGACTCCGCCAGATCGAACCGTTCCAGCAGCGAGGTGATCACCTGCTTGCTCTGGCCGGCCCGTAGATGATGCAGATCCGCCATCAGCCGCAGGTTCTCTTCGCCGGTCAGCAGATCGTCCACCGCCGCGAACTGGCCGGTGACCCCGATTACCGAGCGCACCGCCTTGGTCTCGGTCGCGACATCATGCCCGGCCACGTGTACCGTCCCGCTGTCGGCCTTCATCAACGTGGTCAGCACGTTCACCGTCGTCGTCTTCCCCGCCCCGTTCGGGCCGAGCAGGGAAAAGATCGTGCCCGCCGGAACATCCAGATCGATGCCATCGAGCACGGTCTTGTTCCCGAATGCCTTCCGCAGCCCTGAGACTGCGATCGCTGAACTTCTCATGTGTCCACTGTCGGCGCGGCCCCTGACACGCCCCTGACACGAACCAGACACGCCCCTAGTTATCGTGTCTGGCAGGCAGAAACGCCACCGGGATCGCCGACAGCAGCGCGGGTGCGTACCGCCCCAAACAACCCTCTTCGACCGGGCGTACTATGTTTAGATCGATCGGTCTAAACATGGTGGACTGTCATGAGAACCAATGCGTCTGACGGCCAGCGCACCTTCACCGAGGTAGCCAGGCGCGCCCAGATCGCGCAGTGCACTGCGGAGGCTCTGGCCGAACTGGGCTATGCCGACGCGTCGATGGCAGAGATCGCGAAACGGGCCGGCGTCGCGAAGAGCGTGGTCTCGTATCACTTCTCGGATAAAGAAGAGCTGTTGCGCGAGGTGCTCCGCACCGCCTTGGCCACCTTCGCCGGGTTCATGGAGCCGCGCATGGCCGCCGCGACCAGCGCTGCCGACAAGCTCCATGCCTACCTGGCCGGGACGGCGCGCTACATCGTCGAGCACCAGGACCTGCATCTGGCCGTCCTTGAGATCGCCTTCAACGCGACCTCGGCCGACGGGCGGCCGCTCGTGGCGACCATGCCCTTGCAGGCACCAGAGCCCTCGGTTGAGGAGATCTTGCGCCAGGGGCAGCGCGACGGGGAGTTTCGTGATTTCGATGTGATGGTGGTGGCCGGGGTGGTGCGCTCCGCGGTCACTCATTCCATGGTGATGCGGCAACGTCAGGATCCCGGTGCCGATATGGCGGCCTACGCCGAGGAACTCGTGCGCCTCTTCGACCTCGGCGTCCGGCGGTGACGAATAAAGGACGAACAAAGGAGGTACCTCGTGAGACCGCTAGTGATGGCTCTGGATGACCCGGAGGCCGTGCCCGAGGTGGTCGGGGGCAAGGGCGCTTCGCTGGCCCGGCTCTCGCGGGCCGGGTTCCGTGTCCCGCCGGGGTTCCACGTGACGACCAGCGCGTACCTCGATTTTGTCGATCGTGACGGTCTGCGCGCGCATGTCGGTGAGCTCTTCGCCGACCGGCCGCTGCCCGCCGCGACGGTGGCCGCGATCTCCGACGCCTACGCCCGCCTCGGCGACGACGTGCCGGTCGCGGTCCGGTCCTCGGCGACCGTGGAAGACCTGCCCGGCATGTCCGCCGCCGGGCAGCACGACACGTACCTCAACATCCGAGGCGAGGCGGCCGTGCTCGACGCGGTCAAGCGGTGCTGGGCGTCGCTTTGGTCGGCGCGGGCCATCGATTACCGTGCTCGGTTTGGCATCAAGCCCGACGACGTGAGCATCGCCGTCGTCGTGCAGCGGCTGGTGCCCGCCGAAGCGGCCGGTGTCATGTTCACCGTCGACCCGGTCAGCGGCGCTACCGACAAGATCGTCATCAACGCGAACTGGGGCCTGGGCGAGTCCGTCGTGGCAGGCGACGTCACCCCCGACATCGCGGTCGCCGACAAGGCGTCGGGGACGCTCGTCCACTACCAGACGGGTGGCAAGGCGATGATGACCACGGTCGACGGCACGGTGCAGACGCCGACCGACCTGCGCTCGGCGGAGGTGCTCTCGCCGGGCCAGGCCAGCGAACTCGCCCGGACCGGCCTCGCGATTGAAAAGCTCTATGACCAGCCGATGGACATCGAGTGGGCGCGTGCCGAAGGCGAGTTGTGGGTCCTCCAAGCCAGGCCGGTCACGACTGGTACCAGCGAAGACTGGAACGACAGCCTGGACGGGGACTACCTGTGGAGCAACGGGAACGTCGGCGAGGCGCTCCCCGACGTTATGACGCCCGCAACCTGGTCGTTCATCCAACTGCTGATGACGCGGGTGACGTACCCGCCCAGCTTTGCCGGTTACCACGGTTACGGGCGAATCGGCGGGCGCCTCTACGTGAACGTGAGCATGTCGATCTCGCTCGAAGCGCTGATCGGCATCTCGCCGCGCCGGTTCGTTACGCTCTTCAGCCCGGTCATCGGCAAGCTGCCTCCGGCCGGGGACATCCCGCGTCCGCGGCTTCCGTTCTGGAAGGTCCGCCGGCTGGCGGTGCCCGCCACGATCGCGATGGCGCGCAGAGTCCGGGCCGACCAGAAACGGATGCCGGAATTCCTCGCCGCCGCGCCCGGCCGCTGCGACCAGCTCCGCGCCGAGATCGAGCGGACCACCGACGCCGCGGTACTGGCGCGGCTGTGGCCCGGCAAGGTCCGGCCGCTGATCGAAGAGGCCAGCGGCATGCTCGCCGCCGCGGGAACCCACGGCACCACGCTGCTGTCCAGCCCGCGCAAGCTGGTGAAGCTGGTTGGCGAGGCCGACGCGGCCCTGCTCCTGTCGGGCCAGCAGGCCGAAGGCGCTCCGCTCGCCAGCCTCGGACCGGTCATCGGCCTGGCCAGGCTCGCCAAAGGGGAGATCGACCGGGACAGCTACGCACGCCAGTACGGGCATCGTGGTCCGCACGAGGTGGAGCTCTCGATCCCGCGGCCCGCCGAGGACCCCCGGTGGATCGACGACCAGCTTGCCGCTATCGGTCAGACCACCCACGACGCCGAGGCGATGCTGGCGAGCCAGGAAGCTTCCCGCGCCGCGGCCTGGAAGCGGCTGGCCCCCAAGAAGGCGGCCGCGGCACGCAAGATCATCGCGCGCTGGGCGCCGATCGCCCGTGAGCGCGAGTTGACCAGATCCGAGCTCATCAGGTCCGAGTGGGTGGCGCGCACCTGGGTGCTGCGAGCCGGGGAACTCACCGGTCACGGCGATGACCTGTTCTTTCTGGCGCCGGAGGAGATCGTTGACCTGCTTGGCGGCGACCTGGCATCTCTGGCGAAGGTGCCGGCCCGTCGGCTCAGCTACCAGACTTACGCGGCGCTGCCGCCCTATCCGACGCTGATCCGCGGCCACTTCGACCCGGTTCGCTGGGCGGCCGACCCGAACCGGCGCGGCGATTACTACGACGGGCGCCCCGTCCAGGCGGCCAAGCCGGATGACACGATCACCGGCTTTCCGGGCGCCGCCGGCGTGGTGGAGGGCACCGCCCGGGTACTCCGCGCACCCGAGGAGGCCGCCCAGCTCGGCGACGGCGAGATCCTCGTCACCACGGTCACCAACATCGGCTGGACCCCGGTCTTCCCGCGCGCCGCCGCAGTCGTGACCGACGTCGGCGCGCCGATCTCGCACGCCGCGATCGTCGCCCGCGAACTCGGCATCCCCGCCGTCGTCGGATGCGGCAACGCGACCACCCGCCTGCACAGCGGCGACCGCATCAGGGTCGACGGCGGTCGCGGCACCGTTGAAATACTGGAAGCGCCGGACCAGGCTGAGGTGCGCGAATCACAGTCCTCGCCGCCGTCCCAGCCATAATCAGATAGCAGAACGCCGTTCGCGCCGTCCCCGCCGACATCCGCCATCGCACCACCACTTTGACACTAGTAGGCAATTCGGGCTGCGCACTGTATATCTGAGTCAGGCTCATCCATGACCGGGAGGCATCGGGCGATGTTCGGCCGGAGTAGTCATAGCCTCAGCTCGAAGGCGGCCGGGATGCTGGCGGTGCTCGCCACGCTGGTGCTGGCCGGCGGCTGCGACTCGCAGAGCGCCGGGCTGAAGGCGGATTCCGTACGGGTGGCGAGCTCGCACGCCAGTACCGCGACGAGTGGTCCCGGTTCGGCTTCGGCGCGTCCGACGACTGTCTCCGGGCCGGCCCCGGGGGCCATGAGCATCGTCGCGTCGGCCCCTGCCCTCGCGCCGAACAGCGTCCTGAACGACATCGCGGTCCTCGACGCAACCCACGCCTGGGCCGTCGGCGGCGAGGGCCTGAGTGTTCCCGGCGGCCCCGGAACCGCGGTGGTCGAGCGGTGGAACGGTGCGACGTGGTCCCTGATGCCCATGACCGGGGTCTCCTGGCCGGCGGGCGTCCAGCTCACTCACGTCGCCGCTGACTCGCCGACCGATGTCTGGGTTGTGGGCCAGTACGCCCTGAAGCCGTTCGCCGCGGTCACGGTCGTGGCGCACTTCGACGGGACCGCCTGGCACAATGTCCCCTTCCCGGATGGCACGCCCGCCGCGACCCGTGAGATCACCGGCATCTCGGTAGCCGACGGCCACGTGTTCCTAGTCGGGAACCTGCAACTGGAGCAGCCGATCCTCGACGAGTGGAACGGCGTCGCATGGCAGCGGCAGCGGCTTCCGCCGCAGTGCCCGAGCATTTTCAAGGGCAGCGGCGCGCACATCGCCTTCTGTAACTTCTTCGCGGTCAAGGCATTCTCACCGACCGACGCGTGGGCGTCCGGCAACGGCGCTTTGGCGGGCGTCATGCGCCCGTTGCTGTTCCACTGGAACGGATCAGCCTGGAACGTGGTGCAGCCGGGCGTCGACACCGGGCTCCAGGTGCAGTTGACCGCCATCGTCGGTACCTCGCCTGACGACATGTGGGCGGTCGGCAACCGCATCGACAAGGCGGCCACGCTGGTCCTCCACTTTAACGGCGCGACCTGGAGCCAGGTCCCGTGGACGAGCGTGTCGCAGGTGGAAGGCGCCGCCGTGGACGGCACCGGTCGGCTCGTGGTAGCCGAGCGGTCTCCCTACAAAGACGACGTGGCGCTCTACGCCGACGGAAAGTGGACTTATTTCCCGGCTAAAGTGCCGAGCGGGGCAATACGCCTCGACATCCCGGGAGTCGCAGTGCTGCCGGGCTCCGGGACGCTGTTCGTGGCGGGCTACTCCACCAGCCCGACGACGGGCGACGCACCCAACCCGCACCACGCCGTTATCGAGCGCCTCGGCATCGCCTGACTGCCGAGGCACGTACGGGCCTCACCGGGCAGATACCGGGCCGGCCGCGCTTCCCGGCGTTCCAGGGTCGGCCTGCTCCTGGCGGTCCTATACGCGGCGACCGCCGCCTGGCGTCACCTGCCCCGTGAGGTCCGTGCTCTGCTCGAAAGCGGGTTTCCCAGCTACCACCGGGCCCGCCAGCAGCGCGGTCAAGCACGAAGAAGCCCGTGACCCCTCCGCCGAACGACCCGGTATAACGACCAGTTCGGCGCGGCTCAAGCCGATGAGGATACAGACCGAGATCACCGGCCAGATCGGCATCTGGGGCGGAGACGCGCGTCTTACCTATTACGCTCCGTACGCAACCGTGTATCGTGCCCGAATCGGGGGTGCCGGAGCGCTTGGAGAGCGGGCGGATGGCCCGGTTATCAGACCTTTTCGTCTTCAGCCTGAGGCGGGGCGATTATGTCGATGGTCGGGAAGTAGGTGCGGTACCGCCGGACATCGCGGGTCAGCAGCCGGTAGCCCGTTACGGCGGCGTGCGCGCCGATGTAGAAGTCCGGCATCGGCGATCGCTTCTCCCCGCCGCCACGACGGTACCGGACGAATGCCTTCCCGGCGGCGAAGCCCGCCAGGTACGGCAGCGGCTCACGCTCGTAATCGGCGGCCGGGAGCAGCTCCTCGAGCTCTTCGACGGTCTGGTAGCCCACCGAGACCTCTGCGTAGATGAGCGGGTTGATCACCACCCGGCCGACGTCCACGGCTGCCGCGATCTCCTGCGCCGACCAGTCTGCCCATTGCTTGTCACCGGTGATGACGTCAAGGAGCACGCAGGAGTCGACCAGGGTCGCAGGGCGGATGGCCGCGGGCTCACTCGCCACGCAGCAGCGCCATGATCTGGTCGGTGCTCATGCCGGCCACGTCCTGGCCGGTGGCGGTGTTGCGCAGCCGCCGGACCAACCGCTGCCCCCTGCTCTCGGCTCCCTCAGTGCGGACAATCTGAAGCTTCCCGCCGATCTCGACGACCTCGACCTCGTCTCCGGCATGCAGCCCGTACTTGGCCCGCAAGTGCGCCGGGATGGTCAGCTGACCTTTGCTATTCAGCACCATGACAGCCTCCCCTGAAGTGTCCTGTATTACGGCTACTACGTAATAGTACCTGTGTTTATCCCTCAGCCGCCAGGCACCGGATCCTTCGCGTCCGCCGCGCCCTCCTGCTCGGGGAAGCTGAGGTGGTATCGGCCGATCGCAAGGAACTGCCCCGGCAGCGCCTGCCAGACCTGGATCGAGGGCACCTTCACACAGCCCCGATCACAACTGCGCGACTTTCGGGCGTGGCAGATCTTCCATGCGCCGGATTGCGGCACCGGCACTTCACCCCCTCCCATACGGACAGCTCCGTGGCTAAAGCCGCTCGGTGGATGATTCCGTAATTAGCCCCTATACGGGCAATAATGCCGAGTATGGAAGCGACCCGGGGGCTAGGTATGGGCAGCCAGCGCGCACGCCCCGTTGTGATTCTCGCCGACGATGGCGTCGCGATCACATCCAATCTGGCTCCGTTCCTCGAACGGGCCGGGCTTGTCGTACATGTCGCCCCGGACGGCGAGGCCGCATTGGAACTCGTGGAGCGGCTTGACCCGGACGGCTGCGTACTCGACGTTTTGATGCCTCGGGTCGATGGGCGGGAGGTACTGCGCCGCTTGCGCGGCGACGGCCGCTGGCTGCCTGTAGTGCTGCTAACGCAGGTAGGTGAATCCGCCGAGCGCGCGATCGCCCTGGATGAAGGGGCTGACGATTATCTCAACAAGCCCTTTGACCCGTATGAGCTGCTGGCGCGGTTGCGCGCGGTCCTGCGCCGCGCGCGGCCCGGTCGCAGGCCGCTGTCCGCGTCGCCGACGCTGCGCGCCGGCGACCTGCGGATGGACCGGATTTCGCGCCGGGCGTGGCTCAGGGATGCGGAACTGGTGCTCACGCCGAAGGCGATGCTGCTGCTGGACTACCTGCTCACTCACCCGGACGAGCTGATGACGCGCGACCGGCTGCTCGAGGTGCTGTGGGGGTTCGATTTTCCGGTCGGAACGCGCGCCGTGGCGGTGGAGACTGTCAATTTCATGCCCCTGCCCGTCCAGGACACCGTCTATCTGACCGCGACCACCGGCGGCGTGCGCAACGTGTGGGACGGCCATTACGATCAGGCCACGGTCTCGGTCACCCGCGACGGGAGCCAGTTCCTCTTTCCGGTCGGCGGACAGGACGGCCTGAACGCATACCAGGCCGGCCAGGTCGTCACCCAGGGCTGGAACGAATACCCGCTGCACGCGGCGCAGCGTGAAAACCTGGTCGGACCGGATGGGGGCACGAACCTCGCGGCCAGCCGGGCGGGCAACGCGCTCACGTTCGTCCACTGGCCGTTCACCGACGACACTCCAGGTCACGCTGGCTCAGCCGGCAGCGGGCCGGCTGGCTCGGGCATCACCACCGCCGGGACCTATCAGATCCAGCAGAACGGGAAGACGATCTCATCGGGGTCGACCGGCGTCTATGTCTTCTACCAGCAGGTCACGCTGTCACCGAAGCCGTCGACGATCAAGCTCACCCTGAACACGGCCCAAAGCGGCGGGCCGTTCACCGAGAGCACCGCCGACAGCGCCACGTGGACCTTCCGGTCCGTGTACGCGCCGACGCACGTGATCCCGGCCGGTTTCGCCTGCGGGAACGGCAGCCAGGACTGCGTGTCGCAGCCGATGCTGACGCTGAACTACGGCGTGGCCGGGGAAGCGCTTAACGGCACGACCAAGCCAGGGCCGCAGCAGGTGACGATCGACGCCGGCCACCTGCAGCTCGCCGCGGCCTCGAAGATCACGCACGTCGCCGCCCAGGTTTCCTTCAACGACGGCAAGACGTGGACCGATGCGCGGCTCACCGGATCGGACGGCGCGTACACCGCGGACTTCACCGCGCCGGCGAGCAGCTACGTCACGCTGCGAGTCCAGGCGGCCGACGCGGCGGGCGGCACCATGGCGGAGACCATCACCCGCGCCTACGCGACGGCGGCTGACCCGGTTACGGATGCGGATACGTACCGCACGTGTGCGCAGCCCGCCGCGCCCGACCAGGCGCGATGCTTCGTCATCTGGCCTGCGCACCCCGCCGCTGGGGCTAACCGCGCCGCTGCCAGCAGCGTGCCGCCGGGCTGGGGTGCTCAGAACATCGAGGCCGCGTACAAGCTGCCCGTCACGAGGAACCCGAACCAGACGGTCGCGGTCGTGGAGGCCTACGACAATCCGGACCTGGGGTCCTACCTGGCCACTTACCGCAAGCAGTACGGGCTTCCCGCCTGCACGACGGCGAACGGCTGCTTCCGGGTGGTGAACGAGGACGGCAAGGCCGCTCCGCTGCCGGCATCGGGGGTGGGATCGGGCTGGGACGTGGAGTCGACGCTGGACGTGGACATGGTGTCGGCCGCGTGCCCGCACTGCCACATCCTGGTGGTCGACGCGAGCAGCCAGGATCTCAGCGACCTCGCCACGGCCGAGGACACCGCGGTCCGGCTGGGCGCCAGCGTCGTCTCCAACAGCTACGGCGTCCGCGAGGACGGCTACGCGATGACGTTCGCCAGCGCCTACGATCACCCTGGCCACGTGATTGTCGCCTCGTCGGGCGACTCGGGATTCGACTCGGCGAACTTCCCGGCCAATCTCGCCGCGGTGACCTCGGCTGGCGGCACCGAACTGGCCCGGGCGGACAACAAGCGCGGCTGGACCGAGCAGGTCTGGGACGGCTCGGGCAGCGGCTGCTCGGCGTATGAGCCGAAGCCGCGCTGGCAGCACGATCCGCACTGCCAGATGCGGACGGTCGCGGACGTGTCCGCGCTGGCCTATAACGTCGCGATCTACGATGCGTACTGGGGCGGCTGGCTGACGGTCGGCGGCACCAGCGCCGCCTCGCCGCTCATCGCCGGGGTGTACGCGCTGGCGGGCAACGCGACGAAGGTCGCGCCCGGCTACGAGTACTCCCACACCGGGTCGCTGTTCAACGTCACCGTCGGCAGCAACGACGGGGACGGCGGCGCCACCTGCGGCCATGACTACCTATGCCAGGCAGGAAAGGGCTACAACGCCCCGACCGGCCTCGGCACCCCCGACGGCACCGGCGCCTTCTGACAGCTCGGTGCGCCGCACCCCAGTCCGCGGGCGCGGACTGGGGCTAGTGCACGATCGGCTTACCAGCCGGTGTAGAGCAGGATGCCCGCCGTGGCGATCACGCCGACGCCCACGACCCCGAAGGTGCGGTACATCCGGGTGCGCAGCGCCGGGATCAGGATCGCGAGGCCGATTCCGACCGCGAGGCCGATCAGGCCCAGTCCGGCGCTTGCCAGCGCCTGCAGGCCCGCCGAGGCCCAGACCGACTCGTTAGCGGGCACGCCGGTAACCGCACCGTAGGTGAGGTTGTCGATGCTCAGGGCCACCGGCAGAATCCAGATGCCCCGCCACGACCATTTCTGCAGCTGCTCCGATCCCTGCATCTTGCTGGCGACGAAGTAGATCCCGATCCAGTAGAGGCCGAGAGCGACAAGCAGCGTCGTCTCGAGCACGGAACTGAGCGTGTCGGACACGGAGAAGTGGAACAGGGTGCCGAGCAGGTACCCGAGTCCGTCTCCGGCTCCGTACGAAAGCCCGTACGGAATCGTCAGGGCTGACAGGCCCGCGATCGCCCACCACTTCCGCCGTGATGCGTGCTTGTGCTCGTCCGGCGACGTGAGTTCGCTGTCCTCCTGAGACGACTGTTTGATGAACATCGGCCCCGTGACGATGCAGGCGATCAGCGAATCGACGCCTAGGAGAAAGAAAGCCGTGTAATTGAATCCACCCATGCTACTTTGACCTTTCGGTTTGACCGCTTCCCTGCCTGTTGGCAAGGGGCGATCGCTTGCGAGGTGCAAGGAGCGTAAAATGCGCATAGGATAACTGTCAAGAGTCCTGTGTAGTCTGTAATAAGTTGCAACACGTGTTTCGTATAAAGGCTTGAAACACGTGTTGCATATGAACGGCTGCCGATAGGCCGTTCAGCATCCATCGGCCTGCGGGAACGCTGCATACCCCTGCTCTTGCGCGGGAAACTAACAAGCCGACGAAATTACGGCGAAATTACGTATTGTGAATCAGGGCGACCAGCGCTCAGATATCTGAACTGCCGCTCTTGTAATGCCCCAATTACGAAGCCGAATGTTCAAGTAAACCCGATCCCCGCACCGGCTCGGGGCTCGTGTTACCGTCGCAGGGTGACTCGCGCCCGGCCGATCGAGGAGCTTGCGCGGGAGCGTCTCGGCTTTGCGCAGCTCCGTCCTGGGCAGCTCCGCGCGGTCCAGGCGCTGGCGGATGGCCGCGACGCGCTGGCCGTGCTGCCGACCGGCGCCGGTAAGTCGGCGATCTACGAGCTGGCGGGCCTGCTGCGGGACGGGCCGACGGTCGTCGTCTCGCCGCTGATCGCATTGCAGGATGATCAGCTGGCCCACCTGCACGCGGCCGGCCTGCGGGCCGTCGTGCTGAACTCCCAGCAGCGGACCGGCGCGCGGGCGGCGGCGCTGCTGGCCTCGTGCGACACCGATACGTTCATCTTCCTGTCCCCGGAGCAGCTGGCGAACGGGCAGACGCGCGAAACGCTGCGGCGGGCCCGCCCCGGGCTGTTCGCCGTGGACGAGGCGCACCTGATCAGTCAGTGGGGCCACGACTTCCGCCCCGATTACATGCGGCTCGGAGCTCAAGCCGATGCCATCGGAGCGCCGGTCCGGCTGGCGCTGACCGCGACGGCCGCGCCGCCGGTGCGAGATGAAATCATCCGGCGGCTCGGGCTGCGCGATCCCGAGGTCGCGATCGGCGACTTCGACCGGCCGCACATCTCCCTGTCGGTGCAGCACACCCGCACCCGGTCCGACAAGCAGCATGAGCTCGCCCGGGCGGCGAGCGAGCTGACCGGGGCGGGGATCGTCTACGCGGCCACCCACGCGAGCGCGCAGCAGGCGCATGACACGCTGGCCGCCGAGGGCGAGCAAGTAGTGCTCTACCACGCCGGGCTTTCCGCGAAAGAGCGGCAGACGGCGATGGCGGCGTTCCTGGACGGCCCGGCCCGCATCATCGCGGCCACCGTCGCGTTCGGCATGGGGATCGACAAGCCTGATGTTCGCTGGGTGGTGCACGCTGACGTGCCGCCCTCGCTGGATGCTTATTACCAGGAGTTCGGGCGAGCCGGCCGAGACGGTCAGCCATCGCAGGCGCGGTTGCTGTACCGCTATGAGGACGTCGAGGCGGCGCGGCATCTAACCACGCGCGGCATCTCCGGCGCCGCGGTGAAGCGGGCCGCGGACGCGCTCGCGGCTGGGGAGCGGATCGAGACCAGTGCCCGGCAGCAGACCGCCGCGCTGGTCCGGCTGGCCGATCTCGGCGCGGCGACGTGGCCCGCCGACGGCGACGTCCAGTGGACCGGAGCGATGAGCGCCGCGGAAGCCCTGGCGGCATCGGAAGCGGAGTCGGAGCGTGAGGACGAGGTGGAGCGGACCCGGCTGACGATGATGCGCCGCTACGCGGAACACACCGGCTGCCGTCGGTCGTTCCTGCTCTCCTACTTCGGGCAGGACTACCCGCCGCCCTGCGGCAACTGCGACAACGACCTGGAACATCCGCAGAGCACGCCATCCGGGGTCCCGTTCGAGGTGGGCGCGCGGGTGGTGAGCGAGCGCTGGGGTGCGGGCACGGTCCAGCGTTACGACGACGACGCGGTGACCGTGCTATTCGATGAGCACGGCTACCGCGAGCTGTTCGTGCCGCTCGTGCTGGAACACGGGCTGCTGCGGCCCGCTTAACGCTCCCCCGCGCGGCCGGCGATCAGCAGGCCGACGCCGTCGAGGATGACGGTCAGTCCGAAGTCCAGGGCGTTATCCGGCTTGCCGTGCGTAGCGGCTGAGCTGAAGGCCGCCATCAGCGCCGGGAAACGTTCCTCGTGGCCACGCAATAGGTCGGCCATGGCCACCTGCATGGCCTGTTCTGGGCGCTCCCCCGGAGTCGCCGCGAGCTGCTGCGCCATCGCTCGGACGTGCCCGGCGAGCGTCGCCGCCACGTCGAGCATCTCGCTGCCGTCCAGGCCAGTACCGTCCAGGGCGGCGACGGCCTCCTCGATCCAGCCAAGCTCGTTCGGGCCGATGGCCCTGGCCCCGACCGTGACCTCCAGCGCCCACGGGTGCCTCGAGAACTTGCTGAACATCTGCCGCGACCACTCGTCGAGCCGCGGGCGCCAGCCGTCGGCGGCCGGCCGCGGCGGCTCACCGATCCCGGCGTCGATCATCAGGGCGACCAGCTCCGCCTTGCCCGGCACGTAGCGGTACAGGGCCATCTTGGTGACGCCGAGCGTGGTGGCGACGTGCTGCATGGTCACCGCGGCCAGCCCGTCGGCGTCGGCGATCTCGATCCCGGCGTGCGCGATCGCCTCCAGCGTCAGCGTCGGCCGGGGTCCGCGTCGCGTCGTGGTCCGCCGCTCCCAGAGCAGGGCGATAGCCGCCGCCGCGCTAGGAGTCTCGCCAGTGGCTGACATGTGCGCTCCCGTCTTGACCGATCCGGTTAACTGTGTCTAGCATACACTGTGTCCATTGGACGCAATTAACTCAACCGAAGGGCGAGGGCACGATGAACGACACGAATCCCCTGCACGGCCTCAAAATCCTGATCTCGGGGGCCGGTGTCGCCGGTCCCGCTCTGGCGTACTGGCTGTCTCGCTACGGCGCCGACACCATCGTGGTCGAGATCGCACCCGCACTGCGCACCAGCGGGTTCGCGGTCGACTTCCGCGGCCCGACGCACCTGGGCGTGCTCAGCCAGATGGGCATGCTCGACGAGCTACGAGCCGTCCAGACCCATGGCGGCGCGATGAGCTGCGTGGACGCCGACGGTCGCGAGATCTTCCGGCTGCCCGAGGCGTTCGCGGGCGGCGACATCGAGGTGGATCGCCGCGACCTGTCCAGACTGCTCTATGAACACACCGCGGACCGGGTCGAGTACCTGTTCGGCGACACGGTGACCAACCTGACGGAGACCGGCGGGAAGGTACACGTCGATTTCGCGGCGTCCGCGTCCCGTGACGTGGATCTCGTGGTCGGAGCGGACGGGCTGCACTCGACCGTGCGCCGCCTGACCTTCGGGGAGGAATCGCAGTTCGTCCGCCATCTCGGCTACTACCTGGCTGGCTGGGACCTGCCCAACGAGGTGCACGCGGGCACGACGGCGCAGCAGTTCAACGTGCCGGGGCGGATGGCCAGCGTCAAGGCCGACGAACGAGATCCGAGCCGGGCCGGCGCCTTTGTCGTCTTCACCTCTCCCCTTCTCGACCACGACGACCGAGACTGGCACGACAGCGAGCGGCACAAGAAGCTGATCACCGACGCGTTCTCCGGCCTGCCCTGGCACGTGCCCCATCTGCTCGCCACGCTGCGGGATGTGGATGATCTCTACTTCGACTCGATCGCCCGGGTCAGCGTTCCGCACTGGTCGGCGGGCCGGGTCGCCCTGCTCGGCGACGCGGCCTGGGGCGTCACCCTCGGCGGCATGGGGGTCGGCACCGGCATCGTCGGCGGCTACGTGCTGGCGGGCGAACTCGCCGCCGCCCGCGGCGATCACCGGGCCGGGCTAGCCGGGTACGAGAGCCGGATGCGCGGCTACGCCTCCAAGTGGCAGCGCGGCGCCAACCCCGGTCAGTTCCTGGCGCCCCCCACCGCCACCCGGCTGCGCGTCAGGAACGCGATGTTCAGGAACCGGCTGATCCAGCGGTTGCTAGTCGCCAGCACCAAGTCCCTGGCGACCGACGCGGGCCTTCCCGACTATCCCGGCTGCACTGGTCGCCCTGGCCGCGCCATCGATGGCCCATCGAGCGCGCAATAGCGCCATCGATGAGACACGGATGGTCCTGGTGGAACGCCGGTGCCGCTAGTGTCGCGCTGGTGGACACTACTGAACCCTGCGCGGTGGTCAGCGGGGGTGCCGCGGGAATCGGCCGGGCGATTGTCGAAGCGCTGCACGCCCGGGGAACTCCGTGTGCGGTGCTCGACCTCGTCTCATCCGACGAACTGCCCGAGGGCACGCTCAGCCTCCGCTGCGACATCTCCTCTTCCGAAGCGGTCGCGCGCGCCAGCGAAGTTATCCGCGGCGAGTTCGGCGATCCGGGGATCCTGGTGCACTGCGCCGCCTTGCAGGAGACCCACCCGTTCGCCGATCTGAACCTCGGTCAGTGGCAGGCGACGATACGAGTCAACGTCGACGGCGCCTTTCACCTGCTGCAGGCCTTCCTGCCGGCGATGCGCTCCGCGGGATGGGGTCGCGTCGTTATGGTCACGTCTTCTACGCTTTTCTGTCCGCCACCGGGCATGGTGGCGTACGTAACCAGCAAGGGCGCGCTCCAGGGTCTGGTCAGGGCGCTGGCCACCGAGGTGGGCCCGGACGGTGTCACCGTCAACGCGGTGGCGCCCGGGCTCACCCGTACCGCGCGGGCCGAGGCCAACATCCCGGAGAGCCATTTCGCCACCGTGCTCGCCCGGCAGGCGGTAAAGCGATCCGGGCTGGCCGAGGACTCCGCGAGTGCCGTCGCCTACCTGACCTCACCGGAAGCCTCGTTCATCACCGGCCAGACGCTGCTGGTCGACGGCGGGGAGAGCTTCAGCTAACCGCCGTCTGCCCTTCGGCAGTAGTGACATAGAGCTTGGCGAGGGTGGTGGCCAGCTGCCGCTGTTCCTGCTCGGTGAGCGGGCTGAGGAAGCGCCCGTTGTACTCCGCGACGGCCTGTCGCAACTCCGCCAGGGCCTCGTGCCCGCGCCGGGTGATCGTCACCACATACCGGCGGCGGTCGCGGGGGTCGCGGGCCCGCCGGGCGTACCGCAGCGTTTCCAGGCCGTCGAGCAGTTCCACCATGTTGCCGCTGTCGATGCCCGCGGCCGTGCACAGCTCCTGCTGGGAGAGTCCGCTACCGGCCTCGAGGACCAGAAGAATCACGTACTGCTGGGGTCGGATGCCCCAGCTTGCCAGCACGTCCTTGAACCCGGCCCGGACGGCCGCACCGACCCGGGACAGCAGGAATCCAGGGTCCGCCGCGAGCTGATGTTTCTCCATCACCTATATGCTATTGCCAACAGTAGCTGTCGATGACAGCGATCAATGTCTAGCGGTGGAGGCGTCCGTGGAACCCGATGATAAGCAGCTCGCGGTGCGCGCATCGGACGCGGATCGCGACCGGGTGGTCGAGGCCATCTCGGCCGCCAGCGCGGAGGGACGACTCAGTCCCGAGGAGTCCTCGCAGCGAATCGACGCCGCCCTCGTCGCGCGAACCCACGGCGACCTGGCCAGCCTGACGACGGACCTGCCCGCGGTACCGCAGGGCAACGCCGTGGCGATCCCCGAGGAGATCACCGCGGTGCTGGGCAACGAGTCACGTAAGGGCCCGTGGGTCGTGCCGCCGCAGCTGGTGGTCCGCTCGGTGCTGGGCGACTGCCACCTGGAGATGCAGGACGCGATCATTGAGCAGCCGGTAACGATCATCGATGTGACCGCCAAGTTCGGGTCGGTGACAATCTGGGTGCCCGACGGGACCGACGTGCGCATGACCGGCCGGGCCGTGCTCAGCGCCAAGTCCTCGGAGCTGCACGGTAAGCCGCAGCCCGGTGCACCGGTGATCGTGGTGCACTGCGACTTGTTCTGCAGCGCGGTGACTGTCAAGCTCCCGGACTGGAAGATGCGGCTGCGCGCCAAGCGGGATCCCGATCAGGCGCCGTTTGGCTGGTTGCTGACCCGGCGTAACCGTTCGTCGTAAGGCAGCGCAACCCCAGCGATGGGCCATCGCTAGCGGAATAGCCCCACCGATGGCCCATCGCTGGGGCCGGCGCCGCGGGCCACGGACTTCGTGAACGCGATGACACGCAGAATATGCGGGTTTCCGGCCTTGCCGGTGATTGAGGAAATGCTCAGCACGAGCGTTGTTGACCAAGCCATCGATGTGGCCCCAGCGGTCGTGGACCTGGGCGCACATCCCCGCGGCCGTCACGTCTACCTGCACAGACATCAGCTTGCGGGCCTCAGCCTCGACGGCCGGTGCTCAGCCGGTGCGCTATGGGCCGGCCACGACCCTGCCAGTTACGATTGGCAGGTAGCGGATCTTAGATCGGCTCGCAGTGACGCAATGTTTTAATGCCAGCCATCGCCCACTTAAGGCGTCCATTTAGGGTCCGTGAAAGGGCGAACGAGAGATGTCCCGCGTCGCGGCGTGGGCGGCTGCTGGATGCGGATAACATATGGTCGCATGGATGAGAACCGCGCCCGTCGGGTGACCGACGCGCTCCGCGACCGCGGCATTGACGCACACCTAGAGAACGCGGGCATCGACATCTACGGAGTTCGCGTGCTGCTTGACGGGCACCGCGAGGCGGTCTGGGGTAACGAAGGTACGTCGTCCTTGAGCGCTCAGGTCCTGCTCGAAGGGGACCTGGTCGGCTTCGTCCCTGAGATCCCTGGCTCCGAGGACTTCGACGAGGGGCAGATCATCGACGCCATCGCGCGGGCCGACTACGCGGAGCCCATCGGGCGGGAACGCGAGGAAGCGCCGCCGCCCGGCCCGGCTCTTACCCGGGAGGGCGGTGTGTTCCGGCGCTTCCTCGGTGGTTTCCGATATGATTCTGAGAGCTGACGCCTAGCTACCTGCGCAGTGCCAGGACTATCAGCACGATTATGACGATGAGGACTACCGTCCCAATGCCTATATACATCGTTTGATTCCTTCCTGCCGTCGCAGCCCCTCGTCTACCCCCGTACGGGACGCCAAACATGACGGCCGCCGGCATCGCGACCTTCGCCTCCGCTGGCGCTGAAGATCATCTGTGATAACGCTGTGATCTCCCTGATATACGCAGTGCTATCTATCGCGGTCAGGGACACCGAATACCGCAAGCGTCTCCGCATGTCGTTACCCCCCCTAAGGGTTATCCGTCTCCCGGTAGATAACGGTTCCAATCCGACAGTAACCGGCGAGGCCTATATTGCTGCTGAGCGAGGAACAGGCTTGAACTTCTCTCACCCCGGAGAAGTAGCAGAATCCAATCCACGTTCGCGCCCAGTCAGACCCCAGAGGGAGTTCCACCATGACCTACGTCATTGCGCTGCCCTGCGTCGATCTGCTCGACAAGACCTGCGTCCAAGAGTGCCCCGTCGACTGCATCTACGAGGGCGACCGCATGATGTACATCCACCCCGACGAGTGCGTGGACTGCGGCGCGTGCGAGCCGGTCTGCCCGGTCGAGGCCATCTCCTCGGAGGCCAACGTGCCTCCGCAGTGGAGGGACTTCTACTGGGTGAACGTCGAGTTCTCCCGGCATCTCGGTTCGCCGGGCGGCGCGTCCAGGGTCGGCAAGATCCACGGCGATCACCCGCTCGTGGCCTCAATCCCCCGTCGGCGATAAGACGCCGCACAATCGCCCGTCGCCATGGCGCGTACCGGCACTGTGAGTGGGCTTGAGCGACGGCCTGGAGGCGCACCCGTGCCCTCGGCCGCGTACAGGAAGGTGGTCTGATGGAGTCCCTCGAGTTCGATGTCCGCAGAGGCGAGGAGCCTTGGGACAGGACTGGCTTCCCCGGGCCCCCCGGCGGGCGGATGGGACCGGAGCCCCGGGCGCGCCAGAATTACCCCGGCGGGACCGCACCCGCGCCGGTGCCCATGCCGGGTGGCCCGCCCCATAGCTCGGGTCCGATGGTGGGCCTGTCCTCCCGGGCAACTGGCAGGCATCAGCAGTCGCCCCCGCCGCCACCCAGCGGAGCGAACCCGTACGGCGGCGACACCTATCCCAGCGCTAACGGCTACGGAAACGGAAACGCCGTCTACGGTGGCGATTACGGCGACGTCTACGGCTACAACGCTAACAACGGCGGCCGCGGCGCCGGTCCGCGTAACACCGGAGCGCAGCCCACCAGGGGCGCTCCCACCGGGGGTCCTCCTCCCACCGGGGGTCCGCCCAGCGGACCGATGGCGCGCGCGCCCTGGGATCAGCCAGTGCCACCGACTTACCCTGCCCGACAGGGCGCCTCGCAGCCACGGGGCGGCGGCGGAAACTCGGTCTCGGTGGCATCCAGGATGCTCTCGGACGCCGAGCGGCAAGCCGAGCAGATCAGGCAGCAAGCGGCTGCCCAGGCCTCCGCGATGCGCCAGGCGGCCCAAATGGAAGCCGCGCAGGTCCGCACGGCGGTCCAGTCGATGCAGACCGAGCTCAGCGAGTTCGCCACCCGAATCTCGAATACCCTCCCCAACCAGGCGCTGTCACGGGCACCGGTGACCGACCGGCCGGCGATTAGCCCGGCCCCCCGTCGGCCGTCCACCCGCCCCAACGTCCGGCCGCATACCGGGCCGATGGAGCGACCGGCCGCCCGGACCACGGCACCGCCAGCTGGGCGGATCGCCGCCCCACCAGCCGCCCGGCCCGGGCCCGGTGCGGCACCGGTCGCCAGGACCGCGATACGCCCGGCCGACAGAACCGCGGCGCGGCCCGCACCGCGGCAGGCAGGGAAAACCGCGGCCGGGGGGCAGGGCCGCCAGCGGGCCGCCATGAAATTCGCCGTGATCGCGACGTCGGGTCTGTTCCTGGTTGCTGTCGCGGCGGGCGCCATAGAGATACATCTGCACGGATTCGACTTCTTCGTCTTCCGGTCAATCGGGGCCGGCGAGACAGGGCCCAACGGGCTTCAGGAGGATCAGGGTCCAGGCCAGCCGGATGCACCCAAGCCGACACCCAGTGATGTCAAGGCGAAGTCGAGCGCACTCAGCACGATCACTGTGCACAGCGGTCAATAGCCAAATAGCGGGGACGAAAGGAGAGTCGTGATGGCCAGGAACACTGCCGGCAGACGACCAGGTCCGCCGCCGACCGCATCTGACTACCGATCGGGCCCGAACGCCGCCCAGGGCGGTTACGCACCTGGTCCTTACCCGAACGCCGCCGTCGTGGATACCCGGAGAGCGGGAAGAGGGCCCGCGGGTGGTCCCAAGCCGGCCGAGCGGCCGGATAAGAACCGCTTCGACGCGTGGATGGACCAGGACTTCAAGTTCGGCCGCTCGCGGATCAAGCGGCAGGCCGTCGCGCTTATCTTGCTGGGCCTCCCCGCAGTGGTCCCGCTGTTCTTCATGCTGCCCGCGCTCATCACGGTGAACAGCGCCACCTTCGCCTCATCGGTCGACGACACGCTGGGGACCGGGGCCGAGATCAACCTGTTCCTGTGCCTGCTCATCTCTCCCATGGTCACGCTCACCGGGCAGCGCTGGTTCTTCCCGCTGCGGCGCTGGTACGGGATCATGATGGCGGCCACGTCCTTCGGCGACGCGATCGCGGCCGGCATCACCGATAACTTCGCCGGTGGCGTGTTCGGGCGGCTGACCGGGCACGTTTTCGAGCTCATGGGCTTCATGATGGCGATGCTGCTCATCCCGCTCGTGATCACCGCCAACCCCTGGGCGCAGCGCAAGCTCGGCAAATACTGGAAGACCCTGCACAAGCTCACTTACGCCGTCTGGGGACTGCTCTTCTGCCACCTGATACTGCTGGAGGGAACCGGATTCGAACGCGGGGACAATGGTTCGGGCACCTTTGGTGACGGTGACGCCATCTTCCACCAGCGCTTCTACCAGTACTCGGCGTGCAGCCTCTTCCTGCTCACGCTCAGGCTGCCGCCGGTGAAACGCTGGATCGCCGCCCGTCAGGCCGAGGGCCGGAATTGGCTGGTCTGGGCGACCATCCTGCCGATCTTCGCGCTGTTCGTGATCGGCTTCACCTTCATCATCAACGAAGAGATCTTCAAGGGACTCGACTCCTTCAACGAGCACCCAAGCGCCGAATAAGGCAGAGCCAGCGGCAGGAGTTCAGGAAAGGGGTCTGATGAGCGCGACGTACGCCAGAGGTGGCCAGGACGACACGGCCGCTGGCAGGTTCATACTTATGTTTGTCTCCTCCCTGTCCGCTCTCCTGGTGATCGCGGCCCTCATCTACGCCACGGGCACGGCTGCCCGTCACAAGGCCGGGATGGCCGCCGGCGACTGCGTGCCCAGCCTGTTCATATCGGGTTTGCCTTGCACCACCGAGCAGCTGCTGGTCAGCCAGTATCAGCGAATCGTGACCCCGGCCACGCGGCAACTTACTACTGACACGGCCGTCTACACCGCCAACGAAAGCCGTAATCTCACCACGGCCGAAGCGGTCCTCACCGCGGAGGTGGCGACGGAACAAGCGATGGAGAACAGCTTGGCCGCGGCCACGTTCACGCCCCAGAACCGAGCGACATCCATCGCGCTGATCACGACCGCCTTTGACACCGGTACTGACATACCGCCGGCCGCGATCGTGTTCTCGCCCCAGATGACACCCATAGTCGACGCGCTGAGCAAGGATAACCAGACCCGTATCACGCTGACTTCCGAGCAGGCACGAGCATCCTCACTCATCAAGATGAAGGCGTTCAACCAGCGCATCGAGGTTGCCAGCGCCGCCGTCCAGACAGAGGCGAACCTTCTCCTCACGGCCATCGATACGTCACTTCAGTAGGGCCGAGCTTGGCTTCGCGGCCCGCTGCTCATCTCGGCTAGTTCATCGACTAAACCAGGCATCACGGACCAAAGGTTTCAAACTTCTTACATAACCGCGCTGCGGGCATATCATGGACCCTCTAGGCGTAAGTTGGCGGGTGCAACGCTCCACCGGGCAACCACTTTGTAAGGACACGATGACCGCGGTTCCCCCACGTGTCACCGTCCGGGTAGCCGTGCAGTCGTCGCGACGACTGCTTCGCGACACGCTCGCTACGTGTCTAGCCGGCCGACCGGACGTTACCGTCGTGGGCAAGGTCGCGGAGCCAGAAGACCTCCCGACCCTATGCGAACTTGGTCGGCCAGACACCGTGATCCTCGACGCGGGCCCGCTACTGAGGGAGTTCGCGGTACTCGCGGACAAGCTGCTGCAGCGTTTCCCCTGGCTCAACGTGATCGTGATCTACCGGGACGCTTCCGAGGCGGATCTAGCGCTCGCCTGCCGCGCGGGCGTTACCTCACTCGTCCCTGAGTCACATGGTCTCGCCGGCGTGCTGGCGTTGCTGCAACGTGGCAGCGTACTGGGCGCCCAGATCAGCCGAAGTGGCCTGACCGACCGGGAACTTGAGCTGGTGGTGCTGACGAGTTCCGGGCACAGCGTCGCCGAGGTCGCGATCTTGCTCGGAATCAGCCCCCTCACGGTGGAAAATCTCAAGCGCCGCGTGTACGCGAAGCTGGGCGTCAACAGCAGCGCGCAGGCGGTGTCCCGGGCAGCGTCGCTCGGCATGCTGGCCCAGCGCACCGACAAGCCGCTGCGGCAGCCGACGGCAGCCAGCAACGATTTCCCGGTGCTGACCATAGTATCCGGCCAAGCGTGCCCCGCCCTTGATCAGGTGGTGGGCGCCCTGCTCGCGAACGGGCTGCCGTTCGTTCTGCTGCGGGGGCACCAGCCGCTGGCTGACGCACACTGGGCAAGCTGGAATCGCGGCCCGATGCTGGCCGCGCTGGTAAATCCGGAGCCCGCCGACTGGAACATGGTCGATGAGCTCGGCATACCGGCGATCGTGGTGCACAGCGAGCCGCTCGATTCGTCGGAAATCGCCAGGGCACTAGCCAGCGGGGCAAACTCGCTGGTCCCGGCTGACAGGATCACCGACCACTTTCTCACCGTGCTGCGCATGGTGAGTCAGGGGTACCTGGTGGTCGACTCGCTGCCGATGCGGTCGCTCATCGGGGTTATCCGCACCGGATACGGCCAGCGGATATCGGACAGCGGAGAGCTGCCAGAACTGACCGCGCGGGAGAGCGACATCCTCCAGTCAGCCGCCCGCGGGTATTCGATCCGGCAGACCGCGCGGGCGCTCGGAATATCCCCCAAGACCGTCGAGAACATCCAGACTCGCCTCTACCGCAAGCTTGGCGTGCGTAACCGGGCCGAGGCGCTGGCCGTGGTAGACGCGCTCGGTCTGCTGCCTGACCACGCTCCGCCTGCTCCAGCCGGATCCGCCAGCTGACCGGTCGCGGCCTCCCGGCTGACCGGTCGCGGCCTCCCGGCTGACCGGCGCGGCCTCCCGCGACCCCATGGATGGCCCACCGCTGGGGTTATGGAAACGTTTCAGAACAACGTGAGTTTTCGGCGTGCCGTCGCGGCCGAGCGATTTGGCGCGATATCACCCGGTTGCGCCGTCCCGCCGACGCCCCTCTGTTCGAGGTGATCATGGTGAGTGCTGCACTGCCCAGACAAGAGTGCGGGTAATGCAGCACTCACCAGGAACCCCCGGCGCGTCAGCAGGGTGATATGGCACGGATGCCCGGTTCGCTCCCCCATCCCGGGCCTCACGGCGCGCAGCAAACCACCATCAGGACCCACAACATGCCGCAAACACACCTTAATTTGACATGTGTCCATAGCGCCTCCCTGCCCATCGCTGGGGTCGCACCGCCGCCCGGCCTCATTAGTACGTGCCACGTACTAATGTCACGTAGGCTGGGCACCGTGGAAGGAAACAGCCGGCCTCGTGCGACTCCGGACCTGGGCGTGGTCGACGGGCTCGTGCAGCTCTCGGCGCTCGTCCAGGCGGTACTCGTCCAGTCCACCGGGACCGCGGACCTGTCGGTGCTGCAGGGGCGGTTGCTTGGCGTGCTGCGGGACCGCGAGCCGACCATGGCGCAGCTCGGACGGCTGCTCGACCTGGACAAATCGAGCACGACCGGGCTGGTCGACCGCGCCGTGCACCGAGGCCTGGTCCGGCGTGCCGAGGTACCCGAGGACCGCCGCGCGTTCCGCGTGGTTCTCACCGATGAGGGCCGCCGGGCTGCCGAGCAGGTCACGGCCGAGGTTAACCGCCAGGTCTCCGAGCTCACCGACGGCCTCAGCGACACGAACCGGCACCGGTTGTCACTGCTGGCCAGCCAGATTGTTTACCGCCACGCAGCGGCCCATGGCATCGACCTGTCGGCCGGTTTCGCACCGTAAGAAAAGAGAGACCCATGGACCATAACGACGCTTCCCATCTCACCAACCGGGTAGCTGTGATAATCGGAAGCACCCGGCCGACCCGGATCTGTCCTGGCATCGCCCGCTGGATATTGCGGAACGTACAGGAGGACAGCCCATTGCGTTACGAGATCCTCGATCTGGCCGAGATCAATCTGCCATTCCTGGACGAGCCGCTCAAGGCCGCGCTACATGAGTACGCGCACGAACACACCCTGCAATGGAGCCGGACAGTCAGTTCCTATGATGGGTTCATCTTCGTGTTCCCTCAGTACAACTGGGGTTACCCAGCGCCATTGAAAAACGCGCTTGACTACCTCTATACCGAGTGGCGTGACAAGCCCGCCACATTCGCCACCTATGGCACCCGCGGAGGAAACAAGGCCGCCGAGCAGTTCCATCAGGTCCTGCAAGGTCTGCACATGCGCGAGCTTGGTGACCACCTTGAGCTGGTCATCACCGACGACGCTGTGGACGAGGACTGGCAGCTCCGGGACGTCGATGCGACACTGCACCCCTACCAGGTGCAGGCCAAAGCCATCTCCGCGCAACTGCTCGAGGCGATCCAAGACACCCAGTGACGCCCGGTCCCCCTGCATACAGCTGGTCGTTCCGGGCAGGTGGCCGCTCTGGGGCGCCGGGGCAGTTGCTTCTACAAGGCCGTCGATGGCCCATCGCTGGGGGTATAGCGCCTGCGATGGGCCATCGCTGGGGTGGCCGGGTGCCCTACTTGAGCCAAATGCCGGACAATTAATGCCCGGCGGGAGTAAGGTGGATCTTTTGTGTGACCTATTAAGTATTGATTATCACGTAATAAATAGATAATATCTTGCTTTTCTTGAACCGGGCAGGGCCAACTCTCGTGTTACGTATTGGGAACCGCCCAACCGGGGGGAGGCGTGGACCTGTGATCCGCATACGGCTATCTGCCGGGCACCCGGATCACGGCTTTTGAGAGTTCTCTAGTACTCCAGGAGGCTTCCATGCCTAGAAGGCAAAGCGCCCGACGGCGCTATCGAAGTAACAGGCGATGGTGGGCCATAGGGGCCATCGCTGTATCACTGACTCTGGCGGCGGGCGTGTTCATCGCCACCGACCACCAGGCGCCACCGACTCAGGCCCTGCAGTCGAGCGCGTCGATCCGCGGAGGGTCCGACGGCAATGGCCGTGGCGGTTACGTGATGATGAGCGCCCCCGGCCACAGCGCGGTAGTCAATGGCGCGATACAACAGGCCAACCGCAAGAAAAGAGCTGTCCGGCGACTGAACGTTCGCTGGGAGAGCAACCGGCAGTGGCGGGCCTGGTACCAGCGCTGGCACGAGGAGTGGATCCGGTACTGGGATACCCACAGGCACCGCGGCGGAGGTCACGGCCATGGCGTGACGCCTACGCCATCCGCGACGCCTACCACCGCCACACCTACCGCCACACCCACCACCGCGACACCCACGGCCACACCCACCACCACGACGTCCACGGCTACGGCTACAGCTACAGCTACAGCTACAGCTACGCCCACGACTACGGCATCCGCCACGGCGACGGCGACGCCGTCAACCAGTCCCAGCGTCACGCCGTCCACTACGCCCACGGCGACAATCAGCCCCACCGCTACGCCGAGTCCCACGACCACCACGACCACAACCGGGGTCACCGCGACGACCAGCCTGAACTGGGCGGGCTACGCCGCCACCGGCGCGGCGGGCTCGTTCACCAGTGTCGCCTCGGGCTGGACGGTACCGGCGCTGACCTGTGGCGGTACCGACACCCATTCCAGTTACTGGGTTGGTCTTGACGGAGCCGACACCAACACGGTGGAGCAGATCGGCACCGAAGGCGACTGTGACGGCGACTTCCCGGTCTACTCGGCCTGGTTCGAGATGTTCCCGAACGCCCCGGTGTTCTTCAACGAGCCGGTGAAGCCGGGAGACATCATGGAGGCATCGGTCACCGCCGAGGGCGCGGGCGTCTTCATGCTGACGCTCTTCGACATGACCCAGAACTGGAGCCAGGTCACCCAGCAGACCTCGACCGCCGCCACGCTCGGATCGGCCGAGATCATCGCCGAGGCACCGACTGACGACGGTCAGATAACGCCGCTGTCTAACTTCGGCACGGTCGTCTACGCGGGAGCGGCTATCAACAACGCCGCGATCGCAGCCCCCATCGACCAGATCACCATGGATTCGGCTGAGGGTGTCACGCTGGCCGTCCCGTCCGCGATAAGCGGCGGGGTTGGCAACTTCTCCGTCGGCTGGGATGCCAGCGGCCCCTAGCCAACGGCCCTAGGCGGCGGCGCTAGTCCCGGGAGGCAGGATCTTCCTCGCTTCCCGGGACGGCGCCGCTACCGGTGGCCGCGGATCGCACGGCGCGCAGTCCCGCCCTGGCGTCTACCTTGAGCGTGGCGTAGGCGATGGCCCCGGCCGGAATGGGCAGCCAGAAGTTCACCAGCCGCCAGCCGATGACCCCGAGCGTCGCGACACCACGGGTGACTCCGAAGCTGACGAGCAGCAGTGGCGCCACCGAGTCGACGATCCCCAGGCCGCCAGGTGTCACGGGCAGCGCGCCTGCCACGTTGGCGATCCCGTAGGCGGCGAACAGTTCGACCGGGTTGACCAGCCGGCCGAACGCGGCCACGAAGCACCACAGCGAGGCCGCGTCCAGCAGCCAGTTGAGCGATGCCCACAGCAGCGACCAGAACAGCACCCGCCGGTCCCGGGCCAGCGCCGACGCGGTGTCGGTGGCGTCGCGGATGGCCCGCTCGACGCGCTCGCCGCTCAGCCCCGGGATCCTGTCGGCCAGCGCGCGCATCAGCCTGGATGCCAGCCCGGCGCCGCGGGTAACACCTAGCACCAGGGCCGCGGTGCCGAGCAGCACCAAGGTCCCGAGAATGGCGACGGTCCCGTAGATCGGGTGAAACCCCGCCAGCGGAATCGAGATGACCAGCGAGAGCCAGAGCAGCACATTCAGGACGACGGTCGAGCCCACTCCCTTGGCCGCCATCATCACCGTCGCGTCGCTGCCCGAGATGCCCTCGTCGGTGAACAGCCGGTAGCCGAGCGCGGCGGTGCCGAGCGTCCCGGCCGGGATGACGTGCGCCAACGCCGCGGCCGCCAGATCGATGCGGAACAGCCGGGACAAGCGCGGCTTCGGTCCTGGCGGCAGCAGCACCCGGGTCAGCAGGGCGTAACAGAACAGCGACACGCCCTCCAGCACCACTCCGGCCACCAGCCAGCCGCCGTTCACCCGGCCAAGCAGGTAAAGGTCCTTGCTGGCACCCACCAGTTCGGGCACCACCAGGTACTCGATGACGAGCAGCACCACGAGGACGATCACGCCGCGCCGGACCGGCTTGATCAGCTTCGGCAGCCAGCGTCGCCAGCGGCTTCGCGGGCTGGCGGGCTCATCCGGCCCCGGTTGCCCGCTCACCACCGGGACACGCGGCCCCGCATCAGCACACATGCCACTGGACTACCCCAACGGGTGCCGAGTATCGCCATCAGCCCATTTAGCCGCATTTTCGTGCGCGATGTCACGCGGCGGCACCAGCCCGCCAGCCCCCAGCACACCAGCGGTGGGCCATCGATAGCGCTATTCCGCTATCGATGGGCCACCGATGGGGTCACCCAGCGGGACGGTGACCGTGACCGTATCCGGGAACCAGTGTGCTCCGCCTGGGTGCTGCGGTGCCCCGCATACGGTTTGCAGGTATCTCATCGGCGGACCGAAGCCGTCGAGCGTGTCGTCAGCCGGGAAGCCATAGCTGTCCCTGATGACATAGGTCACAGTGCCGGCGTACCGCCCGTTCACCCGGCTGCCGCTCCCGGTCACGGTCAGGCCCTGCGTGCCGCGAAACGCCCAGTACAGATCGCTGGACTTGGACTCGAAGGCCACCGCAGGCAGTTGCGCGGCGGAGAGCCTGACCTGGGTCCTGCCTGTCTTCAGCTGACTGAGGATCGCCTGCTGGATCTCGCTGTTCAGACTGCGGAAGGCGGTGCTGGCCAGCGCTTCCTTCGAGATCCGCGACCCCGCGCGGTAATTGACGGCGGTCCCGGTCCCCTTGAGAAAGTGCGCCAGCAGAGCGGCCGCGACCGGAAAACCCGCTAGCTCGAACCCATCGGCGATCCTGGTCCCCAGTGCCTCGTCAGACGCGAACGTGCCGGTGTCGCACGCGGTTCCCGCCGTTTGCGCGTGCGTGTCCTGGCTGCCGCTGGGCAGCACGGGATTGTCCCCCGCGACGGTGAAGTGAAAGGCTGCCCAGGCGGTCCTGGCCGCACCGGGCGACGGGGACGCGGTGGCCAGCGAGGCCGACGAGCAGCCCGGCAGCGCTGCGATCGCGCAGGCAGCCGCGATGGAGATGATCACTCTCTTCATCGGTGGCTGGCGCGGGTGTCGCATGGCTTGAGCATCCTACTGGCCGACGGGCGTACTGTGCTGTCATGCTGTTTCCCACCTCCCTGGTCGGTAGCTATCCGCAGCCGGACTGGCTCATCGACCGGGCGCGGCTCGCCGCGCGGCTCCCGCCGCGCGTCCGTGCCCGGGAACTGTGGCGAGTCGATCCCGCCTACCTGGAGCAGGCGCAGCGCGACGCTACCCTGCTGGCCATCCGCGCTCAGGAGGAAGCGGGCCTGGACATCGTCACGGATGGCGAGGCGCCCAGGGAGAGCTACTCCAACCGGTTCGCGACCGCGCTCGATGGCGTGGACATCGACAACCCTGGCACCGCGCTTGACCGCAGCGGGCACCCGAACCCTGTCCCCCGCGTCGTCGGGGAGATCCGGCGCAGGCACCCCGTTGAGGTCGAGGACGTGCGGTTTCTGCGCGCGAACACCGACCGCACCATCAAGATCACCGTGCCGGGACCGTTCACGATGGCGCAACAGGCGCAAGACGATCACTACGGCAGTACCGAGGCCCTGGCCATGGGGTACGCCGAGGCGGTAAACGCCGAGGTCAAAGACCTGTTCGCGGCGGGTGCGGACATCGTGCAGCTGGATGAACCCTGGCTTCAGGCCCGCGCCAGCGAGGCGCACCGCTACGGCGTCAAGGTGGTCAACCGAGCGCTGGAAGACGCACCGGGGACCACCGCCGTCCACCTGTGCTTCGGGTACGCCGCCATCATCCATGACCGTCCTGCGGGCTACTCCTTCCTCCCCGAACTCGCCGAGTGCAGCTGCGACCAGGTCTCAGTCGAGACCGCGCAGTCTGGTCTCGATTGCTCGGTGCTGGCCGAACTGAAGAACAAGACCGTCATCCTGGGCGTGCTGAACCTGAACGACATGACGGTGGAGACACCGGAGACGGTGATCGCGCGGGTCCAGCGCGCCCTGCCGTACGTGCCGGCCGACCATCTGGTCCTCGCACCGGACTGCGGCATGAAGTACCTGCCCAGGGACGTGGCCTTCGGCAAGCTGACCGCGATGACGCAGGCGGCCGCCCGGCTCCGTGCGTCATAACGCACATCCGGGACATATCGCCGGGCTGGCGGCCTTCTACAGTGCTGTCGATGGCCCATCACTGGGGCTATGCAGCCATCGGTGGGCCATCGCTGGGGTCGGGCGAGGGGCGTGGGCGGAGTGAGCCGGCGACGACGAAGGCGGCAACGAACAGGGCGGCGATTAGCCAGAGGGCGTGCAGCAGGCCGACGGACTGAGCGAGTACTCCGATGACCGGCGGTCCGGCGAGGTTGGCGAAGTAGCCGATGGAGCTGACGATGCTGACCCGCGCGGCCGGGTCGGGGCCGCTCTGCGCGGCCGCCGATGTACCGAGCGGGAAACCCATCGAGACGCCGATCGCCCACAGCAGCACGCCGGCCAGCACGATCCAGCG
>JBEKHI010000046.1:0-29596 GCA_050012355.1 Streptosporangiaceae bacterium | reverse complement strand
GGAACTCGTCGCCGTCGGCGGTCTTGGTAGCCATGATGCAAGTGTAATTAGTATAACCCATTACAGCTAGCGAAGAGCGAGTTTGCGATTTTGTCCGCCGTTGCGGGGAAGGCGTTCACGTGCGGTTCGTTCTTGATGCTTATGGTTCGTGGCATGCGGACGATGAATGAGGGACCAGGACGGCGGGGCTTCCTGCGCGCCGCCGGGCTGGCCGGAGCCGGCGCGGCGGCGGTCGGGGTAGCGGGCACTGAGCGGGCAGACGCGGCGGTGACATCCGAGACGGCGGGCGCGAACGCCCGGTGGAACCCGGACACCGAGAGCCAGCAGTTCACGTTGGCGGTGATGCCGGATACGCAGTTCCTGTACTGGGGCGCGCAGGGGAGTGTTAACCCTGCGCCGCAGGAAGCGTCGTTCCGGTACATCATCGAGAACAGCTCCACCGCCGGCAACATCGTCTTCATGGCGCACCTGGGCGACCTCACCGAAGATGGCGAGGCGTCGTCCTTCCAGTACGTGAACAAGACGTTCGACATCCTGGACTCCCGTGATGTGGCCTACAGCGTGCTGGCCGGCAACCACGACGTCAGCGGGTACGACACCAGGGGCGCCACGCCGTACCTGGACACGATGGGGCCGCAGCGGTTCAAGAACTCGCCGACGTTCGCCGGTTCGGACTCGACGGGTTACAACACCGCGCACATCTTCCGCGCGGCCGGCCGGGACTGGCTGCTGCTGGCGATGGACTGGCGGACGTCATCGGGCGGATTCGACTGGGCCAACGAGTTCATCAAGGCCCACCCGAAGCTGCCGGTCATCCTCACCACCCACGAGATCCTCACGCCGGTATACGACGACAACGTGTACCCCTACCAGTCCGGGGACCCGGACAACGACGCCGAGCTGTCCAGCTACGGCCAGACGGTGTGGGACTCGCTGATCGACGCCAACGACCAGATCTTCCTGACGCTGAACGGGCACTACTGGCCCCCGGGACGCGTCACGCAGCCGAACGCCGCTGGCAACGACGTCTACATGCACATCACGAACTACCAGAACCGGTACTTCGGCGGTGGCGGGATGATCCGGCTCTACCACTTCGACCTCGCGCGGGGCGCCATCGACATCGAGACCATCTCGCCGTGGATCCTGTCCCAGCGGCCGGAGCGGCGCAATGTGCTCGCGGCCCAGGAGTCCAGGCTCACGACGGCGGTTGACTACTTCTCCGTCCAGGTCGACTTCGAGCAGCGGTTCTCCGGGTTCGACCCGATCCCGACCAGGCCCGCCCGGCCCGCCAAGGACGTGCTTATCCCCGGGACGCTCGCGTACTGGCGTTTCGACGACGGGGGAGCGAACGGCACCCCGGTCACCTCCGGCCAGACGATCAAGGACCTGTCCGGGCACGGCAACGACCTCACCACGCTGGTGACGGTGCCGGACAGCCCAAGCGACTCGCTGACCTGGTCCGATCAGTACCACCCGGACCAGCCGGGACACGGCAGCCTGTACTTCGACGGCAGCGGGAGCCCGGTGAGCGGGGCCTACCTGACCACCGGCGCGAAGGCTCCGCTGAACACGGAGACCTTCACCTCCGGCTACACCATCGAGACGTTCGTGAACATCCCGCTCGACTGGAACTCCGACGACAACTCCTGGATGGCCGTGCTCAGCCGCTGGGGTATGAGCAGCCAGGCGGGCAAGAGCGGGGGAGACACCGACCCGGACGAGCCGATCTGCACGTTCAGCTTCTCCGACGACCGGGAACCGCAGTGGAACGTCTACCCGCTGAACCTGACCTACCCGACGACCGACTGGGGTCAGGGCCTGCCGGAGGCCACCTGGTGGCACGTGGCCGTCGTCAACGACGGCAAGTTCACCCAGCTCTACGTCGAGGGCTGCCCGACCGTCGACAACGCGTCGCAGCTGGTCTCCAACGGCATCACGCAACTCGCGCTGCCGTGGGTGCTGGGCGGCTACGAGTATGACGGGGTGATCAACCAGGTCTTCCACGGGTACGTGGGCGACGTGCGCATCGTCAACCGCGCGCTGGGAGTGGACGAGTTCATGATCGCCGGCTGACCGCCGTCACACTCGCCGGCCGGTGTACTCCCACACGTAGAAGACCGTGCTTCCGGAGCGCACCTTCGCCGCGAGCTGGTATCCGCTGGTCTGGGATAGATCAAGAGCTATCGAATAGTCCATCGCCAGCGTCTGGTTGAAGCTGAGGACCACCACCGAGAAGTAGTGCCGCGCGATCGCCCGCTGGTAGTACCGCGGATTGCTGTGCTGGGTGTTCGACCACTGCTGCCACGTGGTGTTCGGCAGGTAGTACTGAAGGACGTCGGTGGTTTCCACGAGGAAGTGACCGCCGTTGCTGGTTAGCGGCTGGACGACCTTGACCAGCCTGGTCACGTCCGGCCAGTTGACCATGGCGTCCGCCTGGACGATGCCCAGCGAATTCGCCCCGATCAGGGTGGCCAGCGCCGCTGCCAGCACCAGCCGTCTCCGGGACAGGTCGCTCAGCAGGTAGCCGGCCGCGATCGCCGCGAACCAGGCACCGAAATCGACGTGCTTGTTTAGCGACGTCGCGGTCTGGATGCGCGCCTGGTCGGCCGGCGCCAGCAGCGCCGACAGCGCGAGGACAGCTAGGAGCAGCGCTTGTGGCCACCGCCTGCGCACCGTACAGATGACGACCGCGACGAAGGCAGGGACCATAACGACGGCGGTCCATGACCACGCGTCGCCGAACACCAGTGCGGCGGTATCGGTCCCGTGGGCGCGTCCGGTCGTGGTCACCCGGATGCCGGTGAGATAGCCGGGTCCGCCGAGCGCCAGTAGCGCGGCTAGTACAGCCGCCGCGGTGCCGGCCAGGAAGCCGGCGCGCCGCAGCGCCACTTTCCACCCGGCGTCCGGCCAGGTACCTAGGATGGCCACGCAGAGCACAGTGGGGTCATACAGCGCCGTCGCGTACTTCGTCGCGTTGGCCAGCGCCAGCAGAATCCCCGCCATGGCTATCCGCCGCGTCGCATGCTGACCGCTCCGGACTCCGGCGGCACACCAGGCCGCCGCCGCCAGCAGCAGCAGGGCCAGCGCGTCGTAGGTCGCATACGAGCCGAGGTGCAGCGTCGGCGCGAGCGCGGCGAACAGCGCGGCGGCGAAAAAGGCGGCACGGTTGTCCTCGAGCAGCCGGACCGCGGTACCCCAGACGAAGGCCGTCACGCCGAGCATGAAGACCAGGGACAGCAGCCGCGCCGCGGTTAGCCCGCCCAGGCTGTCGGCGATGGCTCCGATCGGCGGGTAGCTGACCGGAGCGCCGGAAAACCAGGTCGGGTAATCCGGGATCTGGGTGCCGTGCAACCAGTGTGACCACTCAAGATGCCCGGCCGACAGGTAGAGCGCCTCGTCCCCGAACGCGGTGCTGGCCCGCACCATGCTGGCCGAGAGCGCCGCCTGGACGGCCAGGACCGCGAGTAGCGGCCACGGCACCCGCGTTATTCGCACCCCCCGACGGTAGGAGAGTCCGGGCACCCTAGCCGGCTATTTTGAACGTACTTCCAGCTAACCATCAGCCGAGCTGGACGGACCGTTTCGACAGACCGCCCCAGAAGCCGTCGATCGTCGTGCGTTCGGCGTGCAGGTCCGCCTCGCCCGCGCCGAGCGCGACGAAGAGCGGTGCGAAGTGTTCCGTCCGCGGATGCGCGGTGTGCGCGGCCGGCGCCTTGTTCTCGAAGTCGAGCAGCGAGTCCACGTCGCCGGCGTCGAGGGCCCGGTGTCCCCAGTCGTCGAATTCCTCGGACCACGCTGGCGGCCGGCCCTCGAAGGCGAACTCCCGCAAGTTGTGGGTGAAGAAGCCGCTGCCGACGATCAGCACGCCCTCGTCGCGCAGCGGGGCGAGCTTGCGGCCGAGGTCCATCAGCGGACGCGGCTCCAGGGTCGGCATGGACAGCTGCAGTACCGGTATGTCGGCCTGCGGGTACATCTCGACCAGCGGAACGTACGCGCCGTGGTCGAGCCCGCGGTCGGAGTGCTCATGGACCGAGCCTCGCAGCAGCCCGGCCACCGAGTGCGCGAGTTCGGGTGCGCCGGGAGCCGGGTATGTGACCTCGTAGTAGTGCTTCGGGAAACCCCAGAAGTCGTAGACCAGCGGGACGGTGCGGGTCGCGCTGACCGAGACCGGGGCGTTCTCCCAGTGCGCCGAGACCATCAGGATCGACTCGGGCCGTGGTAGTCCGGCCGACCAGGAGGCCAGCTCGCCGGGCCAGATAGGGTCATCGGCCAACGGTGGCGCGCCGTGGCTGAGGTAGATCACCGGCATTCTGCCGTCCATATGCGGGTACCTTTCCGGCCTGGCCAGCCCGCAAACTGTCACGTTTCCCGTGTCCAGTTCGTCAGGGTGGTGGAGGAGAATACGACAAATGGACGATACCGAGTGGCTGGCCGGGCGGTTCGAGCAGAGTCGTCCAAGGCTGAGAGGCGTCGCCTACCGGATGCTGGGCTCGCTGGCCGAGGCCGACGACGCCGTGCAGGAGACGTGGCTGCACGTGGTCCGCGGCAACGCCGCCGAGGTCAGCAACCTGGACGGCTGGCTGACCACGATCGTCGGGCGGGTGTGCCTGGACATGCTGAGGTCCCGCAAGACGCGCCGCGAGGATCCGCTGGACGGCCAGGATGTCCGGGTCGACGCGGGGCCGGAGCAGGAAGCCGTGCTGGCCGACTCGGTGGGGCTGGCGATGCTCGTGGTGCTGGACAACCTCGCGCCGGCCGAGCGGGTCGCGTTCGTGCTGCACGACATGTTCGGCATGCCGTTCGACCAGATCGCCGCGGCGACCGGCCGCTCGGCGGAGGCCGCGCGGCAGCTTGCCAGCCGGGCACGCCGCCGGGTGCGCGGCGCCGACGTCGCGTCCCAGCCGGACCTGGCCAGGAAGCGCGAGGTGGTCGAGGCGTTCCTGGCCGCCTCCCGTGACGGGGATTTCGAAGCGCTGGTCGCGATGCTCGATCCCGATGTGGTGCTGCGCGCGGACGCGGCGGCGTCCGAAGACGGCCGCCCGGTGTTTGTCCAGGGTGCGGACAACGTCGCCCAGGGGGCATTCGCCCGCCGTCGCGGTGCGGCGTTCGGGCGACTGGCGCTCGTCGACGGAGAACCCGCGCTCATCCTCGCCCCGCGCGGCAAGCTGCGGCTGGTGCTCACCTTGACCGTCACCAACGGAAAGATCCGCGGCATCCAGGTCACTGGCGACCCGGAGCGCCTAGACCAGCTGGAGATCTCGCTGCCCTGACGCCGAATCGGGCCCCCATGGGTGGCCCATCGCTGGGGCTAGGGCGCCTGCGATGGGCCATCGAAGGCCCCGGTGGCGGGGATCAGGGTTGGTTAGCTGGTGCGGGCGCGGATTGGGAGGATGTGCAGTTCTACGCCGCTGCCGCCGCGGGCTAGCTCACGGAGCACCAGATGCCGGCCGGCTCCGGTCGGTGCGAGCACCATCTCGGTCACGTGCCGCGATTTCGCGAACGTCATCAGCGTGGCGGCGGGCGGGCCGGTCAGCATGGTGAACTCGCCACCTAGCTGCTCGGTTAGCGCCCGGTAGCCATCCAGCGCGGACTCCGGCCGCTGGGGTGCCACCGAGGCGGTCAGGAAGTCACCGGCCAGCTTGGCGGCCAGCGCCGCCGAGCGCCTGATCAGCGGTTCCATCCCAGGTCGGGGCGCCGTGCAGGCGAGGATGACGGGTTGCAGCTGGTCGCCAGAATGGATCTCGTAGCCGGCCAGCCGGCGTTCGGCGTGCTCGGCGACCATCGCGAACGCCTGCTCCCGTAGCGGTTCCAGCGCTTGCGGCGCGTACTCACCGCTCAGCGCCGCCTCGGCCCCGCCATCGGGCACCACCTCGCCGCGCCGGATCCGGTCCGCCAGCACCGACGGCGGCGCGTCCACCAGTTCGATCTCGTCGGCGAACGCGAGGATCTCCGCCTCGTCCACCGCCCCGGGGCCGCCGTCGACGCTCAGGCTCGCGACGTGCACCGTCGAGATGATGTTGATGCCCGCGTCCGCGATCCGGCGGGCCGCCGCCAGCCTGGTCTCGCCGTCATCGACCACGGCGAGATCGTCGATGCAGACCACGTCCGGCTTGCGAGCCAGGACGGCGGACACGTCCAGCGAACCGCCGTCACCGATCTCTTCTAGCCCGTCCAGCAGCGCGGTGACCGGCTCCAGGCCGTGGCCGTCGGCGGTCGCGATCACCACATCGGACCCGCGTGACTTGCGCCGGCCGGCTTCCTCGAGCATGGCGGTCGTGGTCCCGCAGCCAGGCGCGTAGCCGAGGTACACCCGGACCGAGCCGCGTCCTTGCCTGCTCGCCGCCGACGTGAAACCGGGCTCCCGGGGCATCCCCACACCGTCGTTATGGCCAGTCAAAATGTGCAGGTGCACATCGCTGAGCTGATCGGTGAGATGCTCAGCCAGCGCGGGACGCCAGCGCTCGCGCAGCTTGGCGGTGGGCTCGGCGACGAACAGGTGCCGCACGCCGGTCTCCCGCACCGCCTGGACGATCGTCGCCGCCGGGTCCTTACCCTCGCGCGACATCACGGCGACGCCCGGGTACGCGGCCAGGTCGGGTTCGTCCGGGCCGAACACCAGGACCGTGCATTTCGCGCTGCTGGACCTGGCCAGTCGCACGCCGCGTTCGATCAGCTCATCGGCGGCGTCGGGCACGTTGACCGCGACCAGCACGTCATGCGGCGCGCGGTTGCGCTCGTCGCGACCGGGCAGCGTCTCCGCGATCACCTGCAGCCCGATCTCGCGCAGCCGAGCCAGGCTCGCGGCGCTGAACAGCCGCTCGCTTACCTCGTCGGGCACGCCGTCGGGGTAGATATTGCCGTGCCCGAGCCGCGCGCGCAGCGCCTCCGGCGAGCTGTCCACGAACCGGATGTCCTCGGCCCGCGACAGCGCCGCGTCCGACACCGTGGTCGCGGGCGCCTCCCCGGTGATGGCCCGCACCACGTCGGCGGCGCGGGCCAGGTCGGTCACGTCGACCGTGCTGATCACCTCGATCCCGGCGTCCCGCAGCTTCTCGATCGCCGCCTGGTGCCGCGCGAAGTCGTCGACGAGGACCACCGCCGGATGGCGTCTCAGCACCTCGGTGGTATCCATCTCGCCGTCCGGCCCGGGCGGCACGATCTCCAGCCCGCCGATCGCCTCGGCGGTGCGGGCCCGGCCGCGGGTGTCCACGTAGCCGATCAGCACGTCCTCGCCGCGGTCCCGCAATGCCCGGCCCTCGCGCAGCATGGTGAACGTCTTGCCGGAACCGGGCGCCGCCCCCAGGTACAGGTGCAGCGCGCCATGGCGGGCCGGTTCATCGGAGTCGGCCAGCACCGCTCCGATGCCCTGATCCTCCCGGGTGATCTGCTCGCTGTCGGCGTCGTAGGAGTACAGCTCGGCGTAGCGGCCCCAGTTGACGGCGGTGTCGAGCTGCCGGGCGGCCTCGTCATCGCTGAAGCTGGTCCGCAGGATGTCGAGAAAGAACCCGGCGGGCAGGTTGCCGTCGAGGCTGCCGCGCAACGCGCTGTAGATCGTGCGGACCAGCGGCGCGCGATCCAGGCAGGCGCGGGCGAAGATCTCCTTGCTTTCCTGGATGTTCGCCCCCGCGAAGACCGCGCCGTCGCGGGACAGCGACAGCTGGTCGCGGCTGAGCTCGGCGAACCCGAGCAGCACCAGCGCGTCGATCAGCGGCAGCATGTCGTCCACGTCCAGCCCCAGGCCGGCGGCCAGGTCGGCGACGTCGGCGGCGCCGTCGTGGCGGCCTTGCAATATCTCCGCCAGGCCGGACAGCCCGTCCACGGTCGCCTGGGGGAGCGGCGTGTCGGTGAGCTTGCCGGCGTTGTGCTGGGAGGGCTGCGGCTGCGAAGGCTGGTCCCGCTGCGTCATCATCCGGTAGATTTCGTCGACGAGGGTGTCGAACTCCGGGGTGCGCCGCTTCCGTGGCCGCTGCAGCGGGTTGTGGATCTCCGCCTTGATCCGGCCCGGGTTGGTGCCCAGGACGAGGATCCGGTCGGCCAGCAGGACCGCTTCCTCGATGTTGTGCGTCACCATGACCATGGTCTTGGTCGGGAAGCGGCCGCCTTCCCAGATCTCCAGCAGCTCACCGCGCAGGTTCTCCGAGGTGAGCACGTCCAGGGCACTGAACGGCTCGTCCATCAGCAGTGCGGCGGGTTCCACGACCAGGGCGCGGGCGAAACCAACCCGCTGCCGCATGCCGCCGGACAGCTCCTTGGGATAGGCGGACTCGTAGCCGTCCAGGCCGACCTGGTCGATGGCCCGCAGCGTCCGGTCGGCCCGCTCGACCGGCGGCACGCCGCGCGCTTCCAGGCCGAGCTCGACGTTCTCCTGGACGGTCAGCCAGGGCAGCAGCGCGAAGGTCTGGAACACCATCGTGGTTTCCCGGTTGGTCCCGGTCAGCCGCTGGCCGCGGAAATCGACCTCGCCTTCGGTCGGCGCGATCAGCCCGGCGATGCAGCGCAGCAACGTCGACTTGCCGCTGCCGCTGCGCCCGAGCAACGCGACGAACTCGCCTTCCGCGACGTTCAGGTTGATGCCCTCCAGCACCGGCACCGCCCGCCCGTCCGGCCCGGCGAAGGACTTGCTCAGGTCCTGCACGCTGATCAGCGGAGTCTCGCTCATGACATCGCGAATTTCGACTCGGCCATGTTGTACAGGCGGCGCCAGAGCAGCGAGTTGAGGCCGGTCACGTAGACCGCCATGACGAGGATGCCCGCGATGATCTCACGGAAGTCACTGCGGTTAGCCGCCTCGGCGATGAAGGTGCCCAGGCCCGCCGCCTTCAGCACATGCCCGTTGTAAGTGACGATCTCGGCCACGATCGTGGCGTTCCACGCCCCGCCCGCCGCGGTGATCGCGCCGGTGACATAGGCGGGGAAGATGGCTGGCAGGATCATCTTCCGCCAGCGTTTCCAGCCGCGCACGTCGAGGTTGTCCATGGCTTCCTTCATGTCCGACGGCACGGCGCTGGCGCCGGCGATGACGTTGAACAGGATGTACCACTGGGTCCCGAGCGCCATGAGAAGCACACTGCCGAAATTCAGGCTCAGCCCGATGTCGAGGAAGATAACAATGACGAAGGGGAAGATGAAGTTCGCGGGAAAACTGGCCAGCAGCTGCACCACTGGCTGCATGTACTGGGCCACCCGCGGGTTGAAGCCGATCCAGACCCCGACCGGCACCCAGATGACCGACGACACGGCCACCACCACGGCCACCCGGAGGAACGTCAGCAAGCCGAGCCCGAACGCGTCCCCGAGCACGCCAAGACCCTGCTGACCGGCGGCGATGTAGCTGAGCATGCTGTACAGCCCGTAGCCGAGCACGACCGTCAGCACGCCCGCGAACGCCAGGTCGGCGGCCCGCCGTCGGCCCGCCGACGTGGCCAGCGACTGGTCGTCGATGCCGGTGATCACGCCCATCACGTGGTTCACCGGCCGGGCGGCGACCTGCCTGCCCCGGCCGATCGCCTTCGGCCAGCTGGACCGGCGCAGCACGCTGAGGACCACTGACTTGGGCTTGTCGGGCCCGCTGGTCTGCTCGGACCGGAACCGGTCCACGTACGCCACCAGCGGCCGCCAGAACGCCGCGTTCACCGCCAGGATCATGATGATCATGGTGATGATGCCGTACACCACGTACTTGAGCTGCCCGTTGGCCTCCGCCTGGCCGACGTAGGAGCCGACGCCCGGTAGCTCGTAACTGTGGCCGCCGATGGTGATCAGCTCGGACGCGGTGAGGAAGAACCAGCTTCCGCCGAAGCTCATCATCCCGTTCCACACCAGCCCGATGGCCCCGCCCGGCACGTCGACAGCCCAGAACCGTTTCCATCGCGACAGCCCCATCAGGCGGCTCGCCTCATCCAGCTCCTGGGGTTGCGTCACCAGCGAGTGGTAGAAGGAGAACGTGATGTTCCACGCCTGCGACGTGAACACCGCGAAGATCGAGGCGGCCTCGAGGCCGAGTATGGAACCGGGGAACAGCCGCACGAAGAAGGTCACCGTGATCGCCAGGAATCCCAGCACCGGGACCGACTGCAGGATGTCCAGCGCCGGGATCATGATCGTCCGGGCTCGCCGGGAACGGGCGGCCGCGTAGGCGTAGACGAGGCTGAACGCGTACGAGAAGAACAACGCGATGAACATCCGCAGCAGGCTGCGCCCCGCATAGTAGGGCAGTTCATCGGGATTCGTGCTGATCGTGGTCGTCTGGCGGGGGTGGAACGGCGCGTGCGCCCCCGCGCCGATCCGCACCACCAGGTAGATGAGCAGGAAGATGCCCGCCCCGACGACCGCGTCAATCGGCCGGAACCGGAACCGCCTCAGCGTGTCCCGGCTGGGAAAGGTCGAGCTCACCGCCATGAGTTCTCCGATTCCCGTGCTGACCAGGGTCGACAGGCACATTCTGCCCCATGGTGGCGGTTTTGACTCGGCCGCCCCTGCCTCATGGGATGGGAGAGTCCCTCTCGGCCCGTTCCAGGCCCATCGATGGCGCAATGGAAACGTTTCAGAACAACGTGAGTTTTCGGCGTGTCGTCGCGGCCGAGCGATTTGGTACGGTATCACCCGGTTGTGCCGTCCCCGTTCGGCGCCCCTCTATTCGAGGTGATCATGGTGAGTGCTGCACTACCCAGGCAAGAGTGCGGGCAATGCAGCACTCACCATGAACGCCCGGCACGACAGCAGGGCGATATGGCACGGATGTCCGGTTCGCTACCCCATCCCGGGCCTCACGGCGCGCAGCAAACCACGATCAGGACCCGCAACATACGGCAAACACACCTTAATTTGTTGCCGTCAGGCGTGGCGACCATCACGTACTCGCTGGGCCAGATCGCGTCGACATCCCAGGTGGAGTAGACCACCGCTTGAGAACGAACTGCCCGAGTTCACCGTGACGCTGGAGCTGCCGTCGCTGCCGTTGAAGCCCTCGGTCGCGAGAATCTGGGTAGTTATACGTCCCGAGGTCCATTCCATGGCCGGCCCATGCCCCGACGGGTATTCGCACGCGACCGTCGGTGGCATGCCTCGGACTGCCGAATTACTAAAGCCATCCATTCCGCTTGGCTATCTCAACTGCTTCTGCTTCACTCTCGGCCTCGAGCCGCTGCGAAATATTCCATACATGATAATCGGCCGCTCCTGGGGTCATTCCCAATCGCTCAGCTATCTCGCTGGAAGAAGCACTCGCCTCGAGCATGCCGAGAATTTCTACCTCCTGCCGCGTAAGCGGGCTCTGCTCTAGCTTAGTGCGGTGGGCTTCCTGGAAACGCGTGTTGTCCGGATCGAGGAAGTTAATCAACTCGACCAGGTTATGCTGGAGGGCGACGAGGCGAGGGTGCACACGGTTCTCGGAGCGAGACAACTCCTCGACAGATTTGGATAGCTGAACAAGCCATCGGGAGAATGACTGATCGTTCTCGATCCGAGAGCAGAAATCAGCGTAGCCGATACAGTCCATCTCGCCCTCCAGGCGAGACCTTATCATGATCTCGCCAATCGCACGCTGCTCGGCACGGAAGACGCGGAACATCCTGTCGTCGAGCGAATTCAAGCTAGACGTGTGGAACGAATCTGAACTCAATATCCCGGCTGCCTTGGAGAAGAAGTTAACCAGCTTTCGATTATCACTCCTATCTCCAAGGTCCAGGAATTGAACGCTTTGGCGAACAATCTCAACCCAACCCATGTATTGCGCGAAAACAAACAAGGTGCTTCGTTCTGCGTAAACACGTTCATCGTCTGACCCGTGCAACAGATATATGCCCAGGAAGTCCTGGCTAACAATATTGAAGATCCGCATCTGCAAATCGAAGGACGCATGCAACAGAGGATCGCGAATCCGGCTCATCAAGTCCTCGCGCTGATCCTGCTTGCGCCTCGTCTCGGCTTGCCGTTCGATTTCCGCTGTCAGCTGTATTTGCTGTCTATTGGCCCGGGCGCCCAGCAGTGCGGTTGCCGCGGCACTACCAAACGCGAAGACCGCGGAAATGACAGAGATCCAAAGCTCCAGCCCCATGGTCCAAGTCTGCCAGAGGAGGAAGAAGAAGGCCCGGTATCCGCCGGTGGTCCGTCTTGCGCAACAGTTCGGCTAGAAAATCTTGTTGATGATGTCGTCGCCGATACCGAAGCCCGCGCCGCTCACGATCGCCCGGCCGAATCCGCCGCCGAGGAACTGCTGGAGCATGCCGCCGCCCTGCTGGTACTGCTGCTGGTACTGAGGCTGCTGCTGCTGGTACTGGGGCTGCGCCGTGGCCTGGACATGGTTGTCCACCATCGAGTGGATGGACTGCAGCAGCAGCGACGTCTGCCCTTCCTCTTGCTGCACGCCCAGCGCGATCTCTTTCAGGTCGAGCATCCACTCACGGGCGTTGGTGTCGCCCGCCGCGGCAGCGGCCTGGAGCTTGCCGGCCAGCGTCTGGATCAGCGCCGTTGTCTGCTGTGCCTGCTGCTGTAGCTGGGCATAGCTCTGGTCTACGGTCTGGGCGTCCATGGGTTCTCCCTTTCAGCAGGGTGACGGCGGTAGCGAAACCTGA
Organism: Streptosporangiaceae bacterium; assembly: GCA_050012355.1. GTDB lineage: Bacteria > Actinomycetota > Actinomycetes > Streptosporangiales > Streptosporangiaceae > JBEKHI01. Next base: position 17,021 of record JBEKHI010000046.1, on the reverse strand, counting down.
TAGTAGTCGCCGCGGGAGGCTTCGCGCTCTGGAAGGTGGGCGGTGCGGTGCTGCTCTGGCTCTTTCACGGGCAGGGCCACACCGCCCAGGAACGGTCCGTCTCCGCGCACGCAACAATTGGGGACTTTCCGCTCAGAACCTGGGTAATGCGGCACCCACCGGCAACGGGCCACCAGCCAGGAGATCACGCCAGCAACACTTGAACCGTTAGCACCACGACCATCACCAGTGCACGCCTCCGGCCGCGGCAGCGGATCCGGGCCCGCCACCACCCCGCCGCCTCCGCCACTTTCACGCCACCGAGACCGCCTCCGGACGAGACAGGCTTTGCTGGCGGTGGCACCGGGAATGAACTGGACCCGGGATCTGCTGTAACCTGTGGTCGTAGTTATCTTGTGTGTTCGCTAACCGCGCGCTCGCAGAGAACGATGTCGCGGGCGCTGCCTTTCAGGGATCTGGATAAGTCGCGCCAAGAACCGGCCCGGCTGCCGCTGCGTGCGGACCCGAATCCAGCCTCGACTGGAGCGACATCTCACAGGAACCGCCAAGTGGTTTATCGCGGAGCAGCGCTACGGCGCGCAGACCATCCGCGTCCGGGCCGCCTGAGCGGAGGCAGCCCATGACGCTTTTGGATCAGGATGGTCGTGTATGAGTGAAAATAACGACGAGGCCCCGAGCGGCTTCGCCGACCTGAAGCTGGCCCCGGAACTGTGCCACGCGCTCTCCGGGCTCGGTTACGAAGAGCCGACACCGATACAGCAAGCCGCCATCCCGCCGCTGCTCGAGGGCCGTGATCTGGTCGGACAGGCCGCGACCGGGACGGGCAAGACGGCCGCGTTCGCGCTCCCCATACTCCAGCGGGTCATCAACGAGGGCAGGCGGGCGACGCCGCTCGCGCTGGTGCTGGTGCCGACGCGCGAGCTCGCGATGCAGGTCTCCGAGGCGATGCACCGTTACGGACACGACATAGGCGCGCGCGTGCTGCCGATCTATGGCGGTCAGCCCATCGGCCGGCAGCTGCGGGCGCTTGAACGCGGCGCCGACGTAGTGGTGGCCACGCCGGGGCGCGCACTCGACCACATCACCCGGGGAACGCTGAGCTTGGGCGCCCTCGGGGTCGTCGTACTCGACGAAGCGGACGAGATGCTCGACATGGGTTTCGCTGAGGACATCGAAGCGATCCTCGGTGAGACCCCGAAGGAGCGGCAGACCGCGCTGTTCTCGGCCACGATGCCGCCCCGGATCAACGGCATGGTGCGCCGCCACCTGAACGACCCGGTACGGATCGAGCTCGGCCGCAAGGCGCAGACGTCCGCCGAAGGCCTGCTGGTGCGGCAGATCGCCTACGTCGTGCCGCGCGGGCACAAGCCCGCCGCTCTCGGCCGGGTACTCGACCTGGAGGCGCCGACGGCCTCGGTCGTCTTCTGCCGTACCAGGGACGAAGTGGACCAGCTCACCGAGACGCTGAACGGGCGGGGTTATCGCGCCGAGGCGCTGCACGGCGGAATGGACCAGCCACAGCGCGACCGGGTGATGAACCGGCTGCGTGGCGGGAACCTCGATCTGCTGGTGGCCACCGATGTCGCCGCTCGCGGCCTCGACATCGATCAGCTCACTCACGTGGTGAACTACGACGTGCCGAGCGCGCCGGAGTCCTACGTGCACCGCGTCGGACGCGTCGGCCGGGCTGGCCGTGAAGGCACCGCCATCACCCTGGTCGAGCCGCGTGAGCACAAGATGCTCAAGAGCATCGAGCGGGCGACGGGGCAGCCGATCGCGACCGAGAAGCTGCCGACCGTCGCGGACCTGCGCACCCGGCGCCTGGAGCTGACCCGGGCCGCTCTCCGCGAGAGCCTGCTGGATGACGACCTGGATGCCTTCCGGGCCGTTGTGGAGCCACTCAGCGAGGAGTTCGACCTTTTCGATGTAGCGCTCGCCGCGGTCAAGCTAGCCCATGAGGCGGGCGGCAGCGTCGGCGAGGAAGAAGAGCTGCCGGAGGTCGAGTTGCGTCCGGCCGACGACCGGGATAGCCGTCGCAAGCCCGCCGGTCGCGACTCCCGCCGTCCTCGTCGCGCGACCGAGGGCACGACCCGCCTGTTCGTGGGAACCGGCCGTTCCTCGGGAGTCCGCCCGCAGGACCTGGTCGGCGCCATCACCGGCGAGTCAGAGCTGTCGGGCCGGGACATCGGCGCGATCGAGATCGCGGACCGGTTCTCCCTCGTCGAGGTGCCAGAAGCAGCCGCCGACGACGTGGTCGCGGCACTGAAGCGGACCAGTATCAAGGGCCGGAAAACCACCATTCGCCGGGAACGCTACCCGGCGCGGTGATCCGTCCGGTTATGCGGGTTCCGCGTCAGTTAGCGGCCAGCCAGTCGGCCAGTGACTTTCCGGCGCCGAGCACATGCTGCTCGGCGATCTCCCGCGCCTGCTGGGCCTGGCCGCTCCGCAACGCGCGCAGCAGCTGGTGATGCTCGTCGTGGTCGTGGACCGGCATCACCTCCAGGAAGTTGGAGGGGATCAGCCGCACGGCCTGCCGGATGAGCGACAGAAGGTGCGGGGATCGGGCCGCGTTGTTGATGACCCGGTGGAACTGCCAGTTCAGGTCGACCGCGTCCGGCCCGGTGCCCGTCGCGGCCAGCGAGCCGGCCAGCCGTTCGAGCTGGGCGAGTTCGTCCGCTGAGACGCGGCTCGCCGCCCACTCGGCGGCCTTGCCGCTGAGCGTCGCCAAGATCGCGAAGTTGTCGGTCGTCGCGGCGGGGGAGACGCCCAGCACCTTGACGCCGCTGCGCGGCATGATCTCGACCAGGCCCTGGAAGGACAGTTCGAGTAGCGCCTCCCGGATCGGGGTGCGGCTGATGCCGAACTCCTCGGAGATCTCGTCCAGGTCGAGGCGGGTGCCAGGGGGCAGCGCCCCGGTGAGGATGCGGTCCCGCAGCTCACGTACGGCGCGTTGCCGCACGGTTCCGCCGATCGACTCGGCCAGCGTCCTCGACATGCCGGGCAGCATAGCACGATCTGTATCTTACATCTGAAATATTAGATGTGTTATAAAGAGCCGGTGACTCGTACCAGCGGTAACCAAATGGCGCTTATCGCGTTCATGCAGGCCGGCAGTACCTCCGTCTACGCCGGGTCATGGCGGCATCCCGCCGCTGACCTGCGGTTCCTCCAGGCCGACTACTACGCGGACCTGGGACGGCTGCTCGAAGCGGGTTGCTTCGATCTGATGTTCTTCGATGATCGGCTCGCCATGCCCGGCGTCTACGGCGACTCGGTCGCCGAGGCGGTCCGGTACGGCGCCCGGCCCATCAAGCTGGACCTTGGCGCGGTCCTCGGCGTCCTGGCCGGGGTGACGTCGCGGATCGGCCTGGGGGGCACGTACTCGACGACCTACTACCCGCCGTATCACGTGGCGCGAACGTTCGGGACCCTCGACCATCTGAGCGGGGGACGGGCGGCCTGGAACGTCGTGACCTCGGTCAACAACAGCGAGGCGCAGAACTTCGGAGCCGACAGCCACCTCGGGCCCAAGGAACGTTACGACCGCGCGGACGACTTCATGGAAGCGGTCACCGGCCTGTGGGACAGCTGGGAGGACGACGCCCTGGTCCTGGACGCCGCCAGCGGCGTCTTCGCCGACCCGGCCAAGGTGCATGAGCTTAACTACCGCAGTAAGCATTTCAATGTCCGTGGCCCGCTCACCGTGCCGAGGACGCCGCAGGGCCGGCCGCTGATCATGCAGGCGGGATCGTCGGGGCGAGGCCGGGACTTCGCGGCTCGCTGGGCTGAACTGATCTTCACCGGCGACCCGAGCCTGGAGGTCGCGCGTACCCACTACGCCGATCAGAAGAAGCGCGTCGCGGAGCTGGGCCGGGACCCGGAGAAGGTCAAGATCTGTCCGATGGCCTACGTCGTCACCGGTGAGTCCGCGGCTCAGGCGCAGGAGCGCGAGCAGATGTTCCTGCACGACCTGGTCGACCCGATGGCCTCGCTGACGCTGCTCTCGGAGCTGATGAACTACGACTTCTCGGCGCACGGTCTCGACGACGAGGTCACCGACGAACTGGTCGAGTCGAGTACGGGCATCCGTGGCCTGGTGGAGAACCTCCGGGCTCACATCGGCGGCCGGGTCCGGATCCAGGACCTGGCCGCTCACCGGGCGACCCTGCTGCAGGGGCCGCGTTTCGTCGGCACTCCGAAACAGGTCGCCGATCAGATGGAGGAATGGTTCACCAGCGGCGCGTGCGATGGGTTCGTGCTCGCCGCCACGCATTTCCCCGGCGCCTTCGAAGACGTGGTCCGCATGGTCGTCCCGGAGTTGCGGCGCCGCGAGCTGTTCCGCGAGAAATACACCGGGACCACGCTGCGGGATCACCTCGGGCTGGCGAGATATGTCTGATGGGGCACTGGCGGGTTTGCGGGTCATCGACACCGCCACGCTCATCGCGGGCCCGATGGTGGGCACCTATCTCGGCGAACTCGGCGCCGAGGTCATCAAGGTGGAGCAACCAGGCGCCGGGGATCCACTGCGCACGTGGGGCGCCTCGAAGGACGGCATCGGCCTGGTGTGGAAGAGCGTCAGTCGCAACAAGCGGTGCGTCACGCTGGACCTGCGCCAAGCCGATGGGCAGGAGGTACTCCATGACCTGCTTGAGCATGCCGACGTCCTCATCCTCGGCAGTCGGCCCAGCGCTCTCGCCCGGTGGGGTCTCTCGCCCGCTGACGTCCTCGCTCGCCATCCCCGGCTCATCGTGCTGCACGTCACCGGCTATGGAGCGGGCGGGCCGTTCAGCGACCGCCCGGGATACGGCACGCTGGCCGAGGCCATGAGCGGGTTCGCGCATCTGGTGGGCGAGCCGGATGGCCCGCCCTCGCTGCCGCCATTCATGCTGGCCGACGGCGTGGCCGCGCTCGCGGCGACGCACGCCGTGACCGCGGCGCTGTATCACCGTGCCGTGCACGGCGGAAGCGGGCAGGTCATCGACGTCAACCTGATCGAGCCGCTCGCCCGGCTGATCGAGTCCGCGACGCTGTCCTATGACCAGCTGGGGGCCAGTCCGCAGCGACACGGCAGCCGGTTCGACGCGAGCGCGCCCCGCAACTGCTACCGGACCCGGGACGGTCAGTGGGTCGCGATATCGTCGGCCTCGCCCCGGATGGCGCAGCGGGTGTTCGCCGTGGTCGGCCGCCAGGACATGGCCGACGACCCCGGCTACTACAGTCCCGCCGGGCGGCTGGCCCATGGTGACGCGATCGACCGAGCCGTGGCCGACTGGATCTCGCAGCGGACGCTGGCCGAGGTGATGGAGACCTTCCAGGCGAACGACTGCGCCATCGCCCGCGTCTACGACGCCGAGGGACTGCTCAACGACCCGCATCTGGTTGCCCGCGGCACGTTCGCCGAGGTCGACGATTCGGATCTCGGCCCGGTACGCGTGCAGGCACCGACGGCCCGGCTCTCCGCCACGCCGGGGACAACCGAGTACCTCGGCCGGGCCCTGGGCGCCGACAACGACGAGATCTACCAGGGGCTACTCGGGTTCGACGAGGCACGGCTCGACCGGCTGCGCGCTAACGGCACTATTTAGGAGAGGTCAATGAACGCTGTTCCCCGGCCCCGCCGGTCGGAGCTCGCCACCCCCGCGAGCAACCTCAAGATGCTCGCCAAGGCAGTCGACCTCGGTGCCGACCTGGTTTTCATGGACCTTGAAGACGCCTGCGCGCCCAACGCCAAGGAACAGGCGCGCCGCAACGTCATCACGATGCTCAACGAGGCCGACTGGGGGCCGACGATCCGCGCGGTCCGGGTCAACGGGCTCGACACTATCTGGTGCCACGACGACGTCGTCGAGATCGTCACCGCCGCCGGGCGGAACCTGGACATCATCATCATTCCCAAGGCGCGACGCGGCCGGGATGTGTGGTGGTTCGACGTGCTGCTCGATCAGCTCGAGGCCAAGCTGGGCCTGCGCCGGCGCATCGGCCTGGAAGTCCTGATCGAGGAAGCCGAAGGGCTAGAGAACGCGGTCGAGATCGCCACCGCGAGCAGCCGCCTGGAGGCCGTCATCCTGGGCGCCGGTGACCTGAGCGCATCGCTCCGCGCTCGCGTCAACACCACATTTGACCCGGTCATCGACTACCCCGGAGATTTCTGGCACTACGCGAGGATGCGAGTCGTCGCCGCGGCGCGGACGGCCGGGATCGCCGCGATCGACTACCCGTTCCCGGACTATCAGGATCCGGCTGCGTACGAGCGCGGCTGCGACCTGGCGAGCGTCCTGGGATTCGACGGCAAGTGGTGCATTCACCCCAGCCAGGTTCCGATCGCCAATGCCCGCTTCACCCCCACCGAGGAAGAGGTCGAGTGGGCGCGACGAGCCAGCAAGGCCTACCGGGAGGCTGAGCAGCAGGGAACGGCCGCGATCTCGGTCGACGGAATGCTGGTGGACGCCGCTCACATGCGGCACGTCACCACGATCCTGGGGCGCGCGGGTCAGTCGGTGTTATGGTCTTCCCGGAGGATTTCCGCGGCCTCGGCCGGCTGTTGCCCGAGTAGTCAGGTGAAGTCGCCCGCCTCGTGGCGGAGGTCACGGATCACGTCGAACAGCGTCCTGAGCTGCTGTGGTGGCAGCCCGGGCTGGGTGAACAGGGCCGTGTTCAGGTGCTTGGTGGCCTCCGCGCCCAGCGCGCGGCCCTGCTCGGTGATCTGGATGAGGAATGCCCGGCCGTCGCTCGGATGCGGGTCACGGCGGACCAGTTCGGCCTTCTCGAGCCTGCTCACCGAGTTGGTGATGCTGGTGGGGTGCACCTGAAGCAGGGTTCCGGCGCGGGCCATCGACAGGTTGCCGCGCCGGGTGAAGGACAACAGGGTGAGTAGTTCATAGCGGGCGAAGCTCAGCCCGAGCGGTCGTAGGATCCCTTCGGCTCGGGCGAGCATGATCGCCTGAGCGCGCATCACGGAGGTGATCGCGGCCATGCCGTCGGCGGCGTCGTCCCAGCCGTGGGTCCGCCACTGCCGGGCCGCCTCCTCAATAGGGTCGAACGGCAGCGGAGCCGATGCCACAGGCTGTCCCCTCACATTTCGGTGCTAGGGCTCATTGTGGCACGCCAGGCGTGGTGCGGAGTTGTAGCCTTGCCGTGTCCATCCGGATCAATGCGGCTTGTTAGCGGGTCAGGCGTCGCGCCGCAGGAACACGGCCAGCCCGGCGGCCACGGCGATGGCCGCGTACCCCGCGAACACGGCGAACCCGGTCCACGGCGAGAACATGTGCGCGCCCGGGTCGCTGACGGTGGACCACACCTGGCTGCCCGCGTAGAACGGGATCCACTTGCTCACGCTCGCGTCCCAGGAATCCGGCAGGAAAGAGGGCAGCGCCACCGATACGAACAGCACCACTATCGCCACGGTGACGGCGCCCGCCGTGTAGCGCAGCAGGGCGCCTAGCCCGAAAGCCAGCAGCCCGGACAGGCACAGGAGGCCAGCGACACGAGCGTGAACGCTGTCGCCTTGGCGGCGAACAGGGTGCACCGGCGAGGCTGCACGGTCAGTGACGCGCGGATCATACCGATGGCGTACTCGGACGTTACGGTCAGTGCTCCCAGTGCCGCGATGATCAGCTGACCGATGATCAGGCCCACCAGGCTCAGGTAGGTCGAGTGGATATGCGGTCAAATCGGGGCGCCGACTAGCCGCGCCTCATGTGTCCGGGCTCTTACTCTTCGGGTACCGCCAGTTCGCCGAGCAGGGACCAGTCGTCTTGCGGGACCGTGGCGTTGATGATCCGCGGAGTGCGTACGAGGTGCGGCGGCAGCGTCTGCCGCGCCTTCCTGAAATGCTCCGACGTCACGTGGGCAACGCCAGCGTCCTGGTCCCGGAATGCCTCGACCAGGACGTACTCGGCCGGGTCATCCAGGCTGCGGGACCAGTCGAACCACAGGCAGCCTGGCTCTTTCCTGGTCGCCTCGGTGAATTCGGCCGCGATCCGCGGCCACTCGTCCACGTCTTCCGGCCGGACCTGGAACTTGGCCGTGATGAAGATCATCCAGTCCTCCTTCGGCTCCTGGCTGCCATGATCGCCCGCCGCCGTCGGGCGGCCTGTCTCATTACGGAACACTGCCTGATGCTGGAGTGTCTCAAACGGCGCGCCACCTGGCCTCGCACCATGAGTAGACGCCAAACATCATCAGGCCGATCGCGACAACGACGAGCAGCCACGGGCCGAATGGCGTGTGCGCGAGCTCCCGCAGCGCTGAGTCAATGCCCTTCGCCTGCCGCGGGTTGGCGTCCTTGGCCGCGATGACCAGGAAGATGCCGATGGTTACGTAGACGAGACCGCGGGCGATTCCGCCGATCTGGCCCAGGCGCGTGACGATCTTCCGGGTCCGCGCCGAGGCCGAGCTCATTCGCAACTGCTTGTGGAATGTGCGCTGGTACGCGCGGTACATGAGACACCCGCCCACGACCACGATGACGACGCCCGCGAGCGCGACGAGCAGCCGGCCACCGGGATACCTCAGGGTCGTGGCGGTCAGGTCCTGTGACTGGTTGTCGCTCGACGCTGGCTGGCCGAGGCCGAGCGCGTATTTCAGGATCCCGTAGGTGAGCACCGCGTAGAACACGCCGATGGCGAGGTTCGTGAGCCTCTTGCTAGTCTTGCGACCGCCCGGCTCGGGGCTGCCCCAGGCGGCGTCCGACAGCTTCCAGAGCGTCATGCCGCCGAATCCGATCACCAAGAGCCACAGAATTACCGTTCCGAACGGGGTCTGCGCCACCAGTCGTACCGCACCCGCGCGGTCGGCCTGCTGATGCGATCCGTTGATGGCGATCTGAATGGCGATGATGGAGACTAGGACGTACAGGACGCCGCGGGCCGCGAGGCCGGCTCGGGCCAGCCAGGCCATGCCCCGGCTGCTCGCCGTCCGGCGCGCCGCTCTCCGAGTGCGGGCCGATCCACGGAACCGTGTGCGCGCAACCATCGCTACCTCCAGAGAGAGCCGATCTGACCGAACGGCAAGCGTGGTATGAACTACCACGTAAGGAGCGAATTACGCATGACGTAGTCGGCGGCGGCGGTTGAACTCGAGGCCAGCCGGCGGGATCCTTACCGTCAGCTGAGCCGCGTCTTCCACCTGGTGGGTCGCCGACCCGAGTCCAGACCGTAGCCGGACAGGGGAGGGCCGGCTGGGCGACGGGTGCCGATGGTGGTTGGTGCGAAGCGCCAGCAAGAACTGACCGGAAGGTCCTCCGCCTTGGCTGGGCGCGGCAGCCGGCCCGGACCCGCTGGCGGCCAGCTGACTTCTCCCGGCTTAGCGCACATTTCCCGTCCGTAATGCCCGGATATGCCCGGCAGTCGGGGTGCACCAACCCGGGAGAAGATGCCTCCGGACAGCGCCGCCCGCGGCAGCGGCACGCCACGACCCGCAGCCCGCGCCACTTTCACGCCACCGCGACCATCCCCTCGGGATGAACCAGGCTTTGCTGGTTGGTGCGGCACCCACCAGGAACGCTCCGCCGCCGCGCACCCGGCTGAGGGGATGACGTGCCGGGCCGGCTGGGCGGCGGGTGCCTTGTTTCGGCGGGTATGTCCCCTCGTGCGCGGCGCCTCTAACGCGGTTGCGATCCCGGAGTCGGTGACTCGGCGGCATTCGTGATCTCACCGGGCTCGGCACCGGCATCGGCGGCGGCCATCCGTTCGCCCTTCTTCCTCTGGTGGGTGCCGTAGGCGACCGTCCAGGCCGACAGGATGCCCGCCCAGATGAACGGCGTGACGTTGGAGATTGCCAGGGCTGTTCCAGCGGAGGTGTTGTAGACGATGACGACCCGCAGGGCGGCTTCGAGGAGGAAGCCGACGCCCCATACGGTGGTGATGACCCGGAATACGCGCCGGAAGCCCTCATACTGCCAGAGGCTGATCATCTCGCGGCCTTTAGCGGTGTCTGGCCCGGTGAACTCCAGGGCGAGGCCGTACATCAGCGGGCGCCGCGTCCACAGCGAGCCCAGGCAGCCCGCGCCGAACACGACGGTGGCGACCGATCCCTCCATCAGCACCAGCCTGGCACTGTGGCTGATCAGGCCGAGCACCGTGCCGACCACTATCCCGGCTAGGACCAGGGCGCCAACGAGGTCGATACGGCGATGCCCGATGACGCCGATGGCCACGCCCAAGGCGGGGAACACCCCGCTCAGCAGCAGTGCGGTCACAGTGGTCAGGCCAGCGGAGCGCAGCAGGTTGTAGGCCGCGAGCGGCGCGGCAACGTCGAGAATCACGATCTTGGCGACCAGGTGGAGCCGTCCGGTCGCGGCGGTTCTCTTGGTATCGCGGCTCGCGTCCACGGCAGGTGCCTTTCGTGAGGGCCCGCGGATCTCACGAGCTGGCCCGCCTTCCTCAACAGCATAGGTCGATTCGACCTATGGGGGCAAGGTAGATTCCCGATCATGGCCGAATATCAGCTCACCCCGTTCGAGCAGGTCCTGCTCGGCCTGGTCTGCCTGTCACCGTCGTCCGGCTACGACCTGAAGCGGGTCTTCGCCGTTACCCCGATGGGCATTTACCAGCCGAGCTCCGGTTCGTTGTACCCGGCGTTGCGCCGCCTGGAAGGAAAGGGCCTGGTCCGGGCCATGGATCTGGACGAGGCTAATGCGCCGGCTAGGCACCGTCGCGTGTATGAGCCAACGCCGAGCGGCCGGACGGTCCATCTGACCTGGCTCCGCACGCCGGTGGAACCATCCACTGTCTATCGTGACCTTGGCCTGCACCTGATGCGTTTCGTGATGATGGAACACGCGGTTAGTCGAGAAGAGGTGCTCGGCTTCCTCGATGGTCTCAACGACGCGCTCGCAGCGGTCACCGCGGGGCTGGAGCGATACGCGGCGGCCGCTCACTTTGACGATCGCCACCCGAGCCTTGCCCTGGAGCACGGCCTGGCCGTCCACCGCGCCAGCCTTCGATGGACAGGGCAGGCCATCGCGGAACTCCGCGGTGCTCCCGCCCCCTCCGCATGAAGGCGCCACCTGATCGAGCGTCGAGTAGCCTCATCACATGTGAAAGCGGTGATCTTCGACTTCTCTGGCACCCTGTTCCACTGCGACGACACGGAAAACTGGCTGAGAGACGCGCTGGCTGACGGCGGTATCGAGGCGACGGCCGAGGAGATCGCGCATTACGCGAAGCGGCTACTCGAGAGCGGCGGGCAGCCGGGCTCGTACAGCGGCGACATCCCGCTGCCTGACCACCTGCGGCCGCTGTGGCAGCGGCGCGATCTAGACCCAGCGGCGCACCGGGCCGTCTACATCGAGCTGATGCGAGCCGCGGGACTCCCCTGGCCGGGGATCGAGGATCGGCTGTATGACCGGCACTGGCGCCCAGAGTCGTGGCTGCCGTACCCAGACACCGGCCAGGCGCTGGAGACACTGAAACGACGCGCGACGCCGGTGGCCGTGCTTTCGAATATTCCGCACGACATCCGCCCGGTCTTCCGTCATTACCGAATCGACTCGCTCGTCACGGGGTACGTGCTCTCCTACGAGGAGGGTGTGAAGAAGCCGGACCCGGAGATCTTCCGCCGGGCTTGCGACCTGCTCGGCCACGACCCGGGAGACGTGCTGATGATCGGCGACAACGTGTCAGACGATGGTGGCGCGACCAGCATCGGCTGCGAGTTCCGCGTCGTCGCGCACCTGCCGGTCACCGAACGCCCGAACGCGTTGCTGGAGGCCATCGCATGACCACGTTCGGCGCCGCCTGCGTTCCGCAGGTGCCACCGGAGCGGATTCCCGCCGTCGCCCGCGGCGCCGAGGCGGCCGGGCTCGACGAGATGTGGCTCTGGGAGGACTGTTTCTGGGCCAGCGGCACCAGTGGCGTCGCCGCCGCGCTCGCCGCCACCGAGCGGATCACCGTCGGGGTCTCCTTGCTCCCCGTCCCGCTGCGAAACGTCGCGCTCACCGCCATGGAGATCACCACCCTGCACCGGATGTTCCCTGGCCGGGTCAGGATCTGCGTCGGTCACGGAGCACAGGACTGGATGGCGCAGGTCGGCGCACGGGCCGAGTCGCCGATGACGTTGCTGCGCGAATACCTGACCGCGCTGAAAGCGTTGCTGGGCGGCGAGACGGTCACCACCGAGGGCCGGTACGTCAACCTCGACCGGGTGACGCTCGACCGGACCGCTACGCCAGTCCCGGCGGTGTACCTCGGCGCCGTCGGCCGCAAGACACTGCTGCTGGCCGGAGAGCTAGCCGACGGGGTAGTGCTCGACAACGCGGGCAAGTTCCACGAGGCGGTGACGGTAGTGGCGGACGGCGCCGCCGGGCGCACCGACCCGCCGAGCATCGTCGGCTACGTCGATGTCGCGTCGGGCGAGGAGAAAGAACACGTAGCCGCCCGGGCCCGGAGCCTGTCCGAGGGCGGCGCGGATACGGTGCTGCTGTCACCGCACGACCGGGAGGCCGACCCCGCTGAGTTCATGGCGTTCGCGGCTCAAGTTTTCCGCGGGATAGGTTGAACACATGCGCCGTTTCACTCAGGTAGACGTATTCACCGACGAGCCGTACCGGGGTAACCCAGTGGCGGTCGTGCACGATGCTGAGGGACTGTCCGACGAGGAGATGCAGCGGTTCTCGAACTGGACGAACCTGTCGGAGACCACTTTCCTGCTCCCGCCGACGACACCGGAGGCGGACTACCGGGTGCGAATCTTCACGCCCGCCCAGGAACTGCCATTCGCCGGCCACCCCACCCTCGGCACCTGCCACACCTGGCTCACCAACGGAGGCAAGTCGGCCAAGGACGACATCGTGGTGCAGGAATGCGCCGCGGGGCTGATCAGGCTGCGCCGCGACGGGATGCGGCTGGCATTCGCCGCGCCGCCGCTGGTGCGTTCCGGGCCGGTCGATGAATCGACAATCGGCGAGGCAGCCGCGGCGCTGGGCCTAGACCGGTCGGCGATCATCGACGCGCAGTGGGCGGACAACGGTCCGGGCTGGCTCGCGGTGCGACTGGCCGACGCGGAGGCGGTCCTGTCGGTGACCATGCCGACCTCGACCGAGCTGAATCTCGGGCTGGTCGGGGCGTACCCCGAGGGCGGGCCGGCCGACATCGAGGTGCGTGCCTTCTTCTCCGGCGCGGGCGCCATGTTCGAGGATCCGGTGACCGGCTCGCTGAACGCGTCGCTCGCCCAGTGGCTGCTTGGCTCTGGGCAGCTGACGGCGCCCTACGTGTCGAGTCAGGGGACCGCGCTCGGCCGCGCCGGACTGGCACACATCAGCCAGGATGAGAACGGGACGATCTGGGTGGGCGGCGACACCACAACCTGCATCGTCGGCGAGGTGGACCTGTAGCCAGATGGATGAGCCGAGGTACACGGCGAAGGCGCTCGACGAATCGACGTGGGCGGGGTTCGCCGCGTTGGTGGAGCGCAACAACGGAATCTTCGGCGGCTGCTGGTGCATGGGCTTCCACCCCAAAGAGCCGTGGGGCGACGTGGCGGGGAAACGCGTCGCGAAACAGCAGCGAGTCCGAGAGGGCAACGCGCACGCCGCGCTCGTGTTCGAGGGTGCGGACTGCGTCGGCTGGTGCCAGTTCGGCGCACCGGACGAGGTACCCCGGATCAAGAACCGGGCGGCGTACGAAAAGGGCCGGACAACCTTGCCGGACTGGCGAATCGCGTGCTGCTATGCCGGAAAGGGACACCGCCGTCAAGGCGTGGCCACCGCGGCGCTCGTCGGCGCGCTCGACCTTATCGCCGGCCTTGGCGGGGGACGCGTCGAGGGATACCCGGAGGACGCCGGCTCGGTGCCAGCCGGTTTCCTCTACAACGGCGCCCTGTCAACCTACGAGAAGCTCGGGTTTATCCGTGACCGGAAGATCGGAAAGCACCGCTGGGTCGTGACCAGAGTCGTTGAGCCGACGAGCTGACAGCACAACGGGGACCGGTAACTTGGCCGCCTGGAAGGTGCGGCGGTAGGCGAGTGGCGCGACGCCGATCGTGGCGTGCATGTGCTGGCGCAGCGACGTCGCGGTCGCGAAGCCGACCTCGCTGGCGATCTGGTCGACGCTTAGGTCGGTGGACTCCAGCAGGTGCCGCGCCCGGCTGATCCGCTGCCGGGTTAGCCAGTGGCCGGGACTCACGCCCGTCTCGTCGCGGAACTTCCTGGCGAACGTTCGCGGGCTCATCTGCGCGTGCTGAGCGAGATCGGTCATGGTCAGCGGGAGCCGCAGGTTCCGCAGCGCCCAGTCCCTGGTCGGCGAGGTGCCAAGCCCGCTGGCGGGCGGCAACGGCCGCTCGATGTACTGCGCCTGCCCGCCGTCCCGCCAGGGCGGGACGACGATACCGCGGGCGACCAGGTTCGCGACCTCGTGCCCGTGGTCGCGCCGCAGCACGTGCAGGCACAGGTCCATCCCGGAGGCCGCGCCGGCCGAGGTGAGGATGTCGCCGTCATCGACGAACAGCACGTCCGGGTCCAGCCGCACCTTGGGAAACCAGCGCCGGAAGTCATCGGCGAGCATCCAGTGGGTGGTCGCCGGACGGCCGTCGAGCAGGCCCGCGGCGGCGAGGACGAACGCGCCGGTGCAGATGGACATCACGCGGGTACCTGGCCGGATGTGCGAGAGCGCGGCGGCGAGCGGGCTGGTCAGCCGCTGAGCGACACGTTCAGCGTCGAACGCGGGGATGACCACCGTGTCCGCGGTGGCGAGGATCTCGGGTCCGTGCTCGACGGTGATGCTGAAATCCGTCGAGGTCTGGACGGTCGGGGTACCGAGGCCGCAGGTCAGGACGTCATATCGGTCCGCGACCGGGGGAGAGCCGAAGATCCGGCTCGGCATGCCGAGCTCAAACGGGTACACCCCGTCGATAGCGAGAACCACCACACGATGCATGGCATGATTCTATCGGATATTGGCATTCATGCCATTTCCCGGGGAACGCCTCGCGGGCATCATGGTGGGCGTGAAGACGACTACTCAGAATGTTCTCGGCGGTCCTGAGGTTCTCACGATCGCGGAAGTCCCGGTCCCCGAGCCAGGCCCGAGCCAGCTTCTGGTGCGCGTCAAGGCGGCCGGGCTGAACCCGACCGACTGGAAGCACCGGTCAGGCAAGCTGTTCCTGCCGGAGCCTCCGCTTACCCTCGGCTGGGACGTGTCGGGTGTGGTGGAGAAGACCGGCTTCGGCGTGACGCTGTTCAAGCCGGGCGACGAGGTGTTCGGCATGCTGCCCTACCCCGGCGGTCATGGCTCGCACGCCGAGTACGTGACGGGACCGGCCCGGGCGTTCGCCCGCAAGCCCGCGAACCTGGACCACATACAAGCCGGCGCGGTACCGCTGGCGGCGCTCACTGCCTGGCAGGCGCTGGTCGACACGGCTAACGTCCAGCCGGGGCAGCGGGTGCTGATCCACGCCGCCGCCGGCGGAGTCGGCCACCTCGCGGTCCAGATCGCGAAGGCACGCGGCGCGTACGTGATCGGCACCGCCAGCGCGGGCAACCACGAGCTAGTGACCGGCCTCGGCGCGGACGAGATGATCGACTACCGGACGACCGACTTCACTGAAGCGGTCAAGGACATCGATATCGTGCTCGACCCGATGGGCGGCGAGTACACGACGCGGTCCTTCCGCGTGCTGCGCCCGGGCGGGATCGTGGTCACCATCGTGGGCGGCTCGGCGGAGGTCCCCGATGGGGTAAGGCACGTGCGGATGCTCGTCGAGGCTGACCACACCGGGATGGACGCGATCAGGGAACTCGCGGAGGAAGGCAAGCTCCGCCCGGTCATCGCCGCCAGCTTCCCGCTAACCGAGGTCGCCAAGGCACACGCCACCGGCGAGACCGGCCACGTCGCCGGCAAGCTAGTGCTCACGATGGACTGACCGCCGAGCTGTCGATGTGACATCGACCGGGCTAGAGCGCGGTCTATGTCACATCGACCGGGCTGGGCGCCGGGCTGGGCACCGGGCTGGGCACCGGGCTGGGCGCCGGGCTGGGGGCCGGGGCGGGGCTGGGGGCGGCGGCGGGGGTCGGGCGGCGGGGGATTAGCAGGGCGGGGATGATGGCGACGGCGGCGATGGCCGCTACCCACCAGAAGCTGGACGCGAACGCGCTGGTCAGCAGGGCGTGGGGGTGCGCGCCGCGCAGCTGTTCGGCGGCGGACAGGTTGCTGACGCCGGGGATACGGGACCGGATGTTCTGCTGCAGGATCACCGCGAGCGCCGCCGTGCCGAACGACGTGCCCACTCGGAGGGTGGCGTTCATGGTCGCCGTCGCGGCGGGGATCTCCGGCTTGGACATCCCCTGATAGCTCGCGCCCATCGCGGGCGGCAGCACCGTGCCGTGACCGAGACCCACCACGAACAAGGCCGCGACCAGCAGTACCAGGCTGGTGGCGACGCCGATCTGGGTGTAGACCAGCGTCGCGGCGGCGACCAGGGCGATGCCCGTGGCCGCGACCCACCGGGCGGCGATCCGCTCGGTGAGCCGCCCGCTCAGCGACATCGTGATGATCGCCCCGATTCCGATCGGGGCGGTCAGCAGCCCGGCCCGCAGCGGGCTCTCGCCGCGGACCACCTGGTAGTAGACCGGCAGCACCACCAGCAGCCCGAACGCTGCCCCGGAGTAGATGAACAGCGCGATCGTCGAGGTGGCGAACGCGCGACGGCGGAACGCGCGCACGCTCACCAGCGGATGATCGGTGCGCAGCGCGTGCAGCGTGAAGCCCGCGACCAGCAGCCCGCCGACGGCGAGCCAGGTCCACGCGGCGGCGTTGTCGGTCCCGGCCCGGGACAGGCCGTAGATCATGATCGCCAGGCCGGGCGGCAGCAGGAGCAGCCCGGGCACGTCGAGGGGCGCACGGTGACGCTCGGTGTCGGGTCCGAGCACCCGGAAAGCGAGCAGCAGCGCGATCACGCACAGCGGGACGTTCACGTAGAACATCCACCGCCAGGACAGGTTGTCCACGATCAGCCCCCCGATCACCGGACCGAGCACGGGCGCCAGCATCGCCGGCACCGCGATCACCGTCATCACCCGCGTC
>JBEKHI010000045.1:0-29663 GCA_050012355.1 Streptosporangiaceae bacterium | reverse complement strand
ACCGGACGGGAGTTGCGGTGAAGGGGGCAGGGGAGGTGGGTGGGACGGTTATGGACACGGGAGAGGTTGGTCGCGGAGATAGAGTCAGCGCCGCCGTGCCCGCCATGGACTTCACCCCCGCGCCGGGGGCGGCGCCGATGCGGGCCATGATCGTCGCCCAGGCCACCGCCGAGACCAAGAGCCTGCTGCGGAACGGCGAACAGCTGCTGCTGACGCTGATCATCCCGGTGCTGCTGCTCGCCGCGTTCTCCGCCGAACCGCTGATCAGCTTCGGCTCCGGCACCCGGGTGGACTGGCTCACCCCGGGCATCATCGCGCTCGCGATCATGTCCACCGCGTTCACCAGCCAGGCCATCGCCACCGGCTTCGAGCGCCGCTACGGGGTGCTGAAGCGGCTGGGCGCCGAGCCGCTATCCCAGGCCGGCCTGATCACCGCCAAGACCCTCACCGTGGTCGTGGTCGAGCTCGGCCAGTGCGTCATCATCACCGTCGTCGCGTTCATACTCGGCTGGTCCCCCGACGCGAGCGCCGCGGCGATCGTCACGGTGCCGCTGCTGGTGCTCGCCGGGACCGCCGCGTTCAGCGGGCTGGCGCTGCTGATGGCCGGGACGCTGCGGGCCGAGGCTACCCTCGCCGCCGCCAACCTGGTCTATATCCTGCTGCTCGGCGTCGGCGGGGTCGTCTTCCCGCTCACCAAGTTCCCGGCTAGCGCCCGTCCGTTCCTCGAGCTGCTGCCGTCGGGGGCACTGTCCACCGGCCTGCGGTCGGTGCTGGAGCACGGCGTCGTCTTCCCGGTCGGCAACTTCGTCACGCTGCTAGTCTGGGCCGCCATCGGCATCACCCTCGCCGCCCGCACGTTTAAATGGGAGTAGAGCCCGATGGGAGTAGCCACGCCTTGCGTGAACGCATAGACCGGTACGCCTCGCTGGTCTGGTCACCGACGCAGAACTCGATGCGCGGCCTCGCGCTGTGGGCCGTGATCACCAACGCGGTGATCATGTCGACCGGTGAGGCCGTCCGGCTCAGCCAGTCCGGACTCGGCTGCCCCGACTGGCCCAAGTGCACGGTGCAGAGCCTGGTGGCGTCGCGCACTCCCGGCCAGACCACGCTGAACACCTGGATCGAGTTCGGCAACCGGCTGCTCAACATCCCGCTGTTCGCCGTCGCGGTGCTCGCGTTCATCGCCGCCTGGCGGTACCGGGACGCCGGGCGCCGGCGTAAGGACCTGCTCTGGCTGGCCGGGGCGCTGCCCGGCGGGATCATCGCCCAGGCCGTGCTCGGCGGGCTCGTGGTGCTCACTCACCTGAACCCGGCGCTGGTGTCCGCCCACTTCCTGCTGTCCGCCTCGATCGTCGCCGCCGCCGTGGTGCTCTATATCCGGTGTGACGAGGGCGACGGCCCGGTACGGAACCTGGTGCGGCCCGACCTGCGGTTGATGGCGGCGCTGCTCACCGGCGTCACCGCGGTGATGCTCGCGGCCGGCACCGTGGTGACCGGCACCGGCCCGCACGCGGGTAACGCCACCGCGCCCCGCTACCACCTGCCGCTGGAGGGCGTCACCCAGTTCCACGCCGACATCGGCTGGTTCCTCTTCGCGCTATCGGTCGGGACGCTGATCGGCGTCCGGTTCGGCAACACGCCGCTGCGCACGGTACGGCTCGCCTGGCTAACCTTCGGGCTGCTGATGGTTCAAGGCGTGATCGGCTACACGCAGTACTTCAATCACCTGCCGGCCGGGCTTGTCTGGGTACATGCGACCACCGCCGTTTTGATATGGATAGTGGTTTTGCTGCTTTATCTATCCACCCGGGAGAGGGTCAGTACCTCGGGTACGGATGTGGCGGAAGAGGCGTCCGTGACACCGGAGCACGCCCAAACCCGCTAGGCGCCGACAGGCCTGACCGGAAAGTCCCTCCCCCAGCCGGTGCGCGGCAGCGGACCGATTCCGGGCGGTGCGACGCTGACCAGCAAAGTGTGCGGGCAGTGCCACACCGCCCAGAATCAGTACCGCGGCGGAAGCGGGTGGGGCGGGAGCGGGGCCCGGGACACCGGAGCATGCGCGAACCCGCTAGGGGCGGCCGTCCAGGGCATCCGGCGGCGGGTGGAACCGCGGCTCAGGAACGCCTGGCGGGCCACGTTCATCAGGCCGAGCAGATCGTGCTGGCGTTTGCGGAAGTATCCAGGCTCGATGACGCCGCGTTCGGCCTTCGGATGCAACAGCGCCAGTTCGGTCGCGGCGAGCTGGTAGTCCGCCATCGCCGTCGCGGCCGGGCCGCCACCGGCTGACCGGGCCCAGCGCCGCGCCCGGCGGCGGCTGGCCAGCGTCGACAGCATCGTGATGTCGTCAGGAGTCACCAGCCCGGTCTGCTGGTAGGCGGGCAGGTAGTCGCGGATCTGCTCGACGATCCGGCGCCGGTCCCAGACCAGCACCCAGATCAGCCCGATGAGGACCAGCGCCATCAGCCCGTAACCGAGCAGCATGCCGTCGGTGCCGTCGGCGTCGAGCGAGTTCCACATGCCGTGCAGCAGCATCGCACCGCACCAGCCGAGGATTAGCGCCCAGTTCGACCGCTTATGGGAGGCCGCGTAGGCGGCGCCGATACCGGTCATCGAGGTGAACATCGGGTGAAGCAATGGGGACAGCAGACCGCGGACGACGAACGTGTAGCCCAGCAGCCGCACCCCGCCGAACTCGGGCGTGACCAGCGCGTTGATGTAGTAGCCGATGTTCTCCATCATCGCGAAGCCGAGCCCCACCAGGGTCGCGTACGTGATGCCGTCGGTGGGCCCGTCAAGCTCCAGACGGCGGCGGCGCAGCAGCCACACGAAGACCAGGCCCTTGAGGGTTTCCTCGACCACCGGCGCACCCAGGGCCGCGGACACGTACTCCCCGGTGGTCGCGCCCAGCGCGGGCGCCGTGATGTACACCAGCCCCGCCGTGTTGATCACCAGCGCGAGCAGCGCCGCGACCCCGGCGCCCCACAAGAAGGTGAACGTCATGTCCGCGCGTGGCTCCGGTTCCAGCCGGTCCACCCACAAGATGCCCGCCACCAGGACCGGTACCGGCAGCAGTGCCAGCGGCAGCGCGAGCAGGAACGGGGCGGCCGATCGTCCGTCACCGATGCTCTCCGCGAGGTAAACGATGAGCACGATGAGCGCGCAGCCCCCCGCGATCATGATGGCGGCGATCAGCCCGACCCGGGTGCGGCCGGGCGGGCGCCCCTCGATCACCGCTTCAGGATCGAAGTCGCTACTGTGGTGCCATCTGGGGGCACTGTCGGGTGTGCTCGAACTCACAGCCGCAGCGTAACGGCTGGAAGGTCCAGACCTTTGGCCGGGCCGGAGGGTTGCGCGAGCGCCAGGCGGGATAGGCTTTCATCCGTGACGCCTTCATGGTGCCAACGGGGGATTTCGCCCGGCTTGCGCGACCGGGAAATGTAATCATGCAGAAGGGAGCCGTGAACAACGGTGAGCAATCAGCTTGACTGGACCCCGGCCGACGCTCGAGCCGTCGACCTTGTCCGGGTACTGGCGATGGACGCGGTCCAGGAGGCCGGCAACGGCCACCCGGGCACCGCGATGAGCCTCGCGCCCGCCGCGTACCTGGTGTACCAGCGGCTGCTCCGGCACGACCCGGCCGACCCGAAGTGGGCAGGCCGCGACCGGTTCGTTTTGTCTTGCGGGCACTCCAGCCTGACCCTGTATATCCAGCTTTACCTTTCCGGCTACGGCGTGAGCCTCGATGACCTGCGCAATTACCGCAAGTGGGGCAGTATCACTCCGGGGCACCCCGAGCACGGCCTGACGCCGGGCGTCGAGACCACCACCGGCCCGCTGGGCCAGGGCATTGGCAACGCCGTCGGCATGGCCATGGCCGCCCGCCGTGAGCGCGGTCTTTACGACCCGGACACGCTGCCCGGTGACAGCCCGTTTGACCACTTCGTCTACTGCTTCGTGTCTGACGGCGACATCGAGGAGGGCATCAGCCACGAGGTCTCCGCGCTCGCCGGGCACCAGGAGCTTGGCAACCTGGTCGTCCTCTACGACGACAACCACATCTCCATCGAGGGCAACACGCTCGTCGCCAAGTCCGAGGACGTCCGCGCCCGGTACGAGGCGTACGGCTGGCACGTGCAGAGCGTCGACTGGCACACGCCCTCGGGCTACCACGAGGACGTGGAGGCTCTGTACGACGCGTTCCTCGCCGCCCGCGAGGTGACCGACCGACCGTCGTTCATCGCGTTGCGCTCGATCATCGGCTGGCCGGCGCCGAACAAGCAGAACACCGGCGCGGCGCACGGCGCGGCGCTCGGCGTGTCCGAGGTGGCCGCCACCAAGGAGATCCTCGGCTTCGACCCGGCCGTCAGCTTCCCGGTGGAGGACGAGGCACTCGCCCGCGCCCGGGAGGTCGCTGCCCGCGGCAAGCAGGCGCACGCCGCCTGGGACGCCGAGTTCGACAAGTGGGCGGCCGCGAACCAGCCGCGGCGAGAGCTGTTCGACCGGCTGTCGACCCGCTCGCTGCCGGCGGGATGGACCGACGCGCTGCCCGCGTTCGAGCCGGACGAGAAGGGCATCGCCACCCGGAAGGCGTCCGGGAACGTGCTCAACGCGCTGGCCACGGTGCTGCCGGAGCTGTGGGGCGGCTCCGCCGACCTGGCCGAGTCGAACCTCACCACGATGGAGGGCCAGCCGTCCTTCGTCCCGTCCGAGTTCCAGACCGACATGTGGAAGGGCGGCCCGACCGGGCGCACCTTGCACTTCGGCATCAGGGAACACGGCATGGGCGCGATACTCAACGGCATCGCGCTGCACGGCGGCACCCGGCCCTACGGCGGCACGTTCCTGCAGTTCAGTGACTACATGCGGGGCGCGGTCCGGCTTTCGGCGCTGATGGAGCAGCCGGTCACCTACGTGTGGACGCACGACTCGGTAGGGCTCGGCGAGGACGGTCCCACCCACCAGCCCGTCGAGCACCTCTGGTCGCTGCGCAACATCATCGGCCTTGACGTGGTGCGCCCCGCCGACGCCAACGAGACCTCGGTGGCGTGGCGGACGATACTGGAGCGCACCGACCACCCGGCGGGCCTGTGCCTGAGCAGGCAGAACCTGCCGATCTTCGACCGGTCGGTATACGGCTCGGCCGAGGGCGCCGCCCGTGGCGCCTATGTGCTCGCGGACGGGACCGACGTGATCCTGATCGGCACCGGGTCCGAGGTGCAGATCGCCGTCGCGGCGCGGGACCTGCTGGCGGCCGACGGCATCTCCGCGCGGGTCGTCTCGATGCCGTGCGTGGAATGGTTCACCGAGCAGGACGCCGCGTATCAGCAAGAAGTGCTTCCGGCCGGGGTGCGGGCCCGGGTGTCGGTGGAAGCCGGCATAACGCGGCCGTGGGCGGTGTTTACCGGTGATGCGGGCGAAC
Source organism: Streptosporangiaceae bacterium (assembly GCA_050012355.1). GTDB lineage: Bacteria > Actinomycetota > Actinomycetes > Streptosporangiales > Streptosporangiaceae > JBEKHI01. Next base: position 24,244 of record JBEKHI010000045.1, on the reverse strand, counting down.
ACGTGGGGGTTGACCGTTACGGGGCCTCCGCCGCATACCAGAAGATTTACGAAGAGTTCGGCTTGACGGCGGAGCGAGTAGCAGAGGCTGCGCGGGAAAGTATCCGCAAGGCCGCCCGTTAGCAACACGGAAGGGACTAGCAGTATGACTTCGCCACTGCGTCAGCTGACCGAGCTCGGTGTGTCGGTCTGGCTCGATGACATCAGCAGGGACCGGCTCAAGACCGGCAACCTGGCCGACCTGATCCGCGACGACGAGGTGCGCGGCGTCACCTCGAACCCGACGATCTTCGCCTCGGCCTTGTCCAAGGGCACGTCCTACGACGCGCAGCTCGGTGACCTCGCCATTCGCAAGGTGAGCGTCGACGAGGCCTCCCGCGCCATCACCACCTACGACATCCGCTGGGCGGCCGACGTGCTGCGCCCGGTTTACGACAGCTCCTCCGGTGTCGACGGGCGGGTCTCGCTCGAGGTCGACCCGCGGCTGGCCAAGAACACGGCCGCCACCATCGCCGAGGCCCGCGCGCTGTGGTGGATGGTGGACCGGCCCAACATGTACATCAAGATTCCGGCCACCGTCGAGGGACTGCCCGCCATCACGGCGGCGCTCGCCGAGGGAATCAGCGTCAACGTGACCCTGATCTTCTCGCTGCAGCGCTACGATGCGGTCATCGACGCGTTCATGGCCGGTCTTGAGCAGGCCGCGGAGAACGGCCACGACATCTCGACAATCGGGTCGGTGGCGTCGTTCTTCGTCAGCAGGGTCGACACCGAGGTCGACAAGCGGCTCGACAAGCTCAGCACCCCCGAGGCGGCCACGCTCCGCGGCAAGGCCGCGGTCGCCAACGCGCGGCTGGCTTACGAGCTGTACGAGAAGAGGATCGCCGAGCCGCGCTGGCAGGCGCTGGTGGCGCGCGGCGCCAAGGTGCAGCGTCCGCTGTGGGCGTCCACCTCGACCAAGGACCCGGCCTTCCCGGACACCATGTACGTAACCGAACTGGTCGCGCCGGACACCGTGAACACGATGCCCGAGGCGACCATTCACGCCACCGCCGACCACGGGATCATCAGTGGCGACACCATCCGCGGCACTTACGACGCGGCCCGTCAGGTGTGGTCTGACCTAGAAAAACTGGGTATCAGCTATGACGACGTGGTTCAGGTGCTCGAAGACGAGGGCGTGGCCAAGTTCGAGGCATCGTGGAACGAGCTCCTCGAGACGATCCGCACTGAGATGTCCCCGGACAAGGCCCGGTAACCGTTAAACAACGGACTTTGAAGGAGCCTTTAGCTATGACAGAGCCGCTCCCTCCCGAGGAGCAGGCACCGGCCGGGCAGGAGGCGGCCGCTGAAACAGAAGCGGCCGCCGTGCCCGTGGCCGGTCCGGCGCCGGCTAACCCAGGCGTCATCGCCGAGGCCGACCAGGAAACCGAGCAGACCAACCCGCTGCGCGATGTCCGCGACCGTCGGATCCCGCGGGTCGCGGGCCCGTCGGTGCTCGTCATGTTCGGCGTCACCGGCGACCTCGCCAGGAAAAAGCTGATGCCGGCCATCTACGACCTGGCGAACCGGGGGCTGCTGCCACCCGGTTTCTCGCTGGTCGGATTCGCCCGCCGTGACTGGGAGCACGAGGACTTCGCCCAGATCACCTACGAGTCCGTCAAGGAACACGCCCGCACCCCGTTCCGGGACACCGTCTGGCAGCAGGTCAGCGAGGGTGTCCGGTTCGTGCCCGGCGAGTTCGACGACGCTGACGCCTTCGACCGGCTGGCCGAGACCGTCAAGGAACTGAGCCGCGAGCGCGGTACCGGCGGCAACATCGCCTTCTACCTGTCGATCCCGCCGAAGTTCTTCCCGACCGTCGTCGAGCAGCTCAAGCGCTCCGGTCTGGCCGACCCCGGTCCCGCCGACGCGAACGGACGGCGGTCATGGCGCCGGGTGGTGATCGAGAAGCCATTCGGCCACGACCTGGCCAGCGCCCAGGAGCTGAACCACATCGTGGACCGGGTGTTCCCGGCCGAGTCGGTATTCCGTATCGACCACTACCTGGGCAAGGAGACCGTCCAGAACATCCTGGCGCTCCGGTTCGCCAACACGCTGTACGAGCCGATCTGGAACCGCAGCTACGTGGACCACGTGCAGATCACGATGGCCGAGGACATCGGGATCGGCGGCCGGGCGGGCTACTACGACGGCATCGGCGCGGCCCGCGACGTCATCCAGAACCACCTGCTCCAGCTGCTGGCGCTGACCGCTATGGAGGAGCCGGTCTCCTTCGAGGCGGACTCGCTGCGCACCGAGAAGGAGAAGGTGCTGTCGGCCATCAGGCTCCCCGCTGACCTGGCCGAGGGCACCGCCCGCGGGCAGTACGCGGCCGGCTGGCAGGGCGGCGTGCAGGTCCGCGGCTACCTGGAGGAAGACGGCATTCCGCAGGACTCGCGCACCGAGACCTACGCCGCCGTGCGGCTCAACGTCGACACTCGCCGGTGGGCTGGTGTGCCGTTCTACCTGCGTACCGGCAAACGGCTGCCACGGCGGATGACAGAGATCGCCGTGATATTCCAGCGCGCGCCGCACCTGCCGTTCGCCGCGACCGACACCGAGGAACTCGGGCAGAACGCGATGGTGATCCGGGTCCAGCCCGACGAGGGCATCACGGTGCGCTTCGGTTCCAAGGTGCCCGGGTCCTTGATGGAGGTCCGGGACGTGAACATGGACTTCGCCTATGGCGGGTCGTTCACCGAGGCATCACCGGAGGCCTACGAGCGACTGCTGCTCGACGTGCTGATCGGTGACCCGCCGCTGTTCCCCCGGCAGGAAGAGGTCGAGCTGTCCTGGCGCATCCTCGACCCGATCGAGGATTTCTGGGCCGAGTTCACCAAGCCCGACCAGTACGTGTCCGGTACCTCGGGTCCCGCCTCCGCCGACGCGCTGATGGCGCGTGACGGGCGCGCGTGGCGGCGGCTCTAAAGGAGATACACCTTGATCATTGATCTGACCGATACCACCACCGGCTCGATTGACCACGCCCTCGCCGAGGCTCGGCGCCGGATCGGAGGCATGGCCATGGGCATCGTCCTGACGCTGGTCATCGTCACCGACGAGGCCGCGCAGTACGACGCCATCCGCGCCGCCAACCAGGCCGCTCGTGAGCACCCTTGCCGGGTGCTGGCCGTGATCGCCCGCAAGGCGAAGGCGGAGTCCCGGCTGGACGCGGAGATCCGCGTTGGCGAGTCCAGCCCGGGTGAGACGATCGTGCTGCGCATGTACGGCGCACTCGGCCAGCACGCCGACTCGGTGATCTCCCCGCTGCTCACCCCGGACGTCCCGGTCGTCACCTGGTGGCCGGACCAGGCACCCGAGGTGCCGTCGGCCCATCCGCTCGGCGCGCTAGCCCAGCGGCGGGTGACGGACGCGGCGGGGGCCGACGACCCGCGCGCGCAGCTCGCCCATCTGGCTTCCGTGTACCGGCCGGGTGACTCCGACTTCGCCTGGACCAGGTCCACGCCGTGGCGCACGCTACTGGCCGCGACCTTCGACCAGCCGTACCCGGCGCTGCTGTCCGGCGCCGTGTACGCGGAGGAGGGCAACCCGACCGCCGACCTGGTCGCGGCGTGGCTGGGCCTGCGGCTCGGTATCCCGGTCTCCCGCGAAGTCTCGCACGGTCCGGGGATCACCTCGATCTCGTTCGAGACGGTGGCCGGCGAGATCGCGCTCAACCGGCCCGACGGCCGTACCGCTTCGCTGGTGTGGCCGGGCAGGCCGGACCGGCTGGTGGCGCTGCACCGCCGGGAGACCGCCGAACTGCTCGGCGAGGAACTGCGCCGGCTCGACCCGGACGACGTGTACGGCGAGACGCTGGGCTTCCTCGACCGGCAACCCGTTTCGGAAGCGGTTCGATGACCGTCGACGTCGTCGTCCATCCTTCCGAGCCAGTGCTGGCGGCCGCTATCGCGTCCCGGCTGATCGTGTCGCTGTCCGACGCGCTGTCTTCGCGGGGCACCGCGTCGGTGGTACTGACCGGCGGCGGGATCGGGACCGCCTGCCTGGCGGCGGTCACGTCGAACCCGGCGCGGGACGCGGTGGACTGGTCGCGGGTGGACTTCTGGTGGGGCGACGAGCGGTTCGTCCCGTCCGGCGACCCGGAACGCAACGAGACCGGGGCACGGGACGCGCTGCTCGACCACATCCCCGCCGACCCGGCGCGGGTGCATGTCATGGCGGCCTCTGATGGTGCTTATGGCGACGATGTGGACGCCGCGGCGGCGGCCTACGCGGCCGAGGTGCCGTCGTCGTTCGACGTGGTGATGCTGGGCATCGGCCCCGAGGGCCACGTGGCGTCGCTGTTCCCGTGGGCTCCCGCGCTCGGTGACGACCGGCCCGCCGTGGCGGTGCGGAACTCCCCCAAGCCGCCGCCGACCCGGATCTCGCTGACCTTCGGGCCGCTGCGGTCGGCTAGTGAAGTGTGGATCCTGGCCTCCGGCGCGTCCAAGGCCGACGCCATCGCGGCGGTGGTTTCCGGCGCGTCACCCTCTGGCTGCCCGGCGGCCGGCGCGACCGGTCGCAACCGCACGCTACTGCTAGTGGACCGCGAGGCCGCCGCCAAGCTCCCGGCGTAAGCGCCGCTCGCGGGTACTGTCGCACGCCATCGATGGCCCACCGCTGGGGTTATGACCCCAGCGGTGGGCCATCGATGGTTAACGCCGCCGCTCGGCCCGGACACCCGGATGCCACCCCAGGCGATCGCCGGACCCGACGTGACCAGCCAATTCATGATCGCGGACAGAAACGGCCGTATATCAGTCAAAACTGTCCACGATCATGAAACCCCACACTCCGAACCTCACAAACCGGGCGCTATGGGCCAGGGAGTGCAGGCTCGACGCGCCTCTCGGCCGGGCCGGCACCTAGGTCATCAAGTAGGCTATTGACTACTTAGAGTAATCGATGAGCCTCGCCGTTACCGAAGGTACTGGCCGCGGATTACCCACCATGCATGCTTTCCAGGCGGGGGCCTGGCAGTTAATATAACGGGGAAATACAGGTGAAAATATGGGGATAATCCTGCGTTTGGTCATGCCAGCACCGGCAGCGGTCACGCCGATGGCATCAACGGCCGTGACCACGTCACCCGCCCCGACAGCATCGGCCGCCACCACCGCGTCACCCTCGCAGGCCGCGTCCGCCGCGACCGCCACCCCGACACCGACCGCCACCACGGCGAGCGCTTCGGCGACCGCCCACGCCACCGCCACCGCCACCGCGACGGCTAGCAGCGGCGGGTCGGGGTACTGGTGGCTGTGGCTGCTGATCGCCCTCGTCGTCCTGCTGGTCTTGGGGACGGCAATCGTCCGGTTCGCCAACGCACGATCCCGCCGCCGCGAGTGGTACGGCCTCGCCATGGACGCGTACGACCGGGGCATGGCTCTGGTCAGCGGGCTGAAATCGGGGCGGCAGAACCACTCGGAGTTCACCAGGAACGCGCAGGACTACGACGCCGTGCTACGGCATCTGCAGGCGCGGTCGCCCAGCGAGGACACCCGGTGGACGGTGGCACAGGTGACCGTGAGCTTCGAAGAGGTGAGTCATGCGGTCGCCGAACACCCCGGCACCGAGCGGGTCCGTACCAGTGTCGCCGATTTCGAGGCGGCGCTGCGCCGGCTCCGGGATGCCGGATCGGCGGACGTTCTCGACGCGGAGTTATTCAGCCGGCTCTGCGGGCTCCTGACGGCGGGCGAAGGCGAGCCCGAGAGCGACGCACGCGAGCGGCACCGCGGCGGCCACGTAACGATAGCTGAAGCCAGCGGTGGCCGGCGGTCCCACGATCAGCAGCGCGCACACCGCCAGCGGCAGCAGCGCTCGCCGCCCACCCCGCCGCCACCCCCGGATGAGTCCAACGACGGCGGCCAGCAGCACCAGGCCCAGCATCGCGCCGCGGAAGATGAAGACCTTCGCGTAATAACGCACGAACGTCGCCCACGGAGCCACCACCCGGGTGACGCCGCCCGAGGATCCGTCGTACGTCACCCGCGACTGGTAGATCTGCTGCGCGGACTTGTCCCCCGGAAAGTCGGTCGCCCAGTACGGAACCGGCGTCGGCTTCGCGCCGAACTGGAACGTCGGCCCGGATCCTTCTTCATCCGAGGAAACGACCTTCCACCTGAACGTCCGCAGCGAGTCGATCACCACCACCTCGATGTACGAGAACGGCTGCTTCTCGATCGCGAGCCTGGCGAACTTCCCGGCTAGCGACGACACCTGCGGGGTGAACCGCAGGTTGCTGTTGGGACCCGTGAGCTTCGCCAGCGGCGTGCCGCCGTCCCAGATGTACGATTCCGCGCCCGGCCGGTCAGCTGGCGGCCTAGAGTCGCAGAGCACCTTGAGGTCGGCGGGCGGATCCATCTTCGAGCATTCCGCGAAGCTCTGCACCCGGCCATACAGGAACGTCCCGCCCGAGCCGCCGAGCGAGAACTGCCCGGTTTCCGCGTGGAACCACAGCACGTATCCCAGCACCGGAACCGCCCACACGAGAACGAACGCGGCGGTCTTGCGCCAGCCGATCCCGCACACCAGCATCGCGACCACCACGACCGCCATCAGCGCTTCTCCGGCCGACCGCACGAAGGTGGCATAGCCAAGCAGCAGGCCCACGATCACCACGGTCTTCCACGCGGGCCGCTCCGACCAGCACAGCGCGATGATCGCGATCGTCACCAGGAAGATGAACAGCGCGTCCGAGCCGAGCAAGTGCTCAAGCATCAACTCGTACTCGCCGTACAGCACCGGCAGCGAGCACAGCGCCGCGGCCCACCCGGGCAGTCCGTGGTGCCGCAGCAGCGCGTACGTGGCGATCCCCAGCGCCAGGCCCATCAGCGCCTGCAGCACCGCCACCAGGGTGAGGCTGTGCAGCGGCTCGAGCAGATCGAGGAAGAACGGGTATCCGCTGGGGCGAATGTTGTCCGGGGTGTGCTGGATCGCGTCGTTCAGGTAATAGTAGGAGTCGTTGAAGTACATGATCGGCGGGTAGCCGAGCAGGACGGCCAGCCGCAGCAGCACCGCGCCCCCCGCCACGATGGCGAACGGCCCGTGCCCGCGAGTGACCCGCCGTGGTTCCAATTTTTTGGCCATAACGACGGTGGTGTCGGCATCCTGTGCCACGTCAGACCCTCCGGACCAAGCCGTGACCACGCAGCCAGCCCGCGATCCCCTCGCGCTGCCCGGCGAACGCGAGCCCAGCCGCGAGACAGGCGGCCGGCACGACCGACAGCACGTACCGGTAGCTGAAACCCGCCGTCATCGGCGGGATCACGATCAGCGCCACCGCGGTCAGCCATGGCAGCAGGCACAGCCCGCCCCAGCCGCCGAACCTGTTCCAGCCCGCGACCACTCCCCCGAAACCGAGCAGCACGATGAGGAACAGCAGCGGACCCCGCAGGTAAAACACCTTCTGGTACGCCCGCAGCAAGGTGGACCACGGCTTCACGACTTGAGTCTCCCCACCCACCTCCCCTGCCCCCTTCACCGGACCGCCGTAGCGCGCGGCGGCGGTGCTGTTGTCTTTGTCGGTCGTCACCCAGGACGGCACCGGCGTGGCGGTGTCCTCGAAGCGGAACTTCGAGCCCGAACCCTCCAGGTTCGACTGCACTCTGGTCCATTCAAAGGTCTGCAGGGTGTCACTGATGACCACGTGAGCGTAGGACAGCGGTTGTTTCTCGATGGCCAGCTCCGCGTAGGCACGGGTGATCTTCTCGATGTGCGGGGTGAAGCGGTAGATGTTGTTGTCCCCGGTGAGCGCGGCTAGCGGCGTATCGTCGGCCCAGAGGTACTCCTGGGCACCCGGCCGGTCCTTCGGCGGACGCGAGTCGCAGAGTACTCGCAGGTCGGCCGGCGGGTTCATCTTGGAGCACTCAGCGAAGCTCTGCACCCGGCTGTACAGGAAGGTCCCGCTGGATTCGGTGAGCGCGAACCGGCCGTGCTGGGAGTGGAACCAGGTCATGTACCCGAGCACCGGAATCGCCCAGACGACGAGCGTGGCGACCGTCTTCTTCCAGCCGGCCCGGCGGGCGATCAGCCCGACGAGCAGGATCACGATCAGTGCCTCGCCGACGGACCGCACCAGGGTGGCATAGCCCATGAGCAGGGCCGCGATCAGCACCACTGGCCAGCTCAGCGTGTCGTACCAGGAGACCAGGACGAGCGCCGCTGTCACGCAGAGCGTGAAGAGGGTGTCGGAGGCGACCATGTGCTCGAGTTGCAGCTCGAAGACGTCGAACAATACCGGCAACGCGGGCAGCGTCGCGCCCCACCAGGGCAGCCCTCGGCGGCGCAGCACCGCGTAGATGCCGGTGCCCATCGCCAGGCCCATGACGGCCTGCAGCGCGGTAATAAGGGTCATGCTGTGGAATGGCTCGAGCAGATAGATAAACAGCGGGTAGCCATCTGGGCGCACGATGTCGGCAGAACGGAAGACGGCGTCGGTGAGATAGTCGTATGAGTCGTTGAAGAACATGGCGGGCGGGTAGCCCAGCATGACCACGATCCGCGCCACAGCCGCCAAGCCGAGCACAACGCCGAACGGCCAGTGCGCCTTGGCCACATGGCGCAAGCGCCCGGTGAAGTGGGTTTCCGGCTTGGCGGATTCCGATACATCCGTCACCGTCATCGGTAAGACGTTACTCGATCTGGCGGGCACCCTGTGATCGGCGGCCAGCGACGTGCTTAGTGACGGTCGTCACGCCGCTGGTCGCGCTCCCGGTGGTCGGCATCCCACCGGGCGGACCCGAACGCGTTTGCCAGTACGGTCACGACCCCGATTAGCAGCAGAACACCCGCCACCTCCAGCGAATGCGAGGCCACGCCGGCGATCAGCCAGATCACCAGAAGCGGAGCCAGCCGGGAACGCTGAGGCCGGCGCGATGCCGGGAGTACCCGGTCGGCATCAAGCCGCGGAGCGGGCGGAAGCGGTGTTTTCGGTAGATCCGCGCCGAGTTCCAGTTCTTCCGGCAGATCCCGGGTAAGCTCCCGCAGGTCTCCCCAGGTCTTGCTCGTGTACGCGGACGACGTGCGCTCGTCGAACTCCTCGAGCGTAAGCCTCCCGGCCGTGTAGGCATCGCGGAGCACGCTTACCACGGCCTCGCGGTCGGTGTCGGACGCTCGCAGGTGATCGCTAGCCATCGCTATGCCTCCCGTCCGCAATCGTACCCAGAGCGGCTTTCGTTTATGATCTCCCCATGCCCGCGCCTAGGGACCATGTGATCGTGTGCGGGGATAGCTCGCTGGCGTACCGGATCACCGAGGAGCTCGCGATCCGTTACGGGGAGCGGGTCACCGTCATCATGCCCTCGCGTGAGCAGCACTTCGGGCCGCAGATCTCGACCTTGCCGGGCGTGCAGGTACTAGAACGCCGCGAACCGGACACCGAAGCGTTCCAGGCCGCTGGGGTGGCGTCCGCCCGGGCGCTCGCGCTGGTGTGGCAGGACGACTTGGGGAATTTCCACGGCGCGTTGCGCGCCGCCGAACTCAATCCGGCGCTGCGACTGGTTCTGGCGGTGTTCAATCCGTATTTGGGTGAGCGAATTCGGCAGTTTTTCATCGATTGCGCCGTTTTCTCCGGTACTGCGATGTCTGCACCGTATTTCGTGGCATCGGCGCTTGGCGAGCCCGCACCGAGCCATGTCCGGGTGCACGGCCGCACCCTTTATGTCGCCCGGCGCGAGGATGTGCGTCCGACCCACACGCTATGCACGCTCGCCACGATGACCGATAATCCGCACGCGCCGGTGCTGTTGCCGACCGGGGGGTCCGAGACCCTGGATCAGCTCGTGCTCGCGGTGGCCGACGGTACGCCACGCAACCCGCTGACCCGCCGCCGGACGCCGTTGCGGCTGATCAGGGCCATGAGCTGGAGCAAGTTCGGCATCGTGTTCATGTCTCTGCTCACGGTCATCATCGCGGGCTTCGTGCTGCTGGAGATCGGAGCGCGCTATTCGTTCAGCAACGCGCTCTACCTAACCCTCATGGATCTAACCGGATCCGCGCTGACCAACGCCTCCCTCGGCGGCCCCGAGAAGCTCTCCCAGGTGATCCTCACGGTCGACGGGATGGCTTTCATTCCGGTGGTGACCGCGCTGGTCGTCGGCGCCCGGCTGCGCGGCTCGGTACGCGGCGTCACCGAACCGCGCGGCGACCACGTCATCGTGGTCGGGCTCGGGAACGTCGGCACCCGGGTCGTCGGCCAGCTGCACGACCTGGGATTCGACGTGGCGTGCGTCGACGACGACCCCAACGCTCGTGGTATCCCGATGGCCCGCAAGCTGGGACTGCCCGTCATCATCGGCAAGGGCTACCTGGAGGAGACGCTACGCGCCGCCGGCGTGGAAACCTGCTCCGCCCTGGTGTCGGTGACCAGCGCCGACGTGGTGAACCTGGAGACCGCGCTGCACGCGCGCGCGTTGCGCGAGGAAATCCGCATCGTGCTACGGCTCAACGACGATGACCTCGCGCAGCGGTTGCAGAAGACGATCGGGAACACGGTCTCGCGCAGCGTGGCCTATCTGGCCGCGCCGGCCTTCGCCGCGGCGCTGCTCGACCATCAGGTGCTACGTACCGTTGCCGTCGGCAGGCACGTCCTGCTCATCGCCGAATTGCTCATCGAGCCCAGGGCCAAGCTCGTGGGTTCCACGCTCCGCGACGCCGAACGCGATGGCCAGGCCCGGGTCCTCGCCGTGGAACCACAAGGCGGCACCTTCACGACGGACTGGGCACCGGACCGGAACCGCGTCCTCTCCCCGGGCGACCGGGTGCTCATCATCGCCACCCGGGCCGGCCTGCGGATCCTGCTAGCCGAATCCGCCACCCAGCCAGCGCTCTAGCCCCCAGACCCGCCGCCTCACCCGCCCCCGTAGCCCCGGCGGCTCGCCGTCCCCCGCGTGACGGCGGAGGGTCGGCCGGACACCACTCAGGGCTCTGCTATCACACCCGTCTCTGGTGTCACGGTTTCGGGAAGCGGACCGGGTGGGTATGACGTGGGTGTGCGGGGCCTGAAAGTTTCGAGTTATGTAGTGGGAACTTGGGTCTCGCTAAAGATAGGCGGGGAGAGTTACGCTTAGGCCGAAACTGCTATCTGGTGCATTTGGCATCAGATGTGAATAGGTTGGCAGTCCCGGAGGGAACATTATGAGCGTCAACGAAGAACGCACCGTACAGCCCACCGCCCCTTCTCCAGCAGCAACCACCAATATCGCCGACCCTGCGCCACTAGGACTCGGCGCGTTCGCACTTACCACCTTCCTGCTGTCGGCGGTGAACGCTGGCTGGGCCAAGGCCTCTACTGGTGATGCCTGGCTTGGTTACGCGTTCGCATACGGCGGCCTGTGTCAGCTGCTGGCCGGGATGTGGGAGTTCCGAAATAAGAATGTTTTCGGGGCCACCGCCTTCTCGACCTACGGTGGCTTCTGGATCGGCCTGGGCCTGTGGGCCAAGCTGGTGGCTCCGACCGCCACCGCGAGCGAGGCTGGGCACGACCTCGGCTGGATCCTGCTGGCGTTCGCCATCTTCAATGCCTACATGCTCCTGCTGTCCACCCAGGTGAACACGGCGGTCTTCGGCGTGTTCCTGACCCTCGAGATCACCGAGATCCTGCTGTTCATCGGTAACTTCGCCGGCAATTCCAACGTGGTGAAGATCGGCGGGTACATCGGGATCCTCACCGCCCTCGTGGCTTGGTACACGTCGGCGGCGGGTGTGGCCAACGGCATCGGCGGCAAGATCCGGATCCCGGTCGGTGAACCGCTCATCCGCTAGTCTCGAACCTCAAACAGAACGAAGGTTTGGCGCGGCTTCGGCCGTGCCAAACCTTCGTTTTATCTAGGGACAGTCGTCCCCTCCGCCACCTTCGTCGCTTCCGCCGGGTAACGTTTAGGCCGTTGACGGCTAGCGGAACGATGGATGGGAGGGCCTGGATGCACCCCGGCAACGGCTCACAACTTGACCTGTCCGCCTCGGTCGCGAAGGTCAAGGAGAAGGCCCGGCCGTGGAAGTCGATCATCGCGCTGATCCTCGCGATCACGGCGGCGTCGTTCTCAGTATGGGTCCGCCAGGACACAACGGTCATCACCAGCCACTGGATCCACGATGCCGCCGCCTCGGCGGCGGCGGTCGTGTTCTGCGTCTTCGGCTGGATCGCCGTCTACGGGCTGTCCGGCCAGGTACGGCACGCTCTGGTGGACCGGGCGGGACAGTCTCACGCCGCCATTGTCAGGTACTTCCTGATACTGGTCGGCGCGTTCCTGACGCTGGTGATCACGCTTGATCTGTTCAGGGTTCCGGTCGGCCAGCTTGTCCTCGGCGGTGCGCTGACCACGGTCTTCGTGAGCATCGCCGCCCAGCAGGCCCTGGGCAATGTGTTCGCCGGCATCGTGTTGCTGCTCGCCAGGCCGTTCCGGGTGGGCGACAACGTCCGGCTGCGCGCGGGTGCGCTGGGCGGCCAGCTAGACGGCGTCATCACCGACATCGGCATCACCTACGTACGGCTTAACACTGGCGGCAGCAACATGTCGGTTCCCAACTCGCTGGTCCTGGCCGCGATCGTGGGCCCCGTTCCGGCGCCACCCCCATCCGACGACACGCCGCCGCCGGCCCCGGCCACCGTTCCCGGCGCCGCGGGCCCGCGGCCCGGCGACGGAAACCGCTAGGAGCTAACACGGGCCGCCAGCCTCGTAAACTCGGCCCATGCTGACATTCGGTGTGGTGGCGCTCGGTGTCACCGATGCGGGGCGGGCAGCGGACTTCTGGTCAGCGGCGCTGGGCTATGAGCTACGCGAGGACGGATTCGGCGGATGGGCGAAGGTGCTCGTCCCGCCGGACGGGGCCGGAGCGGCGATCGCGCTACAGCTCAGCCAGACGCCGCCGCCGGATCATCCGCGCCTGCACCTCGACCTGCATGTCGCCGATGCCGACGAGCAGGCGGCCGAAGCGGCCCGGCTCGTGTCGCTCGGCGCCCGGCGGGTGGACTGGGACAGCTACCCGGAGGATCCGGACTTCATCGTGCTGGAAGATCCCGAGGGAAACCGGTTCTGCATCGTCGACCTGGGCCATGAGCGCGCCTAAGGCGGCACCTCACCCAGCGCACTGGGACGTAAAAGACCGGGGCGCCGCTGATGCGGGCACCCCGGTCTTCGGGATGCTAGGGGCCGGTGCGGAGGTCGCCTCCTCGGCGAGAGGCACAACGCGGTTCCAGCCGAACGGTATTCCGCGAAGGCAGTTATGGATGCGGCCCAGGGGACCCATGCCGCACCAGCCACTACGATCTAACGCCGTCGCGGGTATCCCTGTTCCCGGCCATCGGGATTTGCCCGCTGATCGGGGTAACCGTACGGCCGGGCCTGCTCCTGGGGGTAGCCGTTGTCCGGGTATCCCCCGCCGCGCCGGGCTGGCGCCGGAGCCGGGGCCTCAGGGCGACGCCCGTTCTGCCCTTGGGGTTGATAGCCGCGTTCCGGGTAACCGCCGCTCGCGCGGGGATCGTCGTAGTACTGGCCGCCCGCGGCCCGCTCCGGGTAGCCGCCCTGCTCGCCGTAACCCTGTTCCTGATAGCCGGCGTCATCATAGCCCTGTTCCGGATAGGACTGCTCACGGTAGGACTGCTGCTGCTGCCCCTGATAGGACGACGGCTCTTCCCGGTAGGCGAGCGGGAACCTCTCCGCACCGGCGGCCGGCGGCTGCGCGGCGGGAGCGCCCAACGGGTCGGAGCCGTACCCCGGCTGCTGGTCCTCATACCCCTGCTGATATCCGCCGGTGGAGTATGTCTGGGTCGCATAGCCCTGCTGATCGCCGCCATAGCCGCCGCGATCGCCGTAGCCCGGAGGCTGGGAGTTGCGGTCGTCGTACCCGCCGGCCTGATATCCCTGGTCGGCGCCGTAGCCCTGTTCCTGGTAGCCGGCCCCGCCCCGCGGGCCGGGAGGACCAGGCTGACCCGGGTACCCGCCCTGCTCGCCGTAACCGCCCTGATCGCCGTAGCCAGGCTGATCGCCGTAGCCAGGCTCCTGGCCGTACCCGCCCTTGTCGCCGTAACCAGGTTCCGGCGCGTAGCCAGCCTGCCCGCCGTAACCCTGCTGATCGCCGTAACCAGGCTCCTGGCCGTAGCCAGCCTTGTCGACGTAACCGGGCTGATTGCCGTAGCCAGGCTCCTGGCCATAGCCGGCCTTGTCGCCGTAACCGGGCGGAGGCGCGTACCCGCCCTGCTGATCGCCGTAACCAGGCTCCTGGGCGTAGCCAGACTGATCGGCGTAACCCGGCTCCTGCCCGTAGCCAGCTTGCTCACCGTAACCAGGCTGGTCGCCATAGCCGGGCTGCTCGTTGTAACCGGGCTGCTGACCGTAGGCCTGCTGGTCGAAGGTGGTCGGATAGTCGGCGACCGGAGCCGAGTAGGGCCGCGCGTCGGGGAAGGATGAGTCGCCGCCGCCGTAGCCGTTGACGGCTTGCTGCTGCCCGTAGCCCTGCTCCCGACGGCCCCGGTAGTCATCCAGGTACGCGGTCTCTCCGCCGTAACCGCCCGCGGGCACCGCCTGGGTCGGGCCGACGCCGGAGTCGGCCCCGTAACCAAAGGGAGGAGAAATGGCGCCGGTGAACGGTTCCGGGCCGCCCGCGGGGCCCAAGGCAAGTCTGTCTCTCGCCCCGGTGGCCGGGATCTCCGGCGGCTCAGGGCTACGCCCGGCACTCTGCGAACCACGCCGCAGCGAGTCGATAAGCCTCGGCAGGTCATCCATGGGTAGCCGGAACGTACCTGTGCAGGTTCCGCCCTGCCAGATACTGAACACGGCGACCCCCGTGTCGGCGTACCAGCTCAAGCGCATGCTGCGTGAGCTCCCGCGTACGTCGAAGAAGACCTCGCCGAGCCGGGGCAGTGGTGCTGCATCCGACGCTGACATGTTGCCCATGGTGGCGTGCCTCCAGGAGTTTGTCCAGTTCGTACGGAGTATTGGCAGCCAGGCGTGGGTGTGATGTACATTTCCTGGCCCATCAGCGGCCGGCCGCGAAAAAATCCTTCCGCCACGGCAACTAATTCGGCCACCCTGCGTGCACGGCCGCCAGGGCAGATGGCATCATAGGTGTTAGGCATCACCGCTCAGGCAGGTCAAGCACATGCTGTCAGGAGCGGGTCACGCGCGCACCGGCCGTACTGGCTGACTGCTGCCAGCCAGCCGAAAATCGCCCGCCCGGAGTGCGCTCCGGGCATGGGAACAGTTCGGCGGTATGGAGCGTTGCATCTTGCAACGGCAGTTACCAAACCGGCCAGGACTCGTGTGCTCGTGAGCCTGGAAGCAAGGGTAACCCACGAACGTACTAACCAGACTAAGCAACTTTTTGAGGTGACTGATCCATGTCTCAGGTACGCAGGCAGACGGCTGTGCTCCCCCGCCCTAACTGGGGGTGGCAGGATGCTGCCGCGTGTCGTGGCGAGGATCTTATGATCTTCTTCGGCCCTGACGGCGAGCGCCAGCCAGAGCGCGACGTCAGGGAACGCAAGGCTAAAGCCATTTGTGCTAGCTGCCCTGTCCGACTGGACTGCCTGAACTACGCGGTTTCCCGCCCTGAGAAGTACGGCACTTGGGGCGGCCTCAACGAGGACGAGCGCTCTGCTGAGCGCCGGCGCCGGATGCGCCGCGCAAACGCCGCGTAAGACAGGGTGCGTAACCCCCCGGGGCCCAGCAATGCGAGAACATCGGAATCGCTGAGCTGGCCGAAGGAGGCATACCACTCCCCCACGGACCGGAACCGGCGAGGTGTGACCAAGGTCACAACCTCGCCGGTTTCTGTGTTTATGTCCGCCACCGCCGCTGCTGGCGCTACCGGCACCGCCAGCACAGTGCGCGCGGCACCGGCCGCCCGTAGCGCGCGCAGCGCCGCGCGAGCCGTCACGCCAGTGGCCAGCCCGTCGTCGGCCAGCACCACCGTCAGCCCCGCCACGTCCGGCAGCGGCCGGGCGCCACGGTAGACGCGCACCCGCCGGGCCACCTCGGCACGCTCGCGCTCGGTCTCCGCCGCCAGATCCTCTGGCCGCAACCGGAGGGCCGCGAGCATCCGGGCGTCGAAGACGGGCTCGCCGCCCTCGGCAATCGCCCCGACCCCAAGCTCTGGCTGCGGCGGGTAGCCGATCTTGCGGGTCACGAGCACATCGACGGGCGCCGCGAGCCGCGCCGCTATCTCGACCGCCACCGGGACGCCGCCACGCGGCAGGGCGAGTACGACACATCGTTCTGAAATAAGGAAGGTCAGCCGCTCGGCGAGGAGCCTGCCGGCGCTACGGCGGTCAGGGAAGGGGACGCTGGCCTCGGTCATCTTGGATTCTGATATACCCATGTACATGATCTGTGTCCCGTGCCGCCAGCGGCGGCACCAGGACTGCCCGGGCGGCACCTGGTGCGACTGTCAGCACCGGCCTAGCCAGGCCGCCGGTGAGCAGGATTCCTCGGAGTCACCGCTGAGCTGGCCACGCCAAGGGTGATCTGGCGCACAGCAGGCTGGAATAAGGCCCGCGTCGGGTAGGTTAACAAGTGATATGACAGTCCCGCCAAGCTTTACAAGCCCGGTGCGGACATGTGATCCTGATGAGGTGAGTGCAACGGACCCGCTGCTCGTCGTGCGTCGACACGTCGACTTCCTGCGTGTTCGTAGTGCCATTTGTATGGGCGCCCGCTGACCGCTGCCCCTCATTGTCTGGGCACGCGACGTAACAGCCTGGGTGTGCTGATTTTCTCACTCTGACAGCGCTGGCTGGCGTACGCGTGTGCCCCCTGCACGAAGCCACCAGAGCATCAGGAGGAATCCGCCGCATGCCTCCCGCGACGAAAACCCCGACCCGCCGTAGACGCGGCGAGGGACAGTGGGCGCTAGGTTACCGCGAGCCGCTCAACAAGAACGAGGAAAACAAGAAGAACGACGACGGTCTGCACGTCCGGCAGCGCATCATCGACGTTTACTCCAAGCAGGGCTTCGACTCCATCGACCCGGCTGACCTGCGCGGCCGGTTCCGCTGGTACGGCCTTTATACCCAGCGCAAGCCGGGCATCGACGGCGGGAAGACGGCCGTGCTCGAGCCGGAGGACCTCGACGACCGTTACTTCATGCTGCGGGTCCGCATCGACGGCGGTCAGCTAGACGGCGCCCAGCTCCGCGCCATCGCCGACGTGTCGAGCAAGTACGCCCGGGGCACCGCTGACATCACCGACCGGCAGAACATCCAGCTGCACTGGATCGAGATCGAGAACGTACCCGCCATCTGGGAGACCCTGGAAGGCGTCGGGCTGAGCACCACCGAGGCCTGCGGCGACACGCCCCGGGTCATGCTCGGCTGCCCGCTGGCCGGTATCGCCGCCGACGAGGTAATCGACGCCACCCCTGAGATCGAGGCCATCGGCGAGCGTTACATCGGCGACGAGGCGTTCTCCAACCTGCCGCGCAAGTTCAAGTCCTCGATCAGCGGCTGCCACGCCCAGTGCGCGATCCACGAGATCAACGACATCGCGTTCGTCGGGGTCGTCAACGAGGCGGGTGAGACCGGGTACGACCTGTGGGTCGGCGGCGGTCTGTCCACCAACCCGATGATCGGCAAGCGGATGGGCGCGTTCGTCCGGCCGGGGCAGGTCCCGGAGGTCTGGGCGGGAGTCGCCAGCGTGTTTCGCGACTACGGATACCGGCGGCTGCGGCACCGGGCCCGGATCAAGTTCCTGGTCGCGGACTGGGGGCCGGAGAAGTTCCGTGAGGTGCTTGAGAAGGAGTACCTCGGCTACGCGCTGCCGGACGGCCCGCCGCCGCCTCCGCCCCGCGACGGGATCCGCGACCACGTGGGCGTGCACCCGCAGCGGGACGGCAACTTCTACGTCGGCTTCGCGCCGCGGGTCGGACGGGTGAGCGGCGACTCGCTGCACGTCATCGCGGACCTGGCCGCCGAATACGGTTCGGGGCGGGTCCGCACCACGACCGAGCAGAAGATGGTCATCCTCGACGTCCCCGCCGACCGGGTGGACGACCTCGCCGCCGCTCTCGAGGCGGCGGACCTGTCGTGCAAGCCCAGCGTGTTCCGGCGGCACACGATGGCGTGCACCGGGATCGAGTTCTGCAAGCTGGCGATCGTGGAGACCAAGGCCCGCGCCATCGACCTGATCTCCGAGCTTGAGCGGCGGCTGCCGGACTTCGACACCCCGGTCACGATCAACGTCAACGGCTGCCCGAACTCCTGCGCCCGGATCCAGACGGCCGACATCGGCCTCAAGGGCTCGCTGGTGGTGGATTCCGCTGGCCAGCAGGTCGAGGGATTCCAGATCCACCTGGGCGGGACGCTGAGCGGCGGCGACGGCACCGGGTCGGGATTCGGCCGCAAGGTCCGCGGCCTGAAAACCACCGCGGAAGACCTCACCGACTACGTTGAGCGAGTCCTCAGGCGATTCCAGGCCAACCGTGAGCCTGGTGAGGCATTCTCAGCCTGGACGGTTCGCGCGTCCGATGAGGAGCTCTCATGAGCGAGCGTGCGGTACCGTTCTACTGCCCGTACTGCGGTGAAGAGGATCTGGAACCCTCCGGAGCGGTCGACGGTCAGTGGCATTGCCGAAGCTGCACCAGGAGTTTCCAGCTACGATTTGCGGGAATAGGGGCGTCGCTGTGACAATTGACGCTCAGAAGGAGGACACAGAGCAGATGCGCAGCCTCGCCGAACAAGCAGCCGAAGAGCTGGAAGGCGCCTCAGCGGAGGAGATCATCCGCTGGGCCGCGAACACGTTCGGTGACCGTATCTGTGTGACCTCATCGATGACCGACGCTGTCATCATCCACCTCGCATCGTCGGTGAAACCCGGCATCGACGTGGTGTTCCTCGACACCGGTTACCACTTCCCGGAGACGATCGGGACCAGGGACGCCGCGCAGGTCGTCTACCCGATCAACCTGATCAACGTCACCCCGTCACGCACCGTTGCCGAGCAGGACGCGGAGCTAGGTCCGCGGCTGTACGGGCGCAATCCCGACCTGTGCTGCTACCTACGCAAGGTCGAGCCGCTCGAGAAGTCGCTCAAGAACTACGACGCGTGGATCAGCGGGGTACGCCGCGCCGAAACGGCCAAGCGTAAGGACACCCGGGTTGTCGAGTGGGACCCGCGTCGCGAGATGGTGAAGGTGAACCCGATCGCCGCTTGGAGCGACGAGCAGGTCGAGTCCTTCATGGCCGACAACGGCGTGCTCGTCAACCCGCTGGTCGAGGACGGCTACCCGTCGATCGGCTGCGCCACCTGCACCTTGCGGGTGTCCCCCGGAGCGGACCCGCGGAGCGGGCGCTGGGCCGGGACCGGCAAGACGGAATGCGGCATTCACGCATGATGTCCCCACCGCTGGTGGCGGTGGCGCATGGCTCGGCAGACCCGCGTTCGGGTGCGACGGTGAGCGAACTGCTCGACCTGGTCCGCTCCCGCGCGCCGGGGCTGGACGTGCGCGCCGCCTTTCTCGGACACGCCGCGCCGTCGGTGTCCGCCGTGCTCGGCGGGCTATCCGGCCCGGTCGTGGTGCTCCCGCTGCTGCTGACCGCCGCCTACCACAGCAAGATCGACCTGCCCGGACAACTGCGGGGCCGTTCTTCGGTCCTCTACGGACCAGTGCTCGGGCCGCACCCACTATTGATTTCCGCGGCAGAACGGCGGATGGCGTCGGCTGGGAACTTCGACCGTTCCTCCACCGGCGTGGTGCTGGCGGCCGCGGGCTCGTCCGATTCCGCCGCCAACGCCACCATCCGGGGAATGGCCGCGACTTGGGCGGCCACTGGCGGCTGGCATTCGGTGGTCCCGGCGTACGCGTCAGCGTCGTCCCCGGGGGTGGCCGAGGCCACCCGGACACTGCTGGAGACTCCTGGTGTCCGCCGTGTGGTCGTGTCGACCTACCTGCTCGCCCCCGGCGTGTTCGCCGACCAGATCCGCGACACCGCGTTCGCGGCGGGCGCGTGCGCGGTGTCGCCGGCGCTCGGCGCGCTGCCGGAAATCGCGGACGTCATCCTTGAGCGTTACGTGGTCGCCGCGGACGACATCAGTTTGCAGAGCGCCTGAATACACGCCGCGCCCGGCGGACATGAATACCCTTACCGGGTGAGCACTGGAGCCTGCCCGGGAAGGAGGTCACTTGCATAGCTGGCCGGGCGAACCGTATCCGCTCGGCGCGAGCTGGGACGGATGGGGCACGAACTTCGCGCTGTTCTCCGAGGTCGCGGAGCGAGTTGAACTATGCCTGCTGGACGACGATGGCGCGGAGACCCGGGTCGACCTGACCGAGGTTGACGGCTTCGTCTGGCACGCGTACCTGCCCGGCGTGAGCCCGGGCCAGCGCTACGGGTATCGCGTGCACGGCCCCTATGAGCCGTCGCAGGGTTTGCGCTGCGCGCCCTCGAAACTACTGCTCGACCCGTACGGTAAGGCCATCGATGGCGAGGTCACCTGGGACGAGTCGCTGTTCGACTATTCCTGGTCCGACCCGCGACGGCCGAACACCGACGACAGCGCGTCGTTCATGCCGAAGAACGTGGTGATCAACCCGTTCTTCGACTGGGGCAACGACCGGCCGCCGCATGTCCCGTACCACGAGACGGTCATCTACGAGGCGCACGTCCGCGGCCTGACGCTGCGGCATCCCGAGGTGCCCTCTCAGCAACGCGGCACCTACGCGGGCCTCGCGCATCCCGCGGTCATCGATCACCTGACGCAACTCGGTGTCACCGCGGTCGAGCTGATGCCGGTGCACCAGTTCATCCCGGAGCAGGCGCTCATCTCCCGTGGCCTGACGAACTACTGGGGCTACAACACGATCGGCTTCCTCGCGCCGCACAACCGGTACTGCTCGGCGGGCCAGCGCGGCGAGCAGGTCGGCGAGTTCAAGGCGATGGTCAAGGCGCTGCATTCGGCGGGCATCGAGGTGATCCTCGACGTGGTGTACAACCACACCGCCGAGGGCAACCACCGCGGTCCGACGCTGTCGCTGCGCGGCATCGACAACAGCGCGTACTACCGGCTGGACGATTCGGCACCCTGGCGCTACGTCGACTACACCGGCTGCGGGAACAGCATGAACGTCCGGCATCCGCATTCGCTGCAACTGCTGATGGACTCGCTGCGCTACTGGGTCCTCGAGATGCACGTGGACGGGTTCCGGTTCGACCTCGCGTCCGCGCTGGCCCGCGAACTGCACGACGTGGACCGGCTGTCCACGTTCTTCGACCTGGTGCAGCAGGACCCGGTCGTGTCGCAGGTCAAGCTGATCGCCGAGCCGTGGGACGTCGGCGAGGGCGGGTACCAGGTCGGGAACTTCCCGCCGTTGTGGACGGAGTGGAACGGGAAGTACCGCGACACGGTGCGCGACTTCTGGCGCGGCGAGCCGTCGACGTTGCCGGAGTTCGCCTCCCGGCTGACCGGGTCCTCCGACCTGTACGAGACGTCCGGGCGGCGTCCGGTCGCGTCCATCAACTTCGTGACCTGCCACGACGGGTTTCCGATGCGGGACCTGGTGTCCTATAACACCAAGCACAACGAGGCGAACGGCGAGGACAACCGGGACGGCAACGACGACAACCGGTCCTGGAACTGCGGGGTCGAGGGGCCGTCGGAGGATCCCGCGGTGGAGACGCTGCGGGAGCGGCAGCAGCGGAACTTCCTGACCACGTTGTTCTTGTCGCAGGGGGTGCCGATGTTGCTGGCGGGCGACGAGATCTGCCGCACCCAGAGCGGCAACAACAACGCCTACTGCCAGGACAACGAGGTGTCCTGGGTCGACTGGACGCGGGCCACCGGCGAGCATGACCTGCTCACGTTCACCCAGCGGCTAGCCCGGCTACGGCGCGAGCATCCGGTCTTCCGGCGGCGGCGGTTCTTCGTCGGGCAGCCGGGCTCGTCCGCCGACGGTCCCGGGGACCTCATCTGGCTTACCCCGACCGGCGAGGAGATGACCGGCGACGACTGGGACGCAGGATACGCCAAATCGGTCGCCGTCTACCTGAACGGCGCGGCGATCGACGAGCCCGACCCGCGTGGCGATCCGGTGACCGACGACCGGTTCTTGCTGCTGTTCAACGCGGGCGGTGAGCCGGTCGTCTTCACGCTGCCCGACTCGCGGCTCGGCGCCTCTTGGGAGGTCGTCGTGGACACCACGTCGTCCGACGGGGTGACCGAGGCGCAGGCGCTGCCGCCTAAGAGTGAGCTCGAGCTCGTCGCGCACGCCGCGACGGTCCTGCGATCCAAGGGGTGATCGTTAGTGCGGCAGGTGTTTCCGGTCGCTGGCAGTGTCCTTGACGACGGTTCTTTGGCGTCGCTCTACGCTTTCCCCCCCGGGGAGGGCTGGGTGCGGGCCAACATGGTGGCCAGCGCCGACGGCGCGGCGGTCTTGTCCGGTAAGTCCGGCGGGTTGTCATCCGAGGGCGACCGGCGGCTGTTCGCCGTGCTCCGCGGCCTCGCCGACGTGATCCTGGCGGGCGCGGGCACCGTGCGAGCCGAGGGCTACAAACCGGTAAAGCCGCGCGAGGTCTGGTCCTCGCTGCGGTCCGGCCGGCCTTCGGTTCCCGCTATCGCCGTGGTTTCCGGGCGGCTGGATCTCGATCCGTCGTCGGCGTTGTTCACCGCGGCGCCGACCGAGGCGCGGACGATCGTGATCACCTGTGCCTCGTCGCCGCCGGATGTCCGGGCGGCGCTCTCTTTGGTCGCGGATGTCATCGTCGCCGGCGACACGGCCGTGGACCTCAAGGCGGCTCTTGAGTCACTGGCTTCCCGGGGCCTGACCCGGGTCTCCTGTGAGGGAGGTCCGCACCTGCTGGGCGACCTAGGCGCGGCTGGCGTGCTCGACGAGCTGTGCCTGACGGTCAGCCCGCTGCTGGGCGGCCCAGGCTCCGCTCGCGTCATGGCCGGTGACCAGTGGCAGTCTGGTCCGCATCGGATGCGGCTGGCCCATGCCCTGGAAGAGGACGGCTTCCTGTTCACTCGTTACGCCCGCGCGTGACATCGTTGCTCACCGCTGGACGGTGAGCAACGGGCCGAGGGCGACCTCCCGCGGGAGCCTGATGCCTAGCGCCAGCGTCAGCATGTCCAGCAGGCCTATCCGGTAATCGGGGAGCACGTCGGGAACGGGCGCGTCGTCCGGGATGGGGTCGGGATCGAGTCCTGCCCGCCGCATCTGGTCCAGGAACCGGTCCGGGTCGCTGCCCTGCCGATCGGATGCCAGCAATGGCTCGAACGCGGTGACCAGCACGCCATCCGCGAAGTACCGGAAGTAGCTGATGTTCGGATTCCAGGAGAACCAGGCCGCCTCGGTGCCCAGCGAGAGTTCGCGCACGGCGCCCTGCGTCTGCGACGCGGCCATGAGGCTGGGGTCGATAGCGAACGTCCATTCAGCCGACCGACCGACGCGAATCCACGGATGGACGGTGGTCCCGGTGCTGGTGTCCCATACCGGGTAGCGCAGCGCCTCATCGGCCTCCGACGCCGGAAGGAGCAGCGCGCGCGCCGGGTCCATGCCGAACGCCTCGATGACGCGCTCGGCTGATACCCCGCGGACGAACACCAGGCTGCCGCCGATCTCCATGTCACGCTCGCGGGTCCAGCCCCATCCGGATGGGGCTGGACCCGCGGCTCGGTCGTTCATGTCAGCTGGCATCCCTACGCGGTGACCGACACCCAGAACTGGTCCTCGTCGAGGAGGCGCTGCGGACCGATGAATACTCGGTAGGCATTGCCGACGTCGGTGTTCTCCGTCAGCGGGGTGTGGCCGCGCACGCAGGCCGCGTCCGCGGAGTGGGAGCCGAGCGGCTCGACCGTGTTCCAGCGCTCAGGCTCGGTCTGGCCTGCCTTCCCGGTCTCCACCGCGACGACCTGCGCGCACTCGGCTCCGCTGCTAACCGAAGATCCGCCGCTCTCGTAGGTCGCGGCAAACGGGAACTCGTCGCAACTATCGGTGTCACCGAAATCGCCGCCGATCTTCGATCCCATGCTCTTCCAGGCCCTTCCGCAGATCACGGCCCTGTTCTGGTCCGACTTCTCGCTGTTCGCCAGCCGCCGGAGCGGATCGCCGCGTCCTTCCAGCCCCCAGGCACCGTCCAGGTGCTTCTGCGCCCACGAGATCATATCGGCGGCCGCGCCGAAGGCGCCGCGAGACAGGGTCAGCGTGGGTATGTAGCTGGCGAAGACGCATCCGGCACCCTGAAACGCCAGCATGTCGTCACATCGGAAGGAGACCGG